>NZ_JBSFRB010000004.1:0-295331 GCF_053589015.1 Streptomyces sp. NPDC003393 | reverse complement strand
GCCAGCGTTCGTCCTGAGCCAGGATCAAACTCTCCGTGAATGCTTTCCGGGTCATCCCGGTGACACACACGGGAGCGGAACCAAGGAGAGGAATAGTCCCCTCGGTTCACAGCGTCCTCGCTGTGTTTTCTTCAAAGGAACCTCGACCACCGAAACCAGTTCGGCGGACGGGGTATCAACATATCTGGCGTTGACTTTTGGCACGCTGTTGAGTTCTCAAGGAACGGACGCTTCCTTCGTACTCACCCTCTCGGGCTTTCCTCCGGGCGCTTCCCTTCGGTGTCTCCGACTCTATCAGATCTTTTCGACCCGATTTCCTCGGTGCTTTCCAGGTTCCCGCTCTCGCGTTTCCCTTTCCGGCGGACCCGACTTTATCAGAACTTTCGCGCCGGTCTGACCGGACTTCGCTTCCGATTCATCGGGAGGGCTTCTTTTGAAATCGACGTTTCCAAGAAGCAAGTAGATGTTCACTGTGGCCCTGTGGACTGGGTCCATCTCCGGACAACTATGTAAATCTACCTCCCCACCCGCTCCGTGTCAACGGCTCCGGTGGGGCGAAGAGGACACTAGCAGCTTGGCGGACGTTCATGCACATCAGGCGGCCGTCGGCACGCCGGAGCTTCGCTCGTCTGCCGCGACGTCTCCCGTTTCGCCGGTGCGTGCGGCCCGGCCGCCGAGGACGTACACGTAGGTCAGGAAGCACAGCTCGGCGACGATCCCGATGCCTATGCGGGCCCAGGTGGGCAGGCCCGAGGGGGTGACGAAGCCTTCGACGGCACCGGAGACGAAGAGCACCAGGGCGAGTCCGATCGCCATGCCCACGGCCGCGCGGCCCTCCTCGGCGAGGGCCGCGCGACGAGTGCGCGGGCCGGGGTCGATGAGGGTCCAACCCAGACGGAGACCCGTGCCGGCGGCGACGAAGACCGCGGTCAGTTCGAGCAGTCCGTGCGGGAGCACCAGGCCGAGGAAGGTGTCGAGCCGTCCGGCCGAGGACATCAGGCCGATGCCGACCCCGAGATTGAGCATGTTCTCGAAGAGGATCCAGAGGACCGGCAGTCCCAGGAACACGCCCAGGACCAGGCACATGGCGGCAGCCTGCGCGTTGTTCGTCCACACCTGTGCGGCGAAGGCGGCCGCGGGGTGGCTGGAGTAGTAGGTCTCGTACTCGCCGCCGGGGCGGGTGAGGTGCCGTAGCTCGCTGGGGGCGGCGATCGTGGACTGCACCTCCGGGTGAGTTCCGATCCACCAGCCGAGAAGGGCTGCGACGACGGTGGAGACGACGGCCGTGGGTACCCACCAGTGGCGCGCCCGGTACACCGCCGCGGGGAAGCCCTCCAGGAGGAAACGGGTGACGTCGCGCCATGACGCTCGCCGGGTGCCCGTCACGGCGCTGCGCGCGCGAGCCACCAGCTGACTGAGCCGGCCGGTCAGCTGCGGGTCCGGGGCGCTGGACCGGATCAGGGAGAGGTGGGTGGCGGCACGTTGGTAGAGGGTGACAAGTTCGTCGGCCTCCGTGCCGGTGAGGCGGCGCCGGCGGCGGAGCAGGGCTTCGAGGCGGTCCCACTCGGCTCGGTGGGCGGAGACGAAGACGTCCAGGTCCATCGGGTCTGTCTGCTCCTCGGCTGGTTGTTCGACTGCCCGTCGGATGCGTCAGCTTGTCGTACTGCGGCGCGATTGCCCACAGCTTGGCAGACTGGCCGTCTCCAAGGCGGGCCAGGGGAAGGCGGCGGGCGTGAGTGAGCTGGTGACGGGCGAGGCGGTGGCGCTGGAACTGCGTCCTGCGAGGCTGCCCAGCAGGGCACTGGCCGTCCTGCTGGACCTCGCCGTGGCGATGGCGGTCTATGTGATGGTGAGCATCGGTCTGTTCGCCGCCACGGCGTCGATGGACGAGGCGGCCCAGATCGCGCTGTCGATCGCATCCTTTCTGCTGGTGCTGGTCGGCGGGCCGATCGCCGTGGAGACGCTCAGCCACGGGCGGTCGCTCGGGAAGCTGGCCTGCGGGCTGCGTGTCGTCCGGGACGACGGCGGTCCGATCCGGTTCCGGCACGCGCTGGTGCGCGGGGCGATCGGCGTGGTGGAGATTCTGATGACGTTCGGCGTCGTCGCCTGCATCGCCTCCCTGGTGTCCGGCCGCGGACGTCGGCTGGGTGACGTCTTCGCGGGCACCCTCGTGGTGCGGGAACGGGTGCCGGCCGGACAGGCGTCCTTCGTGCCTCCGCCGCCGCCCTGGCTGGCCGGGCGGTTCTCGGCCCTCGACCTGTCGGCGGTGCCGGACGGTCTGTGGCTCGCGATCCGGCAGTACCTGACACGCATGCGGCAGCTGGATCCGCAGGTCGGCTCGGGCATGGCGGAGCGGCTCGCCGTCGATCTCTCGGCGCGTACCGGGGCTCCGGTGCCGCCCGGGGTCCCGCCGGACATGTATCTGGCGGCCGTGTTGCAGGAGCGGCAGGTCCGCGAGGCGCGGAGGGCCTTCGGGAACGGTGCGGCGACGGGCGGGCCGGGCACTCGGGCTTTCCCCCCGCACCAGGGGCCCGCTCCAGCGCCCCAGGCGCCGGCTCCCTCGGCCCAGACTTCCGCCCACCCCGTCCCACCGGCGTCGACCTATCCCGTCCCGCAGGAACCGGTTGCTTCCGCGCCTCGGCCCGAGCCGGCCAATGGGGAGAGGCCTGCCACCGGATTCGTGCCTCCCGCGTAGTGCGGCCGGCTCGCCGTCGGTCGGCGTCGGTCCCGCAGCCCGGCGTCAGGCGGTGAAGACGGAGGGCGGTGACTGGAGGTCCTCGAGCTCGATGCCGGGGGCCGCCAGTACCACGTCACCGGTGATGTGGACGATGTGCCGCTCGCCCGTGTCCAGGGCTGTGACCTGGTATTCGTCCACGGTCAGAGGGCCACTGTCAGTGGCGTGTGCTTCTCTTTCCACCAGGGCCCAGGACTGGTCCTCGGTGCGGGGGGCGAGGACCGGTTCGGTGAAGGTGACGAGGCGTACGCGGGTAGCGGAGGCCGAGG
Organism: Streptomyces sp. NPDC003393; assembly: GCF_053589015.1. Taxonomy (NCBI): domain Bacteria; kingdom Bacillati; phylum Actinomycetota; class Actinomycetes; order Kitasatosporales; family Streptomycetaceae; genus Streptomyces; species Streptomyces sp. NPDC003393. The sequence continues at coordinate 292,328 of NZ_JBSFRB010000004.1, read as the reverse complement.
GGGTGAGGCGCAGGAGACGAGCGGTGGCGACGAGGAACGCCGGGGACGTGCCGGTAAAGGCATGGGCGCGCACATTGCCTTCGACCGCATGGGTTCCGGTGGGGTCGGTGCGGACCCAGGTGACGCCGTCGAGTGCGGCACCGCGTACTTGCCAGCCGCCCGCGTGGAGTTCCAGGCGGAGGGGGCGGCCGAGTCCGTCGAGGGCGAGGTCGACCGAGCCGCGGTGATCTCCCGAGGGGGTGGTGACCTGGGAGACGTAGCGCCATCCGGAGGGGCCGGGGGCGCACTGGAAGTGCTCTTCACCGAGGGGGGTGTGATCGTGCGGATCGTGGAGCGAATAGCGGCCGTGGGGCATGGGGTTCCTGGGGCTTGACGGTTGGTCCGGCCAGTCCTCGGTCTGACCGGCAGGTCTGACCGGCACATGTTGTCGGCACGTGTTGTCCGGCAAAGGGGCAGGCCCCCGGCACGGGGGTGCGGGGGCCTGCCTCGAGCGAACCTGAGTGAGACGCGGGTGCGGCTCGGGGTCGGTCAGTAGCGGTAGTGGTCCGCCTTGTACGGGCCGTCGACGTCCACACCGATGTACGCGGCCTGCTCCGGGCGCAGCTTGGTGAGCTTGACGCCGAGAGCGTCCAGGTGGAGACGGGCGACCTTCTCGTCCAGGTGCTTGGGCAGGACGTAGACACCGGTCGGGTAGGCGTCGGGCTTGGTGAACAGCTCGATCTGGGCCAGGGTCTGGTCGGCGAACGAGTTGGACATCACGAACGAGGGGTGGCCGGTGGCGTTGCCCAGGTTCAGCAGGCGGCCCTCGGACAGCACGATGATCTTCTTGCCGTCGGGGAAGGTCCAGGTGTGGACCTGCGGCTTGACCTCGTCCTTGACGATGCCGGGGACCTTGGCGAGGCCGGCCATGTCGATCTCGTTGTCGAAGTGGCCGATGTTGCCGACGATGGCCTGGTGCTTCATCTTCGCCATGTCGGAGGCGAGGATGATGTCCTTGTTGCCGGTGGTCGTGATGAAGATGTCCGCGGTCTCGACGACGTCGTCCAGGGTGGTGACCTGGTAGCCGTCCATGGCCGCCTGGAGCGCGCAGATCGGGTCGATCTCGGTGATGATCACGCGGGCGCCCTGTCCGCGCAGGGACTCCGCGCAGCCCTTGCCCACGTCGCCGTAGCCGCAGATGACGGCGGTCTTGCCGCCGATCAGGACGTCGGTGGCACGGTTGATGCCGTCGACCAGGGAGTGGCGGCAGCCGTACTTGTTGTCGAACTTCGACTTCGTCACCGAGTCGTTGACGTTGATCGCCGGGAAGAGGAGGGTGCCGTCGCGCTGCATCTCGTACAGGCGGTGGACGCCGGTGGTGGTCTCCTCCGTCACGCCGCGGATCTCGGAGGCCAGCTGGGTCCACTTCTGCGGGGTCTCGCCCAGCGTGCGGGTCAGCAGCTGGAGGATGACCCGGTGCTCCTCGGACTCGGCGGTGTCGACCGAGGGGACCTTGCCGTCCTTCTCGTACTCGACGCCCTTGTGGACGAGGAGGGTGGCGTCGCCGCCGTCGTCCAGGATCATGTTCGGGCCGCCGGTGGGGCTGTCCGGCCAGGTCAGCGCCTGCTCCGTGCACCACCAGTACTCCTCCAGCGTCTCGCCCTTCCAGGCGAAGACGGGGATGCCCTGGGGGTTCTCGGGGGTGCCGTCCGGGCCGACGGCGACGGCGGCGGCCGCGTGGTCCTGGGTGGAGAAGATGTTGCAGGACGCCCAGCGCACGCGTGCGCCGAGGGCGACGAGGGTCTCGATGAGGACGGCGGTCTGCACGGTCATGTGCAGGGAGCCGGTGATCCGGGCGCCGGCCAGCGGCTGCTTCTCGGCGTACTCCTTGCGGATCGCCATCAGGCCCGGCATCTCGTGCTCGGCCAGAGAGATCTCCTTGCGGCCGAACTCGGCCAGAGACAGGTCCGCGACCTTGAAGTCCTGTCGGTTCTCGACAGTCGTCATGACGAACTGCTCCTCGGGGTTGGGGCGAGGTGGATGCGGCTGATCTGCGCGGCGGCGGACACAGGGGTGCCCGAAGAGGACACAGCCATGCCCGCGTGCGCGCAGCGCAGTCCGTCGGAGGCCCTCTCTCCCTCGGCCGGCCCGTCGTGGGGCCGCCCGACCGCCATCAGCAGCGACGTCTGGCTCCGTCCCAAGCTACACCGGACAGCCCTGCCCACCCCAGTCCGCCTCCGGACCGTGCACGCCGATCGGGGGAGGCCCGTGCGGGCTGCCGTCGGGGCGGTCGCTATTGTCCGCAGCGATCAAGGGACAGGCGGGAAGGACGGACATGGCGGGCAGAGGGCGGGGGCTGGGGATCGCGGCGCTGGTCGTGGGGGTGCTGGGACTGGCGCTGGCCGTCGGTGCCTTCGGGTACGGACGGCACGCCTACGGTGGCGGCACGCTGTCGAGCCGGAGCATGGAGCCGACCTACGAGCCGGGTGAGCGCATCACGTGGGAACGGATGGACGGCAGTCGGGTGCGGCGCGGTGACGTGGTGATGTTCTCGATGCCGGACCGCTACGGGACCCGTGCCGTCGTCATGCAGCGGGTGATCGGGGTGGGGGGCGACCGAGTGGCGTGCTGTACGCGCGTGGGCTCCGAGGAGCGGCTCACGGTGAACGGGAAGCCGCTCGAGGAGCCCTACGTCAGCCGGGGCGACGCCGACGGGACGTACCGGCCGTTCGACGTGAAGGTGCCCCAGGGCCGCCTGTTCCTGCTGGGCGACCACCGGGCCGATTCGAGGGATTCCCGTTTCTTCGCGTCCGACCACGGTGGGACCGTGCCCGTGTCGGCCGTGCGGGGGAGGGTGACGGACGGCCGCACCGCCGCGCTGTTGCTGGTCGCGGGGCTGCTCGGCGGCGGAGTGCTGGTCCTTGTCGGTATCGGGCTCGGGATCGGTGCCCTGGTGGTACGGCGACACAGGACACCGCCCGTGCCGCCGGCGCCCTGGCCGGTGCGGCCGGTCTGACCCGGCCGGGACGGCCCCGCTCCCCGGGCGCGGGGCCGGAGTCTCAGTGGCCGGCCGCGTGCGGGGTCGGGCCGCCCGGGGTGGCCTCGGGGTCGGGCCCATTGGCGGCCTCGGTCTCGCTGTAGATGTCCGGTTCCAGATAGATGACGCGGGCGATGGGGACGGCGGCCCGGATGCGTGCCTCGGCCGTGTCGATGGCCGTGGCGATCTCGGTGGCCGTGTCGTCGTGCCGGACGGCGATCTTGGCGGCGACGAGCAGTTCCTCGGGGCCGAGGTGGAGCGTGCGCATGTGGATGACGCGGGTGACGGTGTCGCCGTCGACCGTGGCGGCCTCGATCTGCTGGACCACCTCCGCGCCGGCGGCCTCACCGAGCAGCAGCGACTTGGTCTCCGCCGCCAGGACGAGGGCGATCAGGACGAGCAGGACACCGATGCAGACGGTGCCGATGCCGTCCCAGACGCCGTCGCCGGTGAGCAGGGCGATTCCTACGCCGAGGAGGGCGAGGATGAGACCGATCAGGGCGCCGAAGTCCTCCAGGAGGACGACCGGCAGCTCGGGCGCCTTGGCGCGGCGGACGAACTGCGTCCAGGACAGCCCGCCCCGCAGCGTGTTGGACTCCTTGATGGCCGTGCGGAAGGAGAAGCCCTCGGCGAAGATCGCGAAGACGAGGACGCCAACCGGCCAGTACCAGTGCTCCACCTCGTGCGGGTGGCTGATCTTCTCGTAGCCCTCGTAGATGGCGAACATGCCGCCGACGGAGAAGAGCACGATGGAGACGAGGAAGGCGTAGATGTAGCGCTCGCGTCCGTAGCCGAACGGGTGCTCCGAAGTCGCCGCCCGCTGCGCCTTCTTGCCGCCGACCAGCAGCAGGAACTGGTTGCCCGAGTCGGCGAGCGAGTGCACGCCCTCGGCGAGCATCGACGACGAGCCGCTGAAGGCGAAGGCCACGAACTTCGATGCCGCGATCGCGAGATTGGCGCCGAGTGCCGCCATGATCGCCCTGGTGCCGCCTGACGCGCTCATGTGTTCGCGTTGTCCCTTCGCCCTCGTACTGGCTTGTCGCCCTCGTGCGGGCTTTGCCTGGCCTTTGCCGGTGGGTCATTGTTGCAGCCCGGTCCGGCCGCGGTACGTCAGGTCACCGGAAGCGGGGCCGCGTGCGGGCTCATACGACGACCGTGGCCCGGAAGACGGTTCCGGCCCCCGACACCTCGGCCTGCTCCCCCGCCGGGACGAACACGGACTGCCCGGCGGTGAGCCGGTGCTCGCCGGCGTGTACGGAGCCGGCGGTGCAGAGCAGGATCTGCGGGGTGCCCAGGGTGAGGTCGTGGGCGGTGGCCCCCTCGGGCAGGACGTAACGGGACAGGCGGAACTCGTCGATGGGGGTTTCGTAGACCTCCTCGCCGTCCGGGGCGGCCTCGGGGCGCAGCACGCCGGGGTCGGACGCCTCGAAGCGGACGACGCGCAGGAGTTCGGGGACGTCGACGTGCTTGGGGGTCAGGCCGCAGCGCAGGACGTTGTCGGAGTTGGCCATGATCTCCACGCCCAGGCCGCTGAGGTAGGCGTGCGGTATGCCGGCGCCGAGGAAGAGGGCCTCGCCGGGCTGGAGGCGGACGTGGTTGAGGAGCATCGCGGCCAGCACTCCCGGGTCGCCGGGGTAGTGGTGGGCGATGCCGGCGTAGGGGGCGTGGTCGCCGCCGAGGCGGGCGCAGGCGGCCGCGGCCTCGGCAACAATGTGGGCCGTCTCCTCGCGGTCGGCGGTGAGGATCGCGGTGAGGACCTCGCGCAGGGCGGCCTCTTCGGGGTGGGCGTGCAGCAGGTCGACGTACGGCTTGAGGGAGTCCACGTCGAGGGCGGCGAGCAGGTCGCCGGCCTCGGCCGGGGTGCGGAAGCCGCACAGGCCGTCGAACTCGGTGAGGGCGCAGATCAGTTCGGGCTTGTGGTTGGCGTCCTTGTAGTTGCGGTGCGGGGCGTCGACGGGGATCCCGCGGCGCTCCTCGTCGGCGTAGCCCTCCTGGGCCTGCCGGAGGTCGGGGTGGACCTGGAGGGAGAGGGGGGCGCCGGCGGCGAGGATCTTGAGCAGGAAGGGCAGGTGCGGGCCGAACTTCGCGACGGCCTCGGCCCCCAGTTCGCGTTGCGGGTCGGACGCGATGACCTCGACCAGGGTGCCGCGTGCGGTGCGCGAGGGCGCGCCCGGGTGGGCGCCCATCCACATCTCCGCCTGCGGCTCGCCGCTCGGTTCGACGCCGAGCAGGTGCGGGATGGCGGTGGTGGAGCCCCAGGCGTAGGGGCGGATGGTGTTGTCGAGGCGGTCCATGCGTTTCTCTCTGCGGTGGTTTTCGGGGCGCCCGTCCGCGGGGCCCCGGGCCCGGGTCAGGCCCTGGAGGCGAGCGACAGGTAGACGGCGGCGAAATCCGTGACGGCGATCAGTTCCGCGAGGGTCTCGATCTCGCCGCCGGGCTCCGACTCCAACTCGCTGATCGGCGTCTCGTGGCTGAGGGCCAGGTCCCGGGCGGCGGGAGCGGCGGTGAGCTCGCTGAGCGGGCGGTCCCGGAGCAGGACCACGCGCGCGTGCAGCGCGGCCGGTTCCTCGACGCGGTCGCGGAAGAAGTCGCCGGGGTCGGCGCTGGCGGCCAGCGGGCCGGCGAGCAGCGCGTTGTGCGCGGCGAGGGCCTCGGGCAGTTCGGCGACGAGGGCGGGGATGCCGGACAGCTCGGCGAGCCCGGCGGCGAACCTGCGGCCCGCGGGACCGGCGGCGAGGCCTTCGGTCCAGATCAGCGGCAGCGCGTCGGTGAGTTCGGCGGCGAGGGTCTTGGCCGGGTTGCTGTAGGCGGCGATGGCGGGCCCGCAGCGCTCGGCGATGTGGTCGAGCCGGTCGGCGGCGGCGTTCAGGGCGTCGGGAGCGGCGGTGACGAGGCCGACCCGGTCCAGCAGCGCGAGGAGTGGGGTGACCAGCGCCCAGAAGACTCCGGGGGCGGATCCGGCGAGAGGTTCGCCGTGGTCGTAGGGGGCCGTCGCCATGGGGACGAACAGGCCGTGGGCGCCCTCGACGGCCTCGGCCAGGGGGGTGTCGGCCGGGGCGACGGCGACGACCGTGCAGCCCCGGCGGTAGGCCTGGTCGGCGAGCAGGGCCAGGCTGGGTTCGGTGCCGTCCGGGGTGGCGATCAGCAGCAGGTCGACGGAGCCGGTCCAGCCGGGCAGTTCCCAGCGCAGCGCGCCGGAGGCGGAGGCGACGCCGGTGGGGGCCAGCCGGGTGACGGGGCTGCCACCGCCGGCCAGGGTGCCGAGCAGGTCGGCGGCGTGGGTGGCGGCGGCGCCGGGGCCGGCGATCAGTACGGCGCGGGGGCGGCCGTCGGGTTTGAGTTCGCCCACTCCGGCCTCAGCGGCGTGCCGGGCGGCGGTGCGGATCCGGGCGCCGGCCTCGGCGGCACCGCGGAGCAGTCCGCGGCGGTCGGCCCGGGCGAGTGCCTCCGGGTCGTCGAGCAGCGATTCGTCGAGCATGGGCGGCAGCCTCCGATCGGGCTCCGAGCGCCGGAGCGCCGGGACGTCGGGTCGTCGGACGTCACGGCGTCGGCGCGCCGGGTCGTCGGGATGGTGGGACGTCAGGACGGGGGGACACCGGGCCGCCCGGCCGACGCGGAGTCGGTCACGTCGCCGGTCACGCGGGGCGGCTCGTCGGGTCGCCCGTCACTCGGGGCGGCGTGCCTCGTCGACGAGGAGGACGGGGATGCCGTCGCGGACGGGGTAGGCCAGGCCGCAGCCCTGACCGGTGCAGATCAGCTCCGCGTCCTGCTCCTTGAGGGGGGCGTGGCAGGCCGGGCAGGCGAGGATCTCCAGGAGGCCGGCTTCGAGCGGCATGGGTGTTCCCTCCGGGGCGTAGGGGGGCGTGTGCGGTTGTACGGACGTGCCTGGTCAGACTACCGCCGGCGGGGCGCGGTGACGGAGTCGGCCGGGGCCGTACGGCGGCGGACGGCCCCGGCGGTCCCTGTCAGCCGCGGATGATCCTCAGGGCCTCGTCGCGGACCTCGGCCATCGTGGCCGCGTCCTTCGCCTCGGCGTTCAGGCGCAGCAGCGGTTCGGTGTTGGAGGGGCGGACGTTGAACCACCAGTCGGCGGCGGTGACGGTCAGGCCGTCGAGTTCGTCCAGGGCGACGTCCTCGCGGTCGGCGTAGGCGGCCTTGAGCGCGGTGAGGCGGGCCGCCTGGTCGGCGACCGTGGAGTTGATCTCGCCGGAGCCGGTGTAGCGGTCGTACTGGGCCACCAGCGCCGACAGGGGGCCGTCCTGGCCGCCCAGGGCCGCCAGGACGTGCAGGGCGGCCAGCATGCCCGTGTCGGCGTTCCAGAAGTCCTTGAAGTAGTAGTGCGCCGAGTGCTCGCCGCCGAAGATCGCGCCCGTCCGCGCCATCTCGGCCTTGATGAAGGAGTGGCCCACCCGGGTGCGGACCGGGGTGCCGCCGTTCTCCTCGACCACCTCCGGGACCGACCAGGAGGTGATCAGGTTGTGGATGATCACGCCCTGTCCGCCGTGCCGGGCCAGCTCGCGGGCGGCGACCAGCGCGGTGATCGCGGACGGGGAGACCGGCTCGCCGTGCTCGTCGACCACGAAGCAGCGGTCGGCGTCGCCGTCGAAGGCCAGGCCGAGGTCGGCGCCCTCCTGACGGACCCGCTTCTGGAGGTCGACGAGGTTCGCCGGGTCCAGCGGGTTCGCCTCGTGGTTGGGGAAGGTGCCGTCGAGTTCGAAGTACATCGGGACGAGGTCGACGGGCGAACCGGTCAGGACCGTGGGGACGGTGTGGCCGCCCATGCCGTTGCCCGCGTCGACGACGACCTTCAGGGGGCGGATGGCGGAGACGTCGACGAGGGAGCGCAGATGGGCCGCGTAGTCGTCCAGGGTGTCGCGCCGGGTGATCGTGCCCACCCGCACGGCCGGTTCGGGGGCGCCCGACTCGCTCCACCGTTCGACCAGTTCGCGGATCTCGGTCAGGCCCGAATCCTGGCCGACGGGCGCCGCGCCCGCGCGGCACATCTTGATGCCGTTGTACCGCGCCGGGTTGTGCGAGGCGGTGAACATGGCGCCCGGCAGGCCGAGCGCGCCCGAGGCGTAGTAGAGCTGGTCCGTCGAGCACAGGCCGATCTCGGTGACGTCGACGCCGAGCCGGGCGGCGCCGCGCGCGAAGGCACCGGCCAGGCCGGGCGAGGAGGGCCTCATGTCGTGCCCGGTCACGATGGCGTCGGCGCCGGTCACCCGGGCGAAGGCCGCGCCGAGGAGTTCGGCCAGCGACTCGTCCCACTGGTCCGGGACCACACCGCGCACGTCGTACGCCTTCACGATCTGCGACAGATCAGCAGCCACGGCCAACCCTTCTGGAGTTCCATCGGTCACCACAAACTACCCGTCCCGATCGGCGGGGCCGACGGGTGCGTGACTGTGTACTCGTACTGGTGGACGTGCGCGGACGTACCGCCGGGGAGACTCGGATGGACCGATGGGACAACTCGGAAGGGCCGGCGAGGCGTTGGGCCGTGTCCTCGGCCTGCCCGGCGCCTGCGGCCCGGCTGGTGGGCGCGCCTCGGCGCACGCGGTGGTGAACGGTTTTGTCAGTTGTCCGGTGACCGGAGCACCCTCAGGTGACCGCGGCGCGCGACCTCCATCGGGTCGGCACCGCGCGCTCCGCCGCCACCGGCCTGGGCCGCCCGCTCCTGGGGGCGGGCCGCCTCACGCACCGCGTTGGCAAGCGCTTCCAGGTCGTCGCCGCTGGGGCGGGCGGGCGCCGAACCGTCGAGCAGTCGTACGACCTCCCAGCCGCGCGGGGCGGTGAGGCGCTCGGAGTGCTCGGCGCACAGGTCGTAGCAGTGGGGTTCGGCGTAGGTGGCGAGCGGACCGAGGACCGCGGTCGAGTCGGCGTAGACGTACGTCAGCGTCGCTACGGCGGGACGGCCGCAAGCGGTGCGCGAACAGCGACGTACAGGGCTCACGACGTTGGACGGTACCGCACTCTTGAGCGGGCCGCGACGACTCTCCACCAGGTCACCCCACCGTGTCGTGCTTCAAGCCCCTTCGGGAACACCCCTCTGACCTGCACAGACGGCCGAGAAGGCGATCTCCGGCCCATCCTGCCCCGGTCACGACTGGGTACAAACACCGTCAATCGTCTCGAGATCGACGGTCTCGGAGAGTTACGGAAACGAGCCAGGCTTGGCCGGAATCGATACCAAGTGAGCAGTCGTCGTGACCGATATGACCGGTCGTCGTGACGTGTGTGACCGGTCGTCGTGGCCTGTGTGACCGGTCGTCCTGACCGGCCGCCGTGATCCGCGACCGCGCGGACGGCCGGTGTCCGGCACGTGTCCGGCATGCCGCGCCGGGCACGGGCGTGATCAGTCGGCGGGGACTACGCTTCAGCAGTGATGGACAACCGTGTACCGCCCCGCTCCGCCGCCCCGGGGCCTCGACGACGTGATCGCCACGGCCGGGGCATGCGCGGCCCGATCGCACCGCCCCAGGTGCCGCTCGCCGCGAGCCGTGCCGAGGCGTTCGCGGATCTGGTGCAGGACTCCGTGGAGCGTCTGGAGCGACGCTGGCCGCAGCTGGCCGACATCGACTTCGTGGTGCTGGAGGTACCGCGGCTGGACGGGCCCGGGCAGCCCTGGATCGACGAGCCGGTGCCGCTGGGCGGCACGATGCCCGCACGGGACGGCCACCAGGCGCGGGTGGTCGTCTACCGGCGGCCGGTGGAGATCCGCAGCAAGGGGCGTGACGAGCGGGCCGCCCTGGTGCACGAGATCGTCGTCGAGCAGGTGGCCGAGCTGCTCGGGCTGACACCGGAGACGGTGGATCCCCGGTACGGAGAGGACTGAGGCGGGGCCGGACCTGGCTGGATCAGATCCCGCCCGCAGAGGCTTTCGCCCAGGGTCCCCGTCCCTCTGGCCGGGTTCAGGACTTTTGCAGCACCGACACGTCCTCGTCCGCATGCGGCACCGACACCGTCCCCCGGTCGTCGGGCAGGGTCTGGACCGTGAACCCGGGGACGCCGTTCTCCGTGGCGGTCAGGGTGCGCGCCCCGTACACCGGGCCGCCGGACAGACGCTCCACCGTCAGGGCGTAGGTGCCCTTCAGCCCGGACGGGGCGGGCGGGGTGATGTCCTGGGTCGTGCCCGCCTTGATCGTGTACGTCTTCGTCACCGCCGTACCGCCCTCGCTGCCCGCCGATGCCGTGACCTTGACCTGCGCGGCGGCGGTGGGGGCGGTCAGGGAGAGCGTCGAGCCCTTCCCGCTGTTGTCGGCGGACGTGGCGCGCGCGGCGACGGGAGCGGTCGCGGGGATGAACGCCGTCTCCTGCTTGCCGCCCTTGCCGCGGGTCACCCGCAGCGCGGCGACCACCGGCACGGACGGGGAGGTCTGGGTCAGCACCAGCGAGCCGGCCTCCCCGCGGGTGAGGTCGCCCAGGTCGACGCCGGTCGTCATCCCGCCCTTGAGGTGCACGGTGTCGTGGCCCGCGGGCGTGATCAGCCCGGACGCCGAGGCCAGTCGCACCTTGAGGTCGGTGTCGGCGTCGGCCGGGGTGAAGGCGACCAGCCGCACGGAGGTGGCGTCCTTGGGGATGCCGGGCAGGACGAGGCTGTCCGCCGGGTCCGCGGCGGCCGCCAGCCAGTCACCGCCGATCTTGTCGTCCAGAGCCTGCACCGCCGCGCCGACCCGGCCGCTGCGCACGCTCACGTGCACCGTGAGGTCCTCCTGCGGCGCGTCGGCGAGCGTGGACAGCAGAACGGGCTCGCTGGAGTGCGGTGCGACGGTGATGCCCTCCCCCACCGTCGACTTCACGGCGCCGTCCTTGCCGTAGAGCCCGATGTCGACGACGGCGGCGGAGTCGTCCGGGTTGGTCAGGTGCACGTAGTCGGAACGGCCGGCCGCGGTGCTGGCGCCGGGAAACCAGAACTCGGTGTCCGGGGCGGTGCAGTCCACGCCCAGCAGGCCCCGGCCGGTGCCGGCGGCGACCTCGGTGGTCTGCTGCATCGTCCAGCCGGGCGCGAACCTGCCCTCGGCGGTGCCGATCAGCGCGGGCGCGTCCCCGCCCGAGGTGTCGCCAGTGACCGGCTTGCCGGGCTCCTTCGGCTGCAGGACCGGCTTGGGGGCCTTCTTCTTGCCGTCCTTCTCGCCCTTGTCGTCGCCGGTCGTGGCCGACTCTTCGGCGGCGGACTGGAGTCGGGCCTCGCCGTCGCCGTCCGCGCCCGTGGTCACGGGGGTGAAGGACGTGTACGAGGTGTCGGCGATGTCCGAACTGCTCGGGGCCGGGCACACCAGGGTGGTGCGCTCGACGGGCAGCCGCGCGGCCGCCTTGGCGTTGCCGGCGCCCGTCGCGTCCGGGGTGTCCAGCGCGGCGAATCCGGTGACAGCGGCGAGCGCGGCCACACCGGCGATCAGGGACAGGGTCGTGCGGTTCACTGCTGGCTCCCGTCGGGCCGCTCACTGCCGATGCCGTGCGCGTGGTCCTGCGCGTGGTGCTGTGCCGGGTCGTACGGCTCCCTGTAGCCCTGGTCGTACGGGTCCTCGTAACCCTGGTAGGCCGTGGGGTCGTAGGGGCCCGCCGGCGTCCCACCGCCGTAGGCGTACGGGTCGTACTGTCCGCCCTGGTACGAGCCGGCCTGGCCGCCCTGGTAGGGGTCCTCGTAGGCGCCTGCCGGGTACTGCCGGTCCTGGGCGGGGGCGTTCTGGTACTGCTCGCCGCCGTAGGCGCCGTACTCGGTCGCCGTTCCGGCACCGGGGGCCCCGGCGTAAGCGGTGGTGTCCCAGTCGTCGTAGGACTGCTGGCGCGGTACGGCGGGAGCCTCCGCCGGAGGAGGAGGCAGGGTGTCCGCGTCCTGCGGCTGGGGTTCGCGGGCGGCCTCCTCGGCCTCCGCCTGGGCGCGCAGCCGGCGGGCCCGGCGCCCCTCGCCGCTGATCGCCTCCGCGGGAACGGGCTGCTCCTCGGGCAGGTCGTCGTCGACGTCGCGGCGCCGACCGGGCAGGGCGAGGACGACGAGGACGACGGCGAGCAGGCCCTGGGCCCACAGCCAGGCGGTGTGGCCGATCGGGTCGTCGAAGGTGACGTCGAGCTTGCCGCCGGACGCGGGGAGCTGGAAGCCCTGGGCCCAGCCGTCGAGGGTGGTGCGGGTGAGCGGCTTGCCGTCCAGGGTGGCCGTCCAGCCCGGGTCGGCGACGTCGGCCAGGCGCAGGACGCGGCCCGCGGCGCCGGCCGGGATCGTGGTGTGGATCTCGACGGGTCCGGCGGCGACGGGCCGCGCCGCGCCGGCTGCGGAGGCCGCCCCCGAGTCCTCGCCCGAGTCCCGGCCGGAATCCGAGCCGGAGGCGGGCACGACGACGGCGCGCGAGACCTCCCGGTCCACCCGCCACAGGGCGCTGCCGTCCTGCTGGCTGAGCCGGCTCAGGCCGGGGGTGGAGTCCAGGACGCGGCTGATCTCGCGGGGCGCGCCCTTGTGGACGAGGACGTAGCGCACGGCGAAGCCGCCGAGCTGGTTCGCCTGGTCCGCGCCGGAACCGGCGACCAGATTGGCGACGACCTTGTCGAGCCTGCTGTTTCCGCCGTCCGCCGCGACCAGTTCGGCGTCGCCCATCCGGACCCCGAAGCCGCGCACGAGCATGTAGCCGACGTGGGCGGCGGAGTCACTGTCGATGACCAGGGTGCGGGCCTGGTCGCGGGTGCTGCTCTCCTCGGCGACGAACGCGGGCACCTGCGCCACGTCGCGCCGCTCCAGCGGGCCGTCGGCGCCGCGGATCATCCAGCCGGCGACGACGAGCAGCGGACCCGCCGCCGAGGCGAAGGCGACGAGCGCGGCGACCGGCTGGCGCCAGCCGAAGCTCTGCTCGGCCACGCGCGCGCGTGCCCCGTCGGCACCGAGCACGGCGGCGGCCAGCAGGGCGATGCCCTCGACGAGGGTGGCCGGGCCGGCCCAGGCGGAGTCGTTGGACAGGACCGCGAAGACGAGCGCCACCAGGGCGACCGCCCAGCTGGTCCAGATGGCGAACTGCCGCTCCGAACGCAGCAGCGCGGCCAGCGCGGCCAGGACGATGCCGATCAGCATCAGCCCGTGCACCGTGCCCGGGCCGCCCGGGGAGGCGCCCAGCAGGTCGAGGGCGGAGGCGGCGGAGGAGCCGTACTCCAGTCCGGCCTCCTTGAAGAAGCCGAACGGCAGCAGCGACAGCGACCAGGGCGCGAGGGCGAGCAGCGGGGTGCCCAACTGGGCCAGGAAGCGGAGCGCGTGGGCGACGATGTCGCCGCGGCGCACGGCCAGGACACCGACGCCGAGGACGAGGGCGAGCGGCCAGACGATGGGCGTGAACGCGGTGGCGAGGGTCAGCAGCAGCGCGTACGCCCAGGTGGCGCGCCAGCTGCCGCGGGCGCCGGAGGCCCGTGCCAGGCCGCTCGCGGCGATGCCCGCGCGGGCGATGAGCGGCAGCAGCACGGCCAGTACGGCGGTGCCGATCCGGCCGCCGGCCAGCGCGCCGGTGGTGGCGGGCAGGAAGGCGTAGACGACGGAGGCCCAGGCACGCAGCAGTCGCGAGGGAACGAGCGGGCGAGAGGCGAAGTAGGCGGTGAACCCGGCCAGCGGTACCGAGCCGATGAGCAGGACGGTGACGGCCAGTCCGCTCGAGCCGAGCAGCACCGAGGCGAGCATCGCCACCAGCGCCAGGTACGGCGGGGCGGACGGGGTGCCGCCGGTGCCGACCGGGTGCCAGGAGTCCAGGTAGCGCGACCACAGCTCGGAGGAGTCGGCCGGGGCGGGCAGCAGGGCACCGCCCGCGAGCGCGCCCGGGCCGAACAGGTTCCGGCAGGCGGCGAGGGTGACGAGCAGCAGCACCAGGAAGAGGACCGGGCCCGGTCTGCGGGCGATCCGCTTGAGCCGGGCGAACTGTTCGATCTCCAGGAAGTCCGCGTCGTCGCCGCCGGGCCCGGACTCGATCGCGCCGCCGTGTCGGCCGGCCGAGGAGACCTCGGGGTCGGAGCGGCCGACCAGGTTGCTCGCGACCTGTTCGACGGTGGCCCGGATCGTCGCTCCGGGCGGCGGGAACAGGGCCCTCAGCTCGCCCTTGTCGATCTGCGGCCTGCCGCGCCGGCGCCGGCCGGCGATGATCCGCTCGGGCCTCAGCAGTGTGCCCATCAGGCCGCGGATCTCGTCGACGGCCTGTCCGGGGACCTTGCCGACGAGGTAGGCGAGGGTGCGCAGCAGGGTGCCGAGGACGAGGCGCAGCAGCACCCAGGGCAGCGCGGCGGTACGGGTGTTGACGAGGAGGGTGTAGACGGCACCGGCCTTGTCGACCTTGTGCGGGGAGGCGGTGGTGCGGCCGACGCAGTCGACGGTGCGGCGCTCGCGGGAGGCGGCCTCGGCGTGCCGTACGACGGCCTCGGGGGCGACGAGGACGCGGTGACCGGTGGCGTGGGCGCGCCAGCACAGGTCGACGTCGTCGCGCATCAGGGGCAGTCGGCGGTCGAACCCGCCGAGCTGTTCGAAGATGTCACGCCGGATCAGCATTCCGGCGCTGGAGACCGACAGCACGGTCCGGACGTGGTCGTGCTGGCCCTGGTCCTGTTCACGGCGGTCCAGCCCGGTCCAACGGCGGCCGGAGTTGGCGATGCTGACGCCCACTTCGAGAAGCTGTCGCCGGTCGTACCAGCCGCGCAGCTTCGGGCCGACCACGGCCACGTCCTCGCGGCCGAGTTCGTACTCGTTGTCGACGACCCGCAACAGCTCGGCCAGGGCGTCGGGCTCGGGGGCGCAGTCGTCGTGCAGCAGCCAGAGCCACTGCACCGGTTCGCCGTGGGGGAGTTCGGGCAGGTCGTAGGCGTCGTCGCGCCAGGAGCGCGTGACGGGGTCCCAGCCGCTGGGGCGCCTGAGGTACGGCAGTTCGTCCGGGGTGAGGACCGGGGCGATGCGCGTGGCCTCGTCGACGGCCTGTCCGAAGCCGGTGCGGCGGGCCAGGTGCAGCACGCGGTCGGCGCCGAGGGCGTCGGTGAGCACCTGGGCGGACGCGTCCGCGCTGCCGGTGTCGGCGGCCACGGCGTACTGCACGGGGCGTTCCTGGCCGAGCAGGCCCGCGAGCGCGTCGGGCAGCCAGCGGCCGCCGTCGTGGGAGACGAGGACGGCGGTGACGACGTGCCGCGGGAACTCCGGCGGCCGGCTGGGGTCGGACTGCGGGGCGAACTGCGTCGCGCCCGCGGAGTCCGACGGCGCTGCGGCGGCGACGCCGTAGTGGGCTGCCGTATGGCTGTGCACGGACATCGAGATACACGGCCCCGGTTCGGTGGACTGCGGTGGACGCCTGTGCCCCTGGGAGCGGCTCGGCGTCTCGGACGAGCGACCACACTACTGGCTGGCCATGACGGCGGCCCGCCGCCTGTGGATAACCCACCGGCGACGGGCCGTTCGTGATGGTTGTGCGGGGAATGTACGCGTACGTCCAGTGGTCGGACGGTGACCGGGCGCCGGAGGGACGGCGGCCGACGTGCCGTCAGACGGCGGCCTTCTTCAGCCGGCGCCGCTCACGCTCGGAGAGGCCGCCCCAGATGCCGAAGCGCTCGTCGTTGGCGAGGGCGTACTCGAGGCACTCGGAGCGGACCTCGCAGGCGAGGCAGACCTTCTTGGCCTCGCGGGTGGAGCCGCCCTTCTCGGGGAAGAAGGACTCGGGGTCGGTCTGGGCGCACAGCGCGCGCTCCTGCCAGCCGAGTTCCTCGTCCGCGTCGTCGACCAGCAGTTGCTGCACCAGCTCGGTCATGTGCGCCCCTCGTCTGTCTTTCGCGTCCCCGTGATGTAGCCGTTACCGATCCCGGCTGAACGACACGAGTGAAATTACAAGTGTGCTGCTCCGGGCGAGTCAAGCCGAGATCTGCTATTGGGCCCCTTATTCACTCTGCGGAACCAAGGCCATGCGGAAAGTGTTCAAATCGGCATAAACCTTGACACACAGCCGAGGTCCTGACGGTCCGTCGCCCCGCGCGGAGCCCTCACCGAGCCCTCATGAGGAAGGACGCCCGGACCTTCGATCTCGTTCCGACACGCACGCCTCCGCGACCCTGATCACAGTCGGATCACGGGATCGCAACGGGGTTTGCGCGCCCGGCATGTGCGCCATGTGTCCCGCGCTCCGGCCGAGCAAACCTTTCACTTACCAGATGAACCGGATGAGGTGAAACATGTCCCACATTCCGGGCGTCGAGTTGACACGCATGGTGTGAACCGGTGTGCTTGTGGGCATGCTCGCGAACTCGGCACCCACCTCGACCCGCACCGCCGGGTCCCACGGTGCTGCCCGCGCTCGCTGTAGCTGTCGCTGTTCCGGCTGTTGAGCCCCCGCGCGCACGCGCGCTCCAGCCGCCGTCCGGGCCCCTTCCGACACCGCTGTGCGGCCCGGCGTCCGTTCCCTCCGACCGGCCCCACCGAGGAACCACGACACCCTCATGAACAGCGACAGCGACCTCCAGATCGCCGGCGACATCCTCGAAGTCCCGCACCTGCTCCAGACCCCGCGCGAGCACCCGGCCACCGTGGCCGAGTTCGCCGGCCTGGCCCGTTCCGTCGCGGCCGACCGCGCCCAGTGGGAGCACCTCGTCCGGTACGACGCCACCACTCGCTGGTACCACCGGCTCAGCACCGGTCCCGGCTACGAGGTGTGGCTGCTGTCCTGGGTGCCCGGCCAGGGCAGCGGGCCGCACGACCACGGCCGCTCCTCCGGCGTGCTCACCGTCCTGGACGGCACCCTGACCGAGCACACCCGGCGGGGCACGCGCGCGCTGGACGCGGGCGCGCAGCGCGTGTTCGCCCCGGGATACGTGCACGAGGTCGTCAACGACGCGCTGCGGCCGGCGGTCAGCCTGCACGTCTACTTCCCGGGACTGACCGAGATGCCGATGCACTCCACCGCGTCCTGCTCGGGGGCCGGGGCCGCGCAGCCGGTGGTGGGCGTCGTCGGAGCGTAGGACTCCGGCGTGCGGGGCGCCCGGCGCACAGGAGTCCGGCCGGAGGGCGGGGCGCGGCGTCGCCGTGCCGGCACCGCGTAGTCACAACGGACACCAGTTGTCGTCCCGGCACCGCGATGTCGTACCCGCCTGACAGACTTGGCCCCATGCGCATTGTGGTTCTGGCAGGCGGCATCGGTGGTGCCCGGTTCCTGCGCGGTCTGAAGCGGGCCGTGCCGGACGCGGACGTCACGGTCATCGGCAACACCGGCGACGACATCCACCTCTTCGGGCTGAAGGTCTGCCCGGACCTGGACACGGTGATGTACACGCTGGGCGGCGGCATCAACGAGGAGCAGGGGTGGGGGCGGGCGGACGAGACCTTCCACCTCAAGGAGGAGCTGGCGGCGTACGGCGTCGGGCCCGAGTGGTTCGGCCTGGGCGACCGGGACTTCGCCACGCACATCGTGCGGACGCAGATGCTGGGCGCGGGCTATCCGCTCAGCGCGGTCACCGAGGCGCTGTGCGACCGCTGGCAGCCGGGCGTGCGGCTGATCCCGATGAGCGACGACCGCGTGGAGACGCATGTCGCCGTCGAGATCGACGGCGAACGGAAGGCGGTCCACTTCCAGGAGTACTGGGTGCGGCTGCGCGCGTCCGTGCCCGCCGAGGCCGTCGTGCCGGTGGGCGCGGAACACGCCAAGCCCGCGCCCGGCGTGCTGGAGGCGATCGCCGAGGCGGACGTGATCCTCTTCCCGCCGTCCAACCCGGTCGTCTCCGTCGGCACCATCCTGGCCGTGCCCGGCATCAGGGAGGCGATCGCCGACGCCGGGGTGCCGGTGGTGGGCCTGTCCCCCATCGTCGGGGACGCTCCCGTGCGCGGGATGGCCGACAAGGTGCTCGCCGCGGTGGGCGTGGAGTCCACCGCCGCGGCGGTGGCCGAGCACTACGGCTCGGGGCTGCTCGACGGCTGGCTCGTCGACACGGTGGACGCGGCCTCGGTGGAACGGGTGGAGGCGGCCGGGATCCGGTGCCGGGCGGTGCCGCTGATGATGGCCGACGTCGACGCCGCCGCGCAGATGGCGCGGGAGGCACTGACGCTGGCGGAGGAGGTGCGGGCGGCTTGAGCGAACAGGCGCCCGGGTACCGGGTCTGGACGATCACCGGGATCCCCGAGGTCCAGGAGGGCGACGACCTCGGCAAGCTGATCGCGGCCGCCGAGCCGGGACTGGCCGACGGCGACGTGCTGCTGGTCACCTCCAAGATCGTGTCGAAGGCGGAGGGCCGCGTCGTCGCGGCGGCCGACCGGGAGGCCGCGATAGACGCGGAGACCGTACGGGTCGTGGCCCGGCGCGGACCGCTGCGGATCGTGGAGAACCGGCAGGGCCTGGTCATGGCGGCGGCCGGCGTCGACGCCTCCAACACCCCTTCCGGAACGGTGCTGTTGCTGCCCGAGGACCCCGACGCGTCCGCGCGCGCGATCCGGGAGGGGCTGCGCGACGCGCTCGGCGTCGACGTCGGCGTCGTCGTCACCGACACCTTCGGGCGGCCGTGGCGCGCGGGACTCACGGACGTCGCGATCGGCGCGGCGGGGGTGCGCGTGCTGGACGATCTGCGCGGCGCCACGGACACGCACGGCAATCCGCTCAGCGCGACGGTCGTGGCCACCGCGGACGAGCTGGCGTCCGCCGGTGACCTGGTGAAGGGCAAGGCGGCCGGACTGCCCGTCGCCGTGGTGCGCGGCCTGGCCCATGTGGTGTCCGGGGAGCACGGCGAGGGAGCGAGGGCCATGGTGCGCGACGCGCGCGACGACATGTTCCGGCTCGGCACCTCCGAGGCGGTGCGGCAGGCGGTGACCCAACGGCGTACGGTGCGGGCGTTCACGGACGAACCCGTCGACCCCGGGGCGGTACGGCGGGCGGTGGCCGCCGCCGTGACCGCGCCGGCGCCGCACCACACGACGCCGTGGCGGTTCGTGCTGCTGGAGTCCGCCGAGTCGCGGACCCGGCTGCTGGACGCCATGCGGGACGCGTGGATCGCCGACCTGAGACGGGACGGCAAGACGGAGGAGTCGATCGCCAAGCGGGTACGCCGGGGCGACGTGCTGCGGAACGCGCCGTACCTGGTGGTCCCCTGCCTCGTCATGGACGGCTCGCACACCTACGGCGACGCGCGGCGGGACGGGGCCGAGCGCGAGATGTTCGTGGTCGCCGCGGGCGCGGGCGTGCAGAACTTCCTGGTGGCGCTGGCCGGGGAGCGGCTGGGCTCCGCGTGGGTGTCGTCGACGATGTTCTGCCGCGACGTGGTGCGCGAGGCGCTCGGCCTTCCGGAGACCTGGGATCCGATGGGCGCGGTGGCGGTCGGGCATCCGGCGGAGCCGCCGCGACCGCGGCCGGAACGGGAGGCGGGGGCGTTCATCGAGGTGCGATGAACCCTCCTTCCTCCGTCCGGCTTCCGCCGGCTTCCGGGCACGACCGCTCGGTCCCGTCGGTCTCGTACGTTTCGCAGCACCACTCCGGCGACCTCTGGGGACTCATTCGTGGCAGGACGTTTCGCTCCGCGGCCCACGCGTACGACCGTGCGCGGCGGGCATGTCGCCGTGCCGCCGGGCGGTGCGGCGCCCGCCGGTGGTGTGCCCCGGCAGGCCGCCGCGCCGGGACGGGTGCGCACCTGGGTGCCGGACGGACCGCTGGACCTCGGGCTGGTGCTCGGGCCGCTGCGGCGCGGGCCGGGCGATCCGACCTTCCGTGCGACGCCCGACGGGTCCGTGTGGCGGGCCAGCCGTACGCCGCTGGGGCCCGGGACGCTACGGGTCTTCGCGCGCGGCGGGGAGGTGTGCGGCCAGGCGTGGGGGCCGGGGGCCGAGTGGCTGCTGGAGCGGCTGCCCGAGCTGCTCGGTGCCGCCGACGACCCGTCCTTGTTCGAGCCGAGACACCGGCTGCTCGCGCTGACCCGGCACCGGCGGCCGGGGCTGCGGCTGACCCGGACCGGGCTGGTGCTGGAGTCGCTGATCCCGTCGGTCCTGGAGCAGAAGGTCACGACGGTGGAGGCGTACGCGGCGTGGCGGACGCTGGTGCGCAGGTACGGGGAGCCGGCGCCCGGCCCGGCACCGGCACGGATGTACGTCATGCCGGCGCCGCGCACCTGGGCGCTGATTCCCTCGTGGGACTGGCACCGGGCCGGGGTCGACGACAAGCGGGCGTCCACGGTGCTGCGGGCGGTGCGGGTCGCGGCGCGGCTGGAGGAGGCGGTGCGGATGCCTCCGGCGGCGGCACGGGAACGGCTGGAGCTGGTGTCCGGGATCGGGCCGTGGACGTCGGCGGAGACCGTGCAGCGCAGTCATGGCGCGGCGGACGCGGTGACGGTGGGGGATCTGCATCTGCCGGGGATCGTGGGGTTCGCGCTGGCGGGGGACCGGTATGCGGACGACGCGGAGATGCTGCGGTTGCTGGAGCCGTATGCGGAGCAGGGGCAGCGGCACCGGGCGGCCCGCTTGATTCTGCTGAGTGGGCGGGTGCCGCCTCGGCGCGGGCCGCGGATGCCGGTCGGTGACATCGGGCGCTTGTGAGTCACGGCGGTGTGACGCGGGGCGGGGCGCCCCGCGTGCGGAGGCACCACGGCCCGCAGCCGGACACCGGTGGGTCTACTGGTCCGAGGAGAATCTCACCGCGCCCGCCGGGATTCGCGCGTCGCACCAGATGCGTACGCCGTCGCGGAGTTCGTTGTCGGGGCCGACGATCGCGCCGTCGCCGATGACCGTGCCGGTGAGGACGGAGCGGGTGCCGATGCGGGCGCGGGTGCCGATGAGGGAGTCGGTGATGACGGCGCCGGGTTCGATGACGGCGCCGGGCAGGATCGTGCTGCCGGACACCCGCGCGCCCTCGGCCACCAGTGCGCCCTCGCCGACCACCGTGCCGGCCGTCAGCTTGGCGTCGGGGGCGACGACGGCCGTGGGCAGGACCAGGCGGTCGCCGCAGCGGCCGGGGACGGCCGGGGAGGGGGCGCGGCCCAGGACCAGGTCGGCTGAGCCGCGGACGAACGCGGCCGGGGTGCCGAGGTCGAGCCAGTAGGTGGAGTCCACCGTGCCCTGGAGGTGGGCGCCGGCGGACAGCAGGTCCGGGAAGGTCTCACGCTCCACCGACACCGGGCGGCCCCGCGGGATCGTGTCGATGACCGAGCGGCGGAAGACGTACACCCCCGCGTTGATCTGGTCGGTGACGATCTCCTCCGGGGTCTGCGGCTTCTCCAGGAAGGCCAGCACGCGCCCCGTCTCGTCGGTCGGGACCAGGCCGTAGGCGCGTGGGTCCGTCACCCTCGTCAGGTGCAGCGAGACGTCCGCGCCGGTCTCCTCGTGGGTGCGCACCAGCGCCGGGATGTCCAGGCCGGTCAGGATGTCGCCGTTGAAGATCAGAACCGGCTCCTCTGGGCCGGAGCGCAGCCGTGAGGCGACGTTGCGGATGGCTCCGCCCGTGCCCAGGGGCTCCTCCTCCGTGACGTACTCCAGGTGGAGCCCGAGGGAGGAGCCGTCACCGAAGTACGGTTCGAAGACCTCGGCCAGATAGGACGTGGCGAGCACGATGTGCTCGACGCCCGCCGCTCTCGCGCGCGCCAGCTGGTGGGTCAGGAACGGCACCCCCGCCGCCCGCACCATGGGCTTCGGGGTGTGCACCGTGAGCGGACGCAGCCGGGTGCCCTTGCCGCCGACCAGAAGGATCGCTTCTGTCACCTGTCGTCTCTGCTTCCTGCCGGGACCGGCCGATCTGTCGTTCGGCCGGCCAGTGTATGCAGGCCGTTCCCGGCCGCCTTCGAGGGACGTGCGGTGTGGTCCGGCCTCAGCGGTTCCGGTAGCGCGCCGCGGTTCCGCGGATGCTGCCGAGCTTTCCGTACAGCTTTGCTTCGGGGCAGTCGGTGGCGAACCGTCCCGGTGGCCGGAGACCGCGTTCAGGCGTACGTTCTTTCCTTTTTGGTAGAGGTTGCCACCGGCGGACTTCAGATATGTCTTTCCGCGCGGATTCATCCCGCAGAGACCGAGCTTCCACGCGACGAGCCGGGCGACGGCCCTGACGGCGGCCGAGGAGGGATCGGACCTGCTGTAGGTGCCGATGACGGCGATGCCCACGCTGTTGCTGTTGAAGCCCATGGTGTGGGCGCCCAGTACCGGTTTCGCCACGCCGCCGGCCCGGCGCTCGTAGAGGGTGCCGCACGTGTCGACGAGGGAGTTGTGGCCGATGTCGCGCCGGCCCATGCTCAGGACGTGGTAGTGGCAGATACCGCGGATGACCGAGGGGGCCTGGGAGCAGGTGTAGTTGTTGCCCGTGGCGGTGTGGTGCACGAATACCGCCTTGTCCTTCTTCGTGTGGACGAACCCGCCGGAGCGCAGGGACTCGTCCGCGCCCCAGCCGCGGCGGGTGACGATCTTCGGGCGGGGTGCGATGGAGGGGCGGGCGCGCTGTCGTTCCGTCAGTTCCGTCGCCGCGCAGGGCGAACAGTTCGCGTTCGGTGTCCTCGCGGTCGCGGCCGCAGCGGCGGGCAGGGCAGGCGTCAGAGCGAGGGCCGCCGCACCGGTGACACCGGTCGAGGACGCGAGAAATCCATGTCGTCGGCGCCTGCCCCCGATCTCGGACATGGTCATCCATATATGCCCATCAGCGAACTGCCGGTGCGTCGGATGACGTTCCGCCGAACCGGGGTCCGCCCGCGGGCCGCACGGACGTCGCACCGCGCCGCGCGGGTGCGGCGCGGCGTACGCTAGCGCGGGTGAACGCCACCGAACGCACCCCTGCCGACCTGCTCGGTTCCGCGCTCGCCGCGGATCCCGGACGCCCTCTGGTGACCTTCTACGACGACGCCACGGGGGAACGTGTCGAATTGTCCGTGGCCACCTTCGCCAATTGGGTGGCCAAGACCGCGAACCTCCTCCAGGGGGACCTCGCCGCCGGGCCCGGCGACCGGGTCACCCTGCTGCTGCCAGCGCACTGGCAGACGGCGGTGTGGCTGCTGGCGTGCGCGTCGGTGGGTGCGGTCGCGGACGTCGGCGGGGATCCGGCGGCGGCCGATGTCGTGGTCAGCGGGCCGGACACGCTCGACGCCGCACGGGCCTGCACCGGCGAGCGGGTCGCGCTGGCGCTGCGGCCGCTGGGCGGGCGGTTCCCGCAGCCGCTGGCGGGGTTCGTCGACTACGCCGTCGAGGTTCCGGGGCAGGGTGACCGGTTCGCGCCGTTCGCGCCCGTGGATCCGGAAGGCCCCGGCCTGATCGTGGCCGGCGCGGAGTACACGGCGGCGGAGGTCGTCGAGCGGGCCCGTGCGGACGCCCCGGATCTGGATCTGACGGGCCCGGGTTCCCGGCTGCTGTCGGGACTGCCGTACGACACCTGGGAGGGGCTGAGCGCGGGCCTGTACGCCCCGCTCGCCGCCGGCGGATCGGTCGTGCTCTGCCGCCACCTGGACCGGCTGGACGAGGAGTCCCTGGCCAAGCGCATCGAGACGGAAAGGGTCACGGCGACGGCACGGTGACGGCCCCCCGCCAGGCCTCCGCACAGCCCCGCTGACGACGGCCGGAGGCACCGCCGCGGCCAGTCCCGGCAGTCGGCGCGCGCAGGCACGGCCGGGACGACGGCGACGGCGGACTCCCAAGGGGCACAGGCCCCCACCGCGCGGTACCGAACCGGCTCCCCCGTTCGGCCCATCAGTATCCCTCGCCCGGGCTCTTCCGGGGCCATGGTCGTAGGAGCGGACGGGAGAAGAGGGGTGGTTCCAGACGTGAGCCGTGGGGCAGGCGGGAGCCGCCGCGCCGAGGGCCGTGCAGGTGAACCGAGCGGCCCGGTTGTCGGACCGGGCCTGGGAGGATCGGCCACCGGGGCCGGGCTCGCGCGCCGGCGGCGCATGCTCTGGCTGCGGTGGACCGCGCTCGGCGCGGCCGTCCTGGCCACCGCGGCCGCCGGGATCGGGTGGACGGTCTACGTCAAGCTCAGCGACAACATCACCCCCGACGAGGCGGCCGCAGCCGAGTTGCGGCGCTACGAGAAGGAGCGGCCCACCGCGCTGGTCGAGGGCGCGCAGAACATCCTGCTGATCGGGTCGGACACGCGTGCGGGCGACGGCAACACCCGGTACGGCCGGGACTCGGGGACCGAGCGGTCCGACACCATGATCCTGCTGCACCTGGCCGCGAACCGGCGCAGCGCCACCGCCGTGTCCCTGCCCCGCGACCTGATGGTGGACGTGCCCGACTGCCGCCGCCCGGACGGCAGCCGCACCGAGCCGATGTTCGCGATGCTCAACTACGCCTACCAGACGGGCGGACCGGCCTGCACCATCCGTACCGTCGAGAAACTGACGGACATCCGGGTCGACCACCATGCCGTCGTCGACTTCAGCGGCTTCAAGGCGATGGTCGACGCGGTCGACGGCGTCGAGATGTGCCTGAAGAAGCCCGTGAACGACAAGGACGCCGGACTGCGACTGCCGGCGGGCCGGGTGACGCTCGACGGGGAGCAGGCGCTCGGCTACGTCCGCGCCCGAAAGTCCCTGGGCGACGGCAGCGACACCGACCGCATGGAGCGCCAGCAGCGGTTCCTCGGCGCCCTCGTCAGCAAGGTGCGCGGCGACGACGTCCTGCTGAACCCGGCGAAGCTGTATCCGGTTCTGAACGCGGCCACCTCCTCACTGACCACCGACCCGGCGCTGGCGAACCTGCGCGGCCTCTACCAACTCGTGCGCGGGCTGCGCGAGATTCCCACGGAACAGGTCCGGTTTCTCACGGTTCCGAGGGAGTCGTACGTCTACGACGCCGATCGCGACCAGCTCGTGGAACCGGAGGCCGAAAAACTGTTCGCCCGCCTGCGGGCGGACCAGCCGGTGACGGTGGCCAAGGAGGTTTCACAGCATTCCGGCATGAACGGCGCCAATTCGACCGCACCGTATTCCGGCTCCCCGGCCGGTCCGCCGGCTTCTCCGGCCGGCCGGCCGGATTCCGCGACCCGGGCGCCCGATTCCCCTGCCGACAGCGGTTCGGCTGCGCAGTCACACGACTACGTTCAGTACGTTTCGGAAAACGCACCGAAGCGCCGGGCGCACCATGCCGCTTTCGCGAACCCACCGTCACCCACCCCGTCGTTCCCCGGCAACACCGCTGCGGAGGACATCTGCGGGTAAAGCCCCGACCAAAGGCGAACTTTTGTTCCCGGAAATGGGCGGATTGCCCAGTTGTAGGGACGTGGAATTTGTCACCGCCGTCGCTGAATCCGCAAGCGGCCGGATAGTGTGAGCGGTCCGGTGCTACCGGCCGCGAGGTCTCCCTGGGGTCGTGCACTGTGTGAACGAGACCCTGAGCGCCTTTGAGGGGAGAGGCGCCGCGTGGCCCCGACGGAGGATTCGGACAATCGTGGACGCGCAAGGCCGTGGGCGGGCGGACAACATCGATCCCGCAGACCAGTGGGTGCTCAATCCGAACACCGGCGAATACGAACTGCGACTGACTCCTTCCGCTCCGCAGTCGTCAGTCCCCAGCCCGCGCAGACCGTCGTCGCACGGTGCCGGCGGCAACGCGACGGGCGGGCGGGCGGGCGCGCCGGGAGAGCGGTCCGCGCCCGGACGGCAGCAGTCCCGCGAGGCGGCTCCCGGCCGCACCGTGCCCGGACCGCGCCGTCGTCGTGGGGCGCCGCCGCCGGAGGAGCCGCTGCCCGGTCGGCGCGGGCGCCGGCCGGAGAAGAAGAAGTCGAAGACCAAGAAGGTCCTGGCGTGGACCGGCGGCACCATGGCGTTCGTCCTGCTCGGTGTCGGCACGGCCGGCTATCTGCTCCTCAAGCACCTCGAGGGCAACATCTCCACCACCGACGTGGGCACCGCGGCCAAGAACGGCTTCAGCAAGGACGAGGCCTTCAACATCCTGGTCATCGGCACCGACAAGCGGACCGGCAAGGGCAACGGCGGCTACGGCGACAAGGGCAGCGTGGGCCACGCGGACACGAACATCCTGCTGCACGTCTCCAAGGACCGTACGAACGCGACCGCGTTGAGCATCCCCCGCGACCTGATCGTGGACGTCCCGGACTGCCGGACCAAACAGTCCGACGGCACCTGGAAGGTCATCCAGGGCACGCAGGACGTCCGCTTCAACACGAGCCTCGGCCAGTACGGCCGCGACGCGGGCTGCACCATGCGCACGGTCAAGGAGGTCACCGGCATCGCGCCCGACCACTTCATGATGGCCGACTTCAACGCGGTGAAGACCCTGACGTCCGCCGTGGGCGGCGTCGACGTGTGCCTCAAGCACGCCGTCGACGACAAGGACTCGCATCTGAAACTGCCCGCCGGCACGCACAAGGTCGAGGGCGAACAGGCGCTGGCGTTCGTCCGCACCCGGCACAGCTTCGGCAATCAGGGCGACCTGGACCGGATCAAGGTGCAGCAGCAGTTCCTCGGCTCGCTGATGCGCAAGATGTCCTCCAGCGACACCCTCACCAACCCGGCCAAGCTCTACGACCTGGCCGACGCCGCCACCAAGGCACTCACCGTCGACAAGGGCATCGACAAGGTCAGCACGCTCAAGGACATGGCCCTGGAGCTGAAGAAGGTGCCGCCGAAGAACATCACCTTCCTGACGGTGCCGGTCCTCGACAACCCGGCGGACGGCAAGATCCACAAGACGGTCATCGTCAATCCGAACACGGCACCCCAGGTCTTCGAGACCATCAGCAACGACGTCTCCTTCACCGAGGTGAAGAAGAAGCAGAAGCAGGCGAAGGACGCCGAGGCCGGCCGGCTCAAGGGCCCCCAGGCGGAAGCCTCCGACGTACGCGTGCGGATCCTGAACGGAGGCGCCCCCGCCGGTTCCGCCTCGCGGACGCTGACCTGGATGCAGAACCAGGAGGGCGTCACCAAGTCGGAGAACGCGGGCAACGCGCCCGAGACCATCGGCAAGACCACGCTCGAGTACGCGCCCGACCAGGCCGACCAGGCCCGTAAGCTGGCCGCGCTGATGGGGCTGTCCGGTTCCGCGCTGAAGCCGGGCAAGAGCGTGACCAACTCCCAGGGGCTGCCGGCGATGACGCTGACCCTGGGCAAGGACTTCAAGGGCGCAGGAGTGCCCCTCACCGCTCCGACGAAGGCGCCGGACGTGGACGGGAAGTCCACGGCGGACAAGGTTCAGTGCGCGAGTTGAGCGCGCTGGGGCCACCCTTCGGGCCTGTCGAGCGTCTAACTGGGCGCATGACAGGCCTGTTCGGTGAAGTCAGGGTGGGGAGGATGGGGAGTTGACCCAGAGCGGTCTGCGCGGGGAGGGGCCTGCGGTCCAGGATGCGGCGCCCCTCGCGTCACGAGGCAAGAACGCATCCGGCGGCCGCGGCCGTCACGGCGGCAGAGGACAGGGTGGACGCGGCAGACGCGGCACCGCGGGCAGACGTCCCAAGCGGCGCCTGCTGCGCTGGTCGGCGACGGTGCTCGCGGTGGTGATACTCGGCACGGCCGGCGCCGGATACCTCTACTACCAACATCTCAACCACAACATCCGCAAGGGCGAGCGCAACAGCGGCGACTCCAAGGCGCGGAAGGCGAAGCCGAACGCGGCCGGCCAGACGCCCGTGAACATCCTGCTGATCGGCTCCGACGACCGTAATTCCGACGCCAACGTGGCGCTCGGCGGCAGCAGGGAGAACCGGGGCAACCCGCCGCTGGGCGACGTGCAGATGCTCATCCACCTGGCCGCGGACCGCAAGAGCGCGGCCGTGGTGAGCATTCCGCGCGACACCCGCGTCGACATCCCCAAGTGCACGGACCCGAAGACCGGCCACGTCTACCCGCCGACCAACGCCATCATCAACGAGTCGCTGGCCCGCGGCGGCGCCGGCTGCACCCTCGCCACCTGGCAGAACCTCACCGGTGTCTACATCGACCACTGGATGACCATCGACTTCGAGGGCGTGGTGAAGATGGCGGACGCCATCGGCGGCGTCGAGGTCTGCACCCGGCAGAACGTGTGGGACCGCCCGCTGCCGCGCGTGCCGGGCGGCTCGGGGCTGAAACTGAAGGCCGGGACGACCAAGGTCAAGGGCAAGCAGGCGCTGCAGTGGCTGCGCACCCGGCACGCCTGGGGCAGCGACCCGCTGCGGGCCAGGGCCCAGCACATGTACCTGAATTCGATGATCCGCACGCTGAAGAGCCAGAGCGTCTTCACCGACACCGGCCGCCTGATGGACCTGGCCGAGGCGGCCACGAATGCGCTTCAGGTCTCCAAGGAGATCGGCACCGTCAAGAAGCTGTACGACCTGGCGATGCAGCTCAAGACGGTTCCGACCGACCGCATCACCATGACGACGATGCCGTACGTCGAGGACCCGCAGAACAAGGACCATCTCGTACCGGACGGCGTCAACGCCGAGAAGATCTGGAAGATGCTCCGCGACGACGTGTCCTTCGACGCCAACGGCAAGGAGTCCGACGGCAAGAAGGACGGGGCCGGCGGCAAGCAGGGCACGGACCAGGGGCAGGCCTCCGCGGACCCCGCGCACTCCGACGACCAGATCGGCGTCGCGGTGCAGAACGGCACCCGTACGGCCACTCTCGCCCCGGTCTCCCACCGGGCGACCGACATCAGCCAGGAGCTCGTACGCAAGGGCTTCACCAGGGCCGCGGCGGACGCGTCGGTGACGCCGTCCGCGGACGAGACGGTCGTCCGCTACCCGAGCGCCGAGCTGAAGGGCGACGCGGAACGGGTCGCGGCGGCGCTGAACATCCCGATGTCCTCGGTGGAGAAGTCGACGGACGTCACCGGGGTGACCCTCGTGGTGGGCTCGGACTGGCGCACGGGCAGCAGCTACCCGAAGCAGGAAATGCCGAAGGCCGGGGACATCCCGAAGAACTCCGACGCCCTCAACGCGTCGGAGGACGTCGGTGTCGACGGCCAGTGCATGGACGTGTACGCGCCCTACCGCTGGTAGTCGCACGAAGGCCCCTCCCGGACGACCCGGGAGGGGCCTTGCGGCACGGGCGCCCGGTGCTCAGTCGGCAGTGGCGACGACCGCAGGGCGGCGCGAGGCGATGACCTTCCTCGCCAGCGACTTCGGGCTGGCCAGAAAGCCCCAGCCCCACGACATGTGCATGGTGGCCAGGGCCACGGGTATCCGCAGCCGGGCGCTCAGCGGCAGGCCCTTCCCGGCCGGCACCGACCCGGCGAGGATCGCCGCGAGATACCCGCCCGGCACGACGAACGCCCAGGGGGTCAGGGCCGCGCCCACCACGATCCCGGCCGCGATCGCGCACACGGCGGTCGGCGGGGCGAGATAGCGCAGGTTGATGGAGCCCTCGTGGTAGCGGGCGACGACGTGCCGCCAGCGGCCGTAGTCCTTGTACTGCTTGGCGAGCGCCTTCACGTTCGGGCGCGGCCGGTAGGAGACCCTCAGCTCGGGCGAGAACCAGATCAGGCCGCCCGCCTCGCGGATGCGGAAGTTCAGTTCCCAGTCCTGGGCGCGGATGAACTCCTCGTTGTAGCCGCCCTGTTGCTCCAGGGCCGCACGGCGGAAGACACCCAGGTAGACCGTCTCGGCCGGACCGGCCTCGCCGCCGGTGTGGAAGGCCGCGCTGCCCACGCCGATCTTCGAGGTCATCGCCGCCGCGACGGCGTGCTCCCAGGCGTTCTCGCCCTCGGCGTGCATGATGCCGCCGACGTTCTGCGCGCCGGTCTCCTCCAGGAGGCGTACGGCCGTGGCGATGTAGTTCGGCGACAGCATGCCGTGGCCGTCGACGCGGACCACGATCGGATGGCGGGAGGCCTTGATCGCGGCGTTCAGCGCGGCGGGGGTGCGGCCGGTGGGGTTCGGGACGGTGTGGACGCGCGGGTCGTCGCGTACGAGCTCGGCGGCGATCTCGTCCGTGCGGTCCGTGGACGGACCCAGGGCGATCACGACCTCCATCTCGCCGTCGTACTCCTGCGCGAGGATCGCTTCGACGGCCCCGCGCAGATGCCGCTCCTCGTTGAGGACGGGCATGATCACAGACACGGCGGGGAACCGCACGTCGGGCTTGGCGTTCATCGGTGCTCACGTTACCGCGTACGGGGGACAGCGGTGCGCGCCGCAGGGTGCACTGTCCCGGTGCGCAGATCGTATGGCCCTACGGTGCTCACGGTGCCCACCCACGCCATATGCGGAGGTGTCCCTGCATGTCCCCCACGCCGCCCCGGTCGTCCCCGCAGTCCCGGTCCGCCGCCCGGTCCCGGCGCGGATCGCGGCAGGCCACCGTGGAGCAGCGGCCGGACGGACTGCCGTACGCGCCGGTGCCACGCCGCCGACCGCGTTGGGCCATGCGGGCGGCGACCACGCTGTCGGTGGTGGTGCTCGCCTCGGCCGGCATCGGGCACGCGGTGGTCTCCAGCCTGGACGCCGGCATCGTCCGGGTCGACCCCTTCAAGGACATGAAGAACCGCCCGCCCAGGGGCCACGGGATGAACGTCCTGCTGGTCGGCACCGACGGCCGGGACAAGATCAGCGCCGAGGAGCGGCGCAAGTACCACCTGGGCGGGCAGCCCTGCCACTGCACCGACACGATGATGATCGTGCACCTGTCGGCGGACCGGGAACGGGCCAGCGTGGTCAGCCTGCCCCGCGACTCCTACGCCGAGTTGCCCGCCCATGTCGACCGCAACACCGGCAAGCGGCACGAGCCGCACCCGGTCAAGCTGAACGCGGCTTATTCCGAGGGCGGACCGAACCTGACCGTGCGCGTGGTCGAGGGCATGACCCGGCTGAAGATCGACCACTACCTGGAGGTGGACTTCACCAGCTTCATGCGCACCGTCGACGTCCTCGGCGGCGTCCCGGTCTGCACCGCCGAACCACTGAAGGACTCCTACACCGGCCTGGACCTGCCCGCCGGCACCCACACCCTCACCGGCGGCCAGGCCCTGCAGTACGTCCGCTCGCGGCACATCGACGCGGCCAGCGACTTCGGGCGGATGCAGCGCCAGCAGCGATTCCTGGCCGCGCTGATCAAGCGCGCGACCTCCTCCCGGGTGCTGCTGAACCCGATGAAGTTCCGGGACGTGACCCGGGCCGTGCTCAGCTCGGTCCGCGCCGACCGGGGATTCCACACCGACGAACTGCTCGACCTCGGACGGGCGATGCGCAGCTTCTCCCCCTCCTCCTCCGAGTTCACCACCGTGCCGGTGGAGCAGACGGCCGTCCCCGTCGACGGGCTCGGTTCGACCGTGAAATGGAACAAGGCCAAGGCGGAACAACTGTTCCGGGCGCTGCGCGAGGACCGCCCGCTCGCGGTGCGCAAGCCGGCGCCGCGGCGGGACCGCGCCGTGCCCGTGGAGGTCCCCCCGCGCCAGATCCGGGTCCAGGTGGAGAACGGCACCAGCACGGTCGGGCTCGGCCGGCGCGTGGACACCGCGCTGGCCGCGGCCGGGTTCCTCACCACCAAGACCCCCGCGGACTCCAAGGAGCGCGGTGTGAAGCGGACCGTGGTGCTCTACGACCCCCGCTGGGACCGGTCGGCACGGTCGCTCGCCGCCGCGCTGCCGGGAGCCGGACTGCGGGCCGTGCCGGGGCAGGGCCCGACCCTCAAGGTGATCGCGGGCAACGACTTCCGCCAGGTGCGCAAGGTCCGCGTGGAGGACCCGGCGCAGGGCGCGGCCCGCGTGGTCAGGGGCGACGAGGTGCAGTGCGGGTGAGGCCGCCGGGAGCTCAGTCCTCGTAGCCCTCCGCCGCCCGCCTCTCCCGCAGCTCCTTGATCGCCCGACGGCGGGCCAGGCGGTGCGTGCGGCGTATCTGGGCCTCCTGGTAGCGGCGCTTGTCCCGCTCGGTCTCGGGCAGCACCGGCGGCACCACGCGGGGCTTTCCGTCGGCGTCCACGGCGGCGAAGACCAGGTAGGCGGAGCCGACCTGGGTGGCCGGGGTCGACTCGTTCCAGCGTTCGGCCAGGACGCGGACGCCCACCTCCATGGAGGTCCGGCCGGTCCAGTTGACCTGGGCCTTCACATGGACGAGGTCGCCGACCCGGACGGGCTCCAGGAACACCATCTCGTCCATGGAGGCGGTGACGGCCGGGCCGCCGCTGTGCCGGCCGGCCACCGCGCCCGCCGCGTCGTCGACCAGCTTCATGATCACACCGCCGTGCACCGTACCCAGGAGGTTGGTGTCGTTGTGCGTCATGATGTGGCTGAGGGTGGTCCGGGACGCCGAGGTGGGCTTGCCCGGGACGTCCGCGGTTCCGTGTTCCGCGGCGAAGGCCTGGTCTGTCATGGCCCCCACCTTATGCCGAGGCGACATACGGGGGATTTGTGTCGGCTTCGCAACAGCCGTGACCTGATTTTCCGACGGCCCTTGTACGCCATACGGGCGGGACCTGCACACTGGGCCCCATGAATGATTGGCCCGAGGGGTGGTCCGGCGACGAGCGCGGACCTCGGTACGGACGCGGCAGCGCCGGAGCGCAGCCGGAAGGCGCGCGCGTGATGCGCCAGGTGCGGCGCGGCGGCCCGGCGGTACCGCCCGGGCAGGGCGCCTACGGCAGGCCCGGCGGGCAGCGGCCCGCGGCGCCTCCGTACTCGGTGCCGCAGCAGCCGTCGTACGTCGACGGCGGCTACACGGACGGCTACACCGACAGCGACGACGGTTACGGCTACGACAGCGGCTACAACACCGGGCAGGTCTACGGCCGGCCGGGCGGCGACGGCCCCGGCGGTCCGGGCGAAGGCCGCGGTCCGCGTCCCGCGCCGAACTGGGGCCGCCGGATCAAGTGGACCGCGGTGACCCTGGTCACCGCGCTGGTGGTCACCTCGGTGGCCACCTACTTCTGGGCCGACTCCAAGCTTCACCGGGACGTCGACCTGTCCAAGGTCATCGACCGGCCGGAGACCGGCAAGGGCACGAACTACCTGATCGTCGGCTCCGACAGCCGTGCCGGAATGTCCGCCGAGGACAAGAAGAAGCTCCACACCGGATCCGCCGAGGGCAAGCGCACCGACTCGATGATGATCCTGCACGTCGGGGACAACGGCGACACGCTGATCTCCCTGCCGCGCGACTCCAACGTCACCATCCCGAAGTTCCGCGGCTCGGAGTCGGGCAAGATCAGACCCGCGATGGGCGCGAACAAGCTGAACGCGGCGTACGCGATCGACGGGCCGACCCTGCTGGTGCGCACCATCGAGTACAACACCGGCCTGCACATCGACCACTACGTGGAGATCGGCTTCGCCGGCTTCGCCAACATCGTGGACGCGGTCGGCGGCGTCGAGATGACCATCGACAAGCCGTTCAAGGACAAGTGGTCCGGCGCCGACTTCCAGGCGGGCAGGCAGAAGCTGAACGGCCGGCAGGCCCTGGCCTTCGTCCGCACCCGGCACGCCTTCGCCGCCTCGGACCTTCAGCGCACCAAGAACCAGCAGAAGTTCCTGTCCGCCCTGGCCCACCAGGTGGCCACCCCGTCGACGGTCCTGAACCCGTTCACATTCTATCCGACGATGAGTGCGGGCCTGGACTCCCTGGTCGTCGACAAGGACATGAGCCTGTGGGACCTGGCCTCCATGTTCTGGGCGATGAAGGGCGTCAGCGGCGGTGACGGCAAGTCCATGAACATGCCGATATCCGGCTCCACGGGCGGCAACCTCGTCTGGGACAAGGCGAAGGTCAAGACCCTGGTCGACGAGTTGAAGAACGACGAGACGGTGACCGTCTCCGGCAACTGACCGGCCGGCCGCCGGACGACCGGACGGTCACCGGACGACCTGTCGGGGGCGAGGCCCCGCGGTAAGCGGCCGCGGGACCTCGCCGGCCGGCCGGGTCACATCCGGGCGCCCGTCATCGCGCGACACATCTCCGCGCAGCGGCGACACGCCTCCGCACAGCGTTGCATCATCTTGTCCTCGGGCAGCGACATACACGCCTCGGCGCACATGTCACAGGCCTTGGCGCACATCGCGCACATCTCCGCCGCCATCGGCGAGCGGCGCATCATCATGTCCGCGCACATGCGCGTGGTCTCGGAGCAGTCCATGAGCGCGCGCATGATCTGCATCTGCGCCTGGCCGCCCATCTGCATGCAGGAGCTCATGGCCTCCTCGCAGACGGTGTGGCAGGTCATGCAGGCCTCGACGCAGTCCTGCATCTGCTTGCTCATGGCAGTCATGGTTCCGGGCTGGGTCATGGCTCCTCCTGGGGGGACGAAGGCAGCCGGGGCCTCGGGGCGGGCCCCGTGCCCTTCCGTCGTACGCCCCTCGGCCATCCGCCGCCATCCGACGGAAGCACGGAGTCCGCTACGCCCGCCCGGGTGAGGTGAGGCGGCGCCCGGTGACCGCGTCCGCCACTCCCCCGGCCGCGGCTCAACCCGCCTTCGCCGGGTCCTTCCCGTACAGGGCGGAGGCCGCCCGGGCCCCGGCCACGTCGCAGGCCTCCTGCTCGTCGGCCGGGGCGAGCCAGAACGGCACCAGGCGGGACGCGGGGGACGAGGAGTCCATCCGCAGGTAGTGGCAGGTGCCGTTGACGCGCAGCGCGAACACGCCCACGCCACCCCCGGCGGGGCCGCCGGAGACATCGCTCACGGCGTCCTGCGCGACGACCAGCCGCTTGTCCCTCAGGAAGTCCACGGCGCCCCGCGCGGAGTGCGGGTATCCCGCGGTCGCCATCCGCGCGGACGCGCCGGTCGACTGCCGCGCGAGCAGCCCGCCCATCTGCGCCACGAGGCTCCCGGGCCGGCCGTCGGTCCGCGCCGCCGGGCAGTCCAGGCCGGCCTTCTCCACGCTGTACGTGCCGAGGGCGAAGGTGTAGCGGTAGCAGCGGACCGGATAGGCGTGCGCGTCGACGGTTCCCTTCTCCGGCGCCACCAGCCCCAGCATCACCGTCAGCGTGTGCGTCCGGCCGCCCGGCCCGCCCGGGACCGTGTTCAGGCTCAGCGGCACGCCGCCGTGCGCCTCGACCCGGGCGACGAGGCTTCCTCCGGTGAACTGTCCGCCGTAGGTGTGCCCCGGCGAGTAGAAGCCCGCGTTCAGGTACGCCCGCAGATCGTCGGCGAGCAGGTCGGCCTGTGCGTCGACCGCCGCCGTGTCCTGGGCGGTCACCCGCTGGTACACCAGAGTGCCCGCCACGCCCGCGGCACCTGCCACCAGCGCGGTCAGCACGAGCAGCAGCCGGCGGACCAGGGCCCCGTGCCACCGCCGTTCCGCGTGGGGCCGTCCGTCCTGCCGGACCTCCATCACATCTGCCGCCACGTCACCTCTCCCCTCGGCGGGACGTCTCCCCCGCCGACGGGACGCCCGGATCACCTCACTGCCCGCCGATCCTGCCATTCCCACCGTCAATACCGGCGCCGGGCCGGAAACTTGCCGGTGCGAGCACACACCTCCAGGCCCCGCGCCCACAGAGCGGGAAAGGCGCCAGGAGGGAGGGTGCGCCGGTGCGCCTCGTCCCGGGGCGACGCGGTGGACGGCCGAGGGCGTCGCGGCCCTGCACGAGTTGCGCGCCCACACGCCGCCCGGCGTGCGGACCGCCCACGCGGCCGACGCGGTCGCCGCCCGCCCGGCTCGCGCCGTGGAGCGCCGCGGCGGCATCGGACGACGGCCGGCCGGGCCGATCCCCCGCCTACGCAGCGGGACGGCCTCCGCAGGCGCTCCGCGCTGCCGGGGGGGGGCGGCCTCGCGTCGCGGAATCGCACGGAAACCGCCACGCTGGAAGAGCGGGAGCGGATGGCCGGCACAGGTGCGAAGGGGAGTCGGCATGGCGAAGAAGCGCGATGCGGACGAGGAACTGAAGAAGGGTGATCACGTCACCTGGAACAGTCACGGAAGCCAGGCCGGGGGCGAGGTGGAGAAGAAGATCACCGAACGGACCGAGGCCGCGGGCCGCACGGTGGACGCCTCGCCGGACGACCCGCAGTACCAGGTGCGCAGCGAGAAGTCCGGCAGGCCGGCGGTGCACAAGCCGTCCGCGCTGAAGAAGGAATGAGCCGGCGTGAACGGCGACGAGCGCGAGAAGGTCGATGAGGCCTTTCACGAGCTGGTGAACATGACACCGGCCGAACTGGCGAAGTGGCTGGACTCCGACCAGTCACGCGATGCCGGGCAGCACAAGGACGGAGGCGAGTCCACCGGACACGCCTCCGGCCGCCGGATCGTTCAGATCCTGCGGGCGAAGAAGGGCGATCTCTCGGACGACGACTACCTGCACATGCGCAAGGTCGTGGGCTACATCCGCCGGCATCTGGCCCAGCGGCCCCCGGGCGACGTACGGGACACCAGGTGGAGGTACTCACTGATGAACTGGGGGCACGATCCGCCGGCGTGACCCCACCCGCCGGACCGGCGCGCTGGACGGCTCACCGGCCTCCGTGAGCCTCGGTTCTTCTTCTCCGCCGCCCGCGGGTGGCCGTCACACCCGAGCGGGTGCGGGTACGGGCCCGGCGCGCAGGAGAGCAGTGAAGGGTGCCCACAGGTGTGAGCACCCTTCCGCGGTCAGCCGGCCGTCACGGCAGGTTGCGCGCCATCACGATCCGCTGGACCTGATTCGTACCCTCGTAGATCTGGGTGATCTTGGCGTCGCGCATCATGCGCTCCACCGGGTAGTCGCGGGTGTAGCCGTAGCCGCCGAGGAGCTGGACGGCGTCGGTGGTGACCTCCATGGCGACGTCGGAGGCGAAGCACTTGGCGGCGGCGCCCTGGTAGGTGAGGTCGGCGTCGCCGCGCTCGGAGGCGGCGGCGGCCTGGTACGTCAGGGCGCGGGCGGCCGAGAGCTTCATGGCCATGTCGGCGAGCATGAACTGGATGCCCTGGAAGTCGGCGATCGGCTTGCCGAACTGCTTGCGCTCCTTGACGTAGCCCTTGGCGTAGTCCAGGGCGCCCTGGGCGATGCCGAGGGCCTGGGCGGCGATGGTGATGCGGGTGTGGTCCAGGGTCTTCATCGCCGTGGCGAAGCCGGTGCCCTCCTCGCCGATCATGCGGTCGGCGGGGATGCGCACGTTGTCGAGGTAG
The DNA here is from genome assembly GCF_053589015.1 of Streptomyces sp. NPDC003393. Classification (NCBI taxonomy): domain Bacteria; kingdom Bacillati; phylum Actinomycetota; class Actinomycetes; order Kitasatosporales; family Streptomycetaceae; genus Streptomyces; species Streptomyces sp. NPDC003393. The sequence goes on along the minus strand of NZ_JBSFRB010000004.1, from coordinate 255,426 downwards.
ACCTCGCGGGTCGGGGAGCCCTTGATGCCCAGCTTCTTCTCCGGCGCGCCGAAGGAGACGCCCGGGTCGGACTTCTCGACGACGAAGGCGCTGATGCCCCTGGAGCGCTTCTCCGGATCGGTGACCGCCATCACCGTGTAGAAGTCGGAGACGCCCGCGTTGGTGATCCAGCGCTTGACGCCGTTGAGCACGTAAGTGTCGCCGTCGCGGACCGCCTTGGTCTTCATGCCGGCCGCGTCGGAGCCCGCGTCCGGCTCGGAGAGGCAGTACGAGAACATCCCGTTGCCCTTGGCGAGCGGGGCCATGTAGCGCTTCTTCAGGTCCTCGGAGCCGGACAGCAGCACCGGCAGGGAGCCCAGCTTGTTCACCGCGGGGATCAGCGAGGAGGACGCGCAGACGCGGGCCACCTCCTCGATCACGATGACCGTCGCGAGAGCGTCCGCGCCCGCGCCGCCGTACTCCTCGGGGACGTGCACGGCGTGCAGGTCGTTGGCGACCAGGGCCTCCAGTGCCTCCTGCGGGAAGCGGGCCTCCTCGTCCACCGCGGCGGCGTACGGCGCGATCTTCGCCTCGGCCAGCGAGCGGACGGCGTCGCGGAGCATGTCGTGCTCCTCGGACGGGCGGTACAGGTCGAAATCAGCCGATCCGGCCAAGGTCTCTCACGCTCCAAATACGACCAGGGTGACGCTAACTACCGTTAAGTAACCCGAATTTTAGGGGCCTGCCCGCGCAAGTGATACGTGAGCTTGGCGACAGCAAGGACATTGCCCGGCGATGGGCCCCGGCATACCCCCGATATGCTCGGGCAGCGCATCACCATCGTCCCTCCTGGAGCATCCATGAGCCTCAAGATCACCGTGATCGGCACCGGCTATCTCGGCGCGACGCACGCCGCGGCCATGGCCGAGCTGGGGTTCGAGGTGCTGGGGCTGGATGTCGTTCCCGAGAAGATCGAGATGTTGCAGCGGGGCGAGGTCCCGATGTACGAGCCTGGTCTGGAGGAGCTGCTGCGCAGGCACGTGGCCGGCATCGAGGGCTCCAGCGGGCGGTTGCGCTTCACCCGGGACTGGGCGGAGGTGGGCGCCTTCGGCGACGTCCACTTCATCTGTGTGAACACCCCGCAGAAGCACGGCGAGTACGCCTGCGACATGTCCTACGTCGACTCCGCGGTCGCCTCGCTCGCCCCGCATCTGACCGGGCCCGCGCTGGTCGTCGGCAAGTCGACGGTGCCGGTCGGCTCGGCGGACCGGCTGGCCCGGACGCTCGCCGGGCTGGCGCCCGCGGGCGAGGACGCCGAGCTGGCCTGGAACCCGGAGTTCCTGCGCGAGGGCTTCGCCGTCCAGGACACGCTGCACCCGGACCGGATCGTGGTCGGCGTGCGCAGCGAGCGGGCGGAGAAGCTGCTGCGCGAGGTGTACGCGACGCCGGTCGGCGAGGGTTCGCCCTTCGTCGTCACCGACTTCCCGACCGCCGAGCTGGTGAAGACCGCGGCGAACTCCTTCCTGGCCACGAAGATCTCCTTCATCAACGCGATGGCGGAGGTGTGCGAGGCGGCCGGCGGCGACGTCGCCAAGCTGGCGGAGGCGATCGGGTACGACGACCGGATCGGGAAGAAGTTCCTGCGCGCCGGGATCGGCTTCGGCGGCGGCTGCCTGCCCAAGGACATCCGCGCCTTCATGGCGCGCGCCGGCGAGCTGGGCGCCGACCAGGCGCTGACCTTCCTGCGCGAGATCGACTCGATCAACATGCGGCAGCGCGGGCAGATGGTGGAGCTGGCCCGGCAGGCGCTGGGCGGCGGGCCGTTCCTGGGCAAGCGGGTCGCGGTGCTCGGCGCCACCTTCAAGCCCGACTCGGACGACGTGCGCGACTCGCCCGCCCTCAACGTGGCCGGGCAGATCCACCTCCAGGGCGGCCAGGTGACCGTGTACGACCCCAAAGGGATGGACAACGCCCGGCGCGTCTTCCCGACGCTGGGGTACGCCGAGTCCGCGCTGGAGGCGGTCCGGGGTGCCGATGTGGTGCTGCACCTGACCGAGTGGCGTCAGTTCCGCGAACTGGACCCGGCCGAGCTGGGCGAGGTCGTCTCGTCCCGCCTGGTCCTGGACGGCCGCAACGCGCTGGACCCGGAACTGTGGCGGCGGGCCGGATGGACGTACCGGGCGATGGGCCGCCCGACGGCTTAGCCCGCACGACCGGCCGAACAGGCGACGCCGGTTCGGCCGAGGCTCAGTCGGCCGAACCGGCGTCTTCCCGCATTCTGCACCATCCGCCCGGGCGCCACCCGTACGACCCGGGCAAGGGTCAGGGCGCCTTGGCGCGGTACCGGCGCATCTTCGCGCGCGCCCCGCACACCTGCATCGAGCACCAGCGCCCGCGGCCGGCCGGGCTGCGGTCGTAGTACGCCCAGTGGCAGGTGACCGCTTCGCAGGCCTTCAGCCGGGTCCAGGTGCCGGCGACCAGCGCCTCGGCCACGGCGGCCGCGACCCGGGAGGTCAGGCCGGCGGCGTCGGCGGCGGCGAGGACCGCGGAGCCGTCCCGGGCGTCGACCTCCACCAGCAGTGGGGCGCGCGCCAGCAGTTCGCCCAGGGGGGTGACCGCGCGGTGCGGCGGGTGGCCGGCATGGGCGAGCAGAGCGGCCCGCAGCGACTCGCGCAGCTCGCGTGCGGCCGGCAGCTCGGACTCGGTGATCCCGAAACGCGCCCGGACGTCCGGTGAGTCCAGCGAGTCGCCGCCCGACTCCAGGTCCAGCGTGTTCACCAGGGACTCGACCAGCGCCAGGCCTCCGGGCGCGGCCGATCTCTCACTCATGCCGCGACGTTACCTCCAAAAGCCCTTGCACGGTTACCCGCCCTGAGGCAGCATGCGGTAACCGTTACCGGTTACTCGGCGCTACGGGTAACCCACTACTCCTCGGGAGGAAGTCATGGCTCTCGCCAAGCTGGGTGTCGTCGTTCTGGACTGTCCCGACCCGCGCGCGCTCGCCGGTTTCTACGCCGAGGTGCTCGGCGGGACGGTGGAGGGCGAGGGCGACTGGGTGGACCTGAAGGCGCCGGGCGGGCCGTCCCTGGCGTTCCAGGCGGCGCCCGGGTACGAGCCGCCGAAGTGGCCGCGGTCCGACCGCTCGCAGCAGTTCCACCTGGACCTCGTGGTGGAGGACCTGGACGCGGCGGAGAAGGGCGTCCTCGCGCTCGGCGCACAGCCGCTGGACGCCGCGGACCGCACCCGCACCTTCCGGGTCTACGCCGACCCCGCCGGGCACCCGTTCTGCCTGTGCGCCTGCTGAGCGGCGCCGGTCGGTCGCGGTAGCGGTAGCGGGCCTTGAGGGTCTTCACTTCCTTGTCGTCCGCCCGGTGCACGAACCGGTCCTCGTCGTCGATCCGGCGGGACAAGTAACCGCACAGGGACCCCCTTCCGCGGTTCGGGCGTGCCGATACCGCTGAAGGGGGTCCCGTTGGATCTCGCCGATCAGGCGGGTGATCCGGCGCGCCGTTCCGCGGGCGGCCTCACCCGTCGAGCGCCTCGATCGTCGCGTTGGACGGCGCGCGCGTGGCGCTCAGGTCGCGGGCCACGTCCTCGGCCGCGCCCAGCACCCGGACCGCGTTCTGCCAGGTCAGCTTGGCCAGGTCGGTCTTCGACCAGCCACGGTCCAGCAGCTCGGCGATCAGGTTGGGGTAGCCGGAGACGTCGTTGAGGCCGTCGGGGGTGAAGGCCGTGCCGTCGTAGTCGCCGCCGATGCCGAGATGGTCGATGCCCGCGACCTCGCGCATGTGGTCGAGGTGGTCGGCGACCGTGGCGGCCGTGGCGACCGGGCGGGGGTTGGCCTCCTCGAAGGCCCGGTGGACCTTCATGGCCTCCTCCGTGGTGTCCAGGTGGTGGAAGCCGTGCGCCCGCATGTTCTCGTCGGCCGCGGCCGTCCAGTCGACGGCGGCCTGGAGGACGAACTTGGGCACGAACGTCACCATGGCCATGCCGCCGTTGGCGGGCAGGCGTTCGAGGACCTCGTCGGGGATGTTGCGCGGGTGGTCGCAGACGGCCCGGGAGGAGGAGTGGGAGAAGATCACCGGGGCGCTCGAGGTGTCCAGCGCGTCCCGCATGGTCGTCGCCGCCACGTGGGAGAGGTCCACCAGCATGCCCAGGCGGTTCATCTCCCGCACCACCTCGCGGCCGAAGGCCGACAGTCCGCCCACGCCCGGCTCGTCCGTCGCCGAGTCCGCCCACGCCACGTTGTCGTTGTGGGTGAGGGTCATGTAGCGCACGCCGAGCGCGTACAGACCGCGCAGAGTGCCGAGCGAGTTCGCGATGGAGTGGCCGCCCTCCGCGCCCATCAGCGAGGCGATACGGCCGTCCGCGCGGGCCGCCTCCATGTCCGCGGCGGTCAGCGCGGGCGCCAGGTCCGCCGGGTAGCGGGCGAGCAGCTGCCGTACGCAGTCGATCTGCTCCAGGGTCGCCGGCACGGCGTCGGGCAGGTCCGAGCGGACGTACACCGACCAGTACTGCGCGCCGACGCCGCCCACGCGCAGCCGCGGGATGTCGGTGTGCAGGTGGGCGTTCTGGGCGGCGGCGATGTCGCGGGCGCCGAGGTCGTAGCGGACCTGCTCGCGCAGCGCCCAGGGCAGGTCGTTGTGACCGTCGACGACCGGGAAGTCGCGCAGCAGTTCCCGGGCTTCCTCGAGGGAGGCCATCGGCGTCACTTCCCCGTGCCGAAGCCGAAGCCGCCGGTGCCCTCGACCTTGGCGCGCAGCCGCTTGCCCTTCTCGGCGGCCTGGTCGCCCAGGTCCTGCTGGAACTCCCGCATGCGGGTCAGCAGCTCCTCGTCGTGGGCGGCGAGGATCCGGGCGGCGAGCAGGCCGGCGTTGCGGGCGCCGCCGACCGAGACCGTCGCGACCGGCACGCCGGCCGGCATCTGCACGATCGACAGCAGCGAGTCCATCCCGTCCAGGTACTTCAGCGGAACGGGCACGCCGATCACCGGCAGCGGCGTGACGGAGGCGAGCATGCCGGGCAGGTGGGCGGCGCCGCCCGCGCCCGCGATGATCACCTTCAGTCCCCGCTCCGCCGCGTGCTCGCCGTAGGTGATCATCTCGCGGGGCATGCGGTGCGCGGAGACGACGTCGACCTCGTAGGAGATCTCGAACTCGTCGAGCGCCTCGGCGGCGGCCTCCATGACGGGCCAGTCGGAGTCCGACCCCATGACGATGCCCACCGAAGGAAAGAGGCGCGCGTCAGCGCTCGTTGAGGGGTGGTGGTCGGGCGACGGGTGGGCTGGGCTCATTCGGTGATCGTGCCTCTCAGGTAGCCGGCTGCGTGACGGGCGCGCTCCAGCACGTCGTCCAGGTCGTCGCCGTAGGTGTTGACGTGTCCGACCTTGCGGCCGGGCTTCACGTCCTTGCCGTACATGTGGATCTTCAGCTGCGGGTCGCGGGCCATGCAGTGCAGGTACGCGGAGTACATGTCGGGGTAGTCGCCGCCGAGGACGTTGACCATGACCGTCCACTTCACGCGCGGGCGCGGGTCGCCCAGCGGCAGGTCGAGGACGGCGCGGACGTGGTTGGCGAACTGGGACGTGATCGCGCCGTCCTGGGTCCAGTGGCCCGAGTTGTGGGGGCGCATCGCCAGCTCGTTGACGAGGATGCGGCCGTCGCGGGTCTGGAACAGCTCGACGGCGAGGTGGCCGACGACGCCGAGTTCCTTGGCGATCCGCAGGGCCATCTCCTCGGCCTGGAGCGCGAGGGCCTCGTCCAGGTCGGGGGCGGGGGCGATGACCGTGTCGCAGACGCCGTTCACCTGCCTGGACTCGACCACCGGGTAGGCGACGGCCTGGCCGTGCGGGGAGCGGACGACGTTGGCGGCGAGCTCGCGGACGTAGTCGACCTTCTCCTCGGCGAGCACCGGGACGCCCGCCTTGAACGGCTCGGCGGCCTCCTCCACGGAGTCCACCACCCAGACGCCCTTGCCGTCGTAGCCGCCGCGGACGGTCTTCAGGACGACCGGGAAGCCGTCGCCCTCCGCGGCGAAGCGCGCCACGTCCTGCGGGTCCGTCACGATGCGGTGCCGTGGGCAGGGCACCGAGATCGCGTCCAGTTTCGCGCGCATCACCCCCTTGTCCTGGGCGTGCACCAGTGCGTCGGGGCCTGGGCGCACGGGTATGCCGTCCGCCTCCAGAGCCCGAAGGTGCTCGGTGGGCACGTGCTCGTGATCGAAGGTGATCACGTCGCATCCGCGCGCGAACTCGCGCAGCGTGTCCAGGTCGCGATAGTCGCCGACGACGACTTCGTTCACGACCTGCGCCGCGGAATCCTGAGGAGTGTCACTGAGGAGCTTGAACCTGATGCCCAGCGGGATGCCCGCCTCGTGTGTCATACGAGCGAGCTGGCCACCGCCGACCATGCCGACTACCGGGAACGTCACGCCCCCAGGGTATCGGCCGCGCCGGCATGGCCGGATTCCCTGCCCTGCGTCCGCTCACCGCTCGTCCTCTTACCGATCGTTTCGCATGTTCTTCCCGGTCTCTTCCGGCTCCCTTTCCGTCCCGCCTGCGGCTCGTGGCCGGTCCCCGGGCGCGGCCACCGGCCGCTGGTTAGCATGGCGTGGTTGACGCAATCGACCCGGACGGGGGCCTGCACGACCATGGGACGTGGTTCCTCGGGGCACCGACCGGCGCCCACGACTCCCCGGGACGCGTTGTTGCGGCGCGTCGGCCGGCTCTGGCGGGAGGTCGCCAAGTTCGGAGCGGTGGGCGGAGCGGGTCTCCTCGTCAACCTGCTCGTATTCAACCTGGTACGGCATGTCACCGATCTCCAGGTGGTGCGGGCGAGCGTCATCGCGACGGTCGTCTCGATCATCTTCAACTACGTCGGCTTCCGGTACTTCACCTACCGGGACCGCGACAAGAGCGGCCGCACCAGGGAACTGACCCTGTTCCTGCTGTTCAGCGTGGTCGGACTGGTGATCGAGAACGGCGGGCTGTACCTGGCGACGTACGGCTTCGGCTGGGACAGCCCGTTGCAGAGCAACGTCTTCAAGTTCCTCGGCATCGGCATCGCGACCCTGTTCCGCTTCTGGTCCTACCGCAGCTGGGTCTTCCGCGCCCTTCCCGTCCGGGAGGCCGTGGCCGACGCCGAGTCGTTCCTCCACGCGGGAGCAGAGGGGAAGCGGCGGCGCCCGAGCAGGGTCTCCCGCTGACCGGCCCCTCCCGCACCCACCTCGCGGGGCACGCCGAGCCCCCGCAGGCCTACCGGACCGTCGGCTCCGCGTCCGTCGATTTCTTCAGCGGGGGCGTACGGGACAGGAACAGCCCGAAGACCGGTGGCTTGGCCTGGAGGAGTTCCAGGCGCCCTCCGTCGGCCTCGGCCAGGTCGCGGGCGACGGCCAGCCCGATGCCGGTGGAGTTGCGGCCGCTGATCGTCCGCTCGAAGATCCGCGCGCCCAGGTCGGCGGGGACGCCCGGCCCCTCGTCCGTGACCTCCACCACGGCCTGGTTGCCGGTCACCCGGGTGCGCAGCGCCACCGTGCCGCCGCCGTGCATGAGGGAGTTCTCGATCAGCGCGGCCAGCACCTGGGCGACCGCGCCCGGGGTGCCCACGGCCCGCAGGTGCCGCTTGCCGGAGCTGACGATCGCGCGGCCGGCACTGCGGTAGGCGGGCCGCCACTCGGCGATCTGCTGCTGGATGACCTCGTCGAGGTCGAAGGAGACCGCGGAGCCCGTGCGCGGGTCGCGGGAGTTCGTCAGCAGGCGCTCCACCACGTCCGTCAGCCGCTCCACCTGGGTGAGCGCGACGTTGGCCTCCTCCTTCACCGTCTCCAGCTCCTCGGTGAGGGTGATCTCCTCCAGACGCATCGACAGCGCGGTCAGCGGCGTACGCAGCTGGTGGGAGGCGTCGGCGGCCAGGCGCCGCTCGGCGGTCAGCATCCGGCCGATCCGCTCGGCGGAGGAGTCCAGCACATCGGCCACCCGGTCCAGCTCCGGAACGCCGTAGCGCTTGTGCCGGGGACGCGGGTCGCCCGAGCCGAGGCGCTCGGCGGTCTCGGCGAGGTCGGTCAGCGGGGAGGCGAGCCGGTTGGCCTGACGGATCGCGAGCAGCACCGCCGCCACCACCGCCAGCAGCGCCACCAGGCCGATGATCAGCAGCGTGCGGCCGACCTCGCGGGTGACGGAGGAGCGGGACTCCTCCATCCGGACGGTCTCACCCTGCTCGCCCTCGGCGGTGGCGTGGATCACGTCGCCGTCGGGCTTGGAACCGATTTCGATGGCCGGCCGGCCGGGAATGCCGATCACCGCGTACTGGCCGGGGGCCACCTGGTCGCGCAGGACCCGGGCGTCGACCGTCTCGTCGCCGAGCAGCCGGCCGTCGACGATGCTGGCCAGCCGGATCGCCTCGGAGTCGACCCGCTCCTGGGCACTGTTGCTGATCGTGCGGGTCTCCACGAGCACCAGGGAGACTCCGAAGACAGCGATCACCACAAGTACCACGGCGAGCGTGGACTGGATCAGTCGACGGCGCATGACCTTCTACCTGTACTTACCCGTGAGCACCCGTGAGCAGCCCTGGAGCGGCGCTCAGCTCTTCTCGAAGCGGAAGCCCACGCCGCGCACGGTCGCGATGTACCGGGGGTTCGCCGCGTCGTCGCCGAGCTTCTTGCGCAGCCACGAGATGTGCATGTCGAGGGTCTTGGTCGACGACCACCAGGTGGTGTCCCAGACCTCCCGCATCAGCTGGTCGCGGGTGACGACCCGGCCCGCGTCCCGCACGAGGACCCTGAGCAGGTCGAACTCCTTGGCGGTGAGCTGGAGCTCCTCGTCGCCCATCCAGGCGCGGTGGGACTCGACGTCGATGCGCACGCCGTGCGTGGCCGGGGGCTGCTGCGGCTCGGTGGCGCCGCGCCGGAGCAGGGCCCGGACCCGGGCGAGCAGCTCGGCGAGGCGGAAGGGCTTGGTGACGTAGTCGTCGGCCCCCGCGTCCAGGCCGACGACCGTGTCGACCTCGTCGGCGCGCGCCGTGAGGATCAGGATGGGCACGGTGTGACCGTCGGAGCGCAGCCGGCGGGCGACCTCCAGGCCGTCCATGCCGGGCAGACCGAGGTCCAGTACGACCAGATCGACGCCGCCCTGCATTCCGGCGTCGAGCGCGGTGGGTCCGTCCTCACGCACCTCGACCTCGTAACCTTCCCGGCGCAGAGCGCGGGCCAGCGGCTCCGAGATGGACGCGTCGTCCTCGGCGAGCAGTACACGGGTCATGGAGTGATGGTAGTCCGAGGGTGCCGCCTGCCGGGCTGGTGCTGCGGTGTGATCGGCCTCGGGCGCTCTTACCTTTCGCCCCGGTGGTCACGGAGTCCCCCCGAGGGGAGGCGTGGACCCGCTCACCCCCGGTCCGGACCAGTGGGCGGGGGATGCGAACCTGGAACAGACATCGTGGTGTCACCTTCGAAAGAGTGGGCACGGTTCCCCGTGGACCTGTGATCCGTGTCTCAAGTCCTTCCATACCGGGCGGTGTCCTGCCGTATGGTGAGCTGAACGCCTGTAGCACGCAGCGGACCTTTGGCGCTCATTCGACGCCGAGGGTCCCTTTTGTGTGCGGGCCGGCTCCGACCGGCCTCGAAAGGAATGACCTACGGCCGGGCCTCATCGCGCGTCACGACGCGTCGCGAGGCGTGGATCCCGGTGGCCGCCGTCCGCCGCTCCGTCACCCGGAGCGGACTCCCCTGGGCGTGGGGTGGACGGCCGGTCCTGCCGGTGCCGGCCGCCCCCCACCGGGCGCGCAGCGGCTCGTCCCGCGCGTCCCGACCAGCAAGGAACGACCATGGCGTCCAGCCTGACGAAGGACTCGGCCCGCCCGGGCAGCCCCGGTTCCGAGAAGACCTTCTTCGGCCACCCCCGCGGCCTGGCCACCCTCTTCATGACCGAGATGTGGGAGCGCTTCTCCTACTACGGCATGAGGGCTCTGCTCCCGCTGTACCTGGTGGCTCCGGGCGGCCTGCACCTGAGTGCGGCCACCGCGACCGCGATCTACTCGGTCTACCTGTCCCTCGTGTACCTGCTCGCCCTGCCGGGCGGCTGGTTCGCCGACCGGCTGCTCGGCCCGCGCAGGACCGTCGCCGTCGCCGGCACGGTCATCATGCTGGGGCACCTGACGCTGGCCCTGCCGTGGGCGGGCAGCTTCTTCGCCGGTCTCGGTCTCGTCGCCATCGGCTCCGGTCTGCTGAAGGCCAACATCTCCACGATGGTCGGCCACCTGTACAAGGGCACCGACGACCCGCGCCGGGACGGCGGCTTCACGATCTTCTACATCGGCATCAACCTGGGTGCCTTCGCCGCGCCGCTGGTCATCGGTACGGTCGGTGAGAACGTCAACTGGCACATCGGCTTCGCGCTCGCCGCGCTCGGCATGGCGCTGGGCCTGGCCCAGTTCCTGCTCGGCTCCCGCCACCTGGACGCCCGCTCCGACGTCGTGCCGACGCCGCTGTCCGCGCAGGAGAAGTCGGCCGTACTGCGCAAGTCGGCCCTGTGGGCCGCCGTCGCCGTCGTCTTCTACGCGATCATCGGCTTCTCCGGTGTCTACACCCTGAACTGGCTGCTGGTCCCGATCACCGTGGCCGGCCTGCTCATCCCGGTCCTGGTCATCGCCCGGATCAAGCGGGACAAGGAACTGGACCGCACCGAGCAGTCGAAGATGACCGCGTACATCTGGTTCTTCGTCGCCGCGGCCGTGTTCTGGATGATCTACGACCAGGGCGGTTCCACGGTGTCGCTGTTCGCCGAGAAGTCGGCCGACAACACCGTCTTCGGCTGGGGCTTCCCGGTCTCCTGGTACCAGTCGGTCAACCCGGTCATGATCATGGCGTTCGCGCCGGTGTTCGCCTGGCTGTGGGTCACGCTCGCCCGGCGCGGCAAGGAGCCGAGCACCGCGGTGAAGTTCGCGCTGGGTCTGCTGTTCATCGGCGCGTCCTTCTTCCTCTTCCTCGCTCCGCTGGCGATCGCCGACGGCGGTCACAAGGCGGCCGCGCTGTGGCTGGTGGCGATCTACTTCGTCCAGACCGTCGGTGAGCTGACGCTCTCCCCGGTCGGCCTGTCGGTCACCACCAAGATGGCGCCCGTGAAGTACGCCTCCCAGATGATGGGTGTCTGGTTCCTGGCCGTCACCGCCGGTGACGCGACGACCGGTCTGCTCTCCATCGCCGGCGTCGACCTGAACCAGACGGGCATCGTGACGCTGGAGGCGGCGCTCGCCGCCGTGGCCGGTGTGGCGGTGTGGATGTACCGCAAGAAGGTCAAGGAGCTCATGGGCGACGTGCACTGACGTTCGCCGGACGTACGTCTCCGGCTCGTCGGTCCGCCGGTCGTCCGCCGCACCGGAAGGGCCCTCGCATCCCGTACGGACGCGAGGGCCCTTCGGCGTTCTCGGGAGGCGTCAGGCGGGCTCCGGCGCCCGGCGCGGCTACGCGGGGGCGCCCAGCTCCGCCCAGACCTTCTTGCCGGCGACGCCGGGAACGCGTACGACGCCCCAGTCGAGGCACAGGCGCTGGACGATGAACATGCCGTGACCGCCGGGGCGGCCCGCGCGGTGCGGGGTGCGCGGGGCCGGCTGACCGGTGCCGCGGTCGGAGACCTCGATGTGGATCACCTTGTTGTCGCAGGTGATCTCCATCTGGTCCGGTCCCTCGGCGTGCAGACAGGCGTTGGTGACCAGTTCGGAGACGACGAGGAGCACGTCCTCGGCGGCGGCCCGCTGGTCGGCGCTCGCGGCGGGCAGCCAGCCCCACGCGTACAGCGCCTGGCGGGCGAAGTCGCGGGCGAGCGGCACGACGCCGCTCTCGCCGTCGAAGCTCAGCCTGCGGACCTGACGACCCCCCGACGGGACCGCGGGCACGGTCGTCGCGCCGCCCGCGGACGTCCCGTCCGCAGGCGCGCCCCCCTCGGACGCCCCGGAAGCGCCGCTGGGCTCCGGGCCGCGGTCGCCCGGCGAGTAAGGCCGGGTGGTGCTCATCAGCGCTTCACCTCACCGATTCACCAGTTCACGTTTCACACGTCACTACACAACGTCACTGCATACCCACATGTCGGTACGCCGCCTGCCGATGCGTCCAGCATGACTCCTGCCCGACCGATCCCATGGGACACCCCCCGTTTTCCGGCGCGTGGGGCGTCCTCCTCGGCGCGCCCCCCGCCACGGGCCCACGGACAGCCGATCGCAGGTTTCCGCAGAACAGCACACGGAAGCGACGTGCAGGCTCCCGACAGGCGGCCCGACGGCCGGATCAGCCGGTCTCGTCGGCCAGCGCATCCTCGAGCGTGTCGTGCACGCTGAAGACCGCGTCCGCTCCTGTGATCTCAAACACACGCGCCACCACCGGCAGCATGCCGGCGAGGTGCACACCTCCCCCGGCCGCCTCCGCCTTCAGCCGCGCTCCCAGCAGCACGTTCAGCCCCGTGGAGTCACAGAACTCCAGGCGCGAACAGTCCACCACCAGGCGCGAGCGCCCCTTGTCGAGGCACTCCTTGAGAGGCTCACGCAGCAGGTCGGCCGTGTGGTGGTCCAGCTCACCGGCCGGAGTCACGACGGCGCTGGAGCCCTCTTGCCGCACCTCCACCAGAAGCCGGCCCGACTGTGCGCTGCCGACCGTCCCGCGGTCCATGCCGTCTCTCTCTCCCGGGGTCTTGGCTGCTGACTGACGCCCTCGAACACTACGCCTTCCCTCACCCCTCCGACACCCGAACAACCGCACAGAAACGGACATATAGCCACATAAAGCACTTGCGGTGGCCGTGGTGAAGCGGGTAGGGCTAGTAGAGACACGCACCCGACACGGCCGGCTTTGGAGGCGCCGCACACCGCAGTGCACGAACTGGCTTCGGCAGCCATATGCCGAGAACGATGGAGGACATCATGTCACCCCGGCTCGACGCCTCGCATACCCAGACGCCGACGTCGACACCCCCTCCGGACCATCTGGATCCCATCGAGCTCGAGGACGACGTACGCGCCGAGCGGGCCGACCCGGCCGTCGCGCTGGACGGACTTCCGGACATCCCCCCGTACGACGAGGTGGCCCCGGACGACGCCCGAGCACTGTCCAAGACCCTCTTCGAGCGGCTGGAGGCCCTCGAGGAAGGCACCCACGAGTACTCGTACGTCCGCAACACCCTCGTCGAACTCAACCTCGCGCTGGTCAAGTTCGCCGCCTCCCGCTTCCGCTCCCGCAGCGAGCCGATGGAGGACATCATCCAGGTCGGCACCATCGGCCTGATCAAGGCGATCGACCGCTTCGAGCTCTCCCGGGGCGTCGAGTTCCCGACTTTCGCGATGCCCACCATCATCGGCGAGATCAAGCGCTTCTTCCGCGACACCTCGTGGTCCGTGCGGGTGCCGCGCCGACTCCAGGAACTGCGGCTGGACCTGGCCAAGGCCGGTGACGAGCTGGCCCAGCGCCTGGACCGCGCCCCGACGGTGACGGAACTGGCCGAGCACCTCGGCCTGTCCCGGGACGAGGTGGTCGAGGGCATGGCGGCGTCCAACGCGTACACCGCCTCGTCGCTGGACGCGCAGCCGGAGGAGGACGACTCCGAGGGCGCGCTCGCGGACCGCATCGGCTACGAGGACCACGGACTCGAAGGCATCGAGTACGTCGAGTCGTTGAAGCCGCTGATCGCCGAACTGCCCAGCCGAGACCGGAAGATCCTGTCCCTGCGGTTCGTGGCGGGCATGACCCAGTCGGAGATCGGCGACGAACTCGGCATCTCGCAGATGCACGTCTCACGGCTGCTGTCGCGCACGCTGGTACGACTCCGCAAGGGGCTGACCGTCGAGGACTGACGGCCTGACACGAGGTTCTCCGCCCGGTGCCACCAACGGCGCCGGGCGAACCCGTCGTGCACCGCGCCGACGGCTCCCGGTCACCCGCCCCGCCGACGGCAGCGACGGCGACGTCAGTTCCTCGCCGTGATCGGGCCCGAACGGCGTCGTCGGCACTCGTGACGAGCACGCCCGGGCGGCGTCGGCCCCGAGCCGTTCAGGGGCGTGCGACCTCGCGCACACCGTGCCGCCAGACCTCGCTCACCAGCGGTACGCCCGGCCGGTAGGCCAGGTGGACGTGGCTGGGCGCGTCGAGGACCATCAGGTCGGCGCGGGCGCCCGGCGTCAGACGGCCGACGTCCGTGCGGCGCAGGGCCGCGGCCCCGCCCGCGGTGGCGGACCAGACCGCCTCGTCGGGGGTCATACCCATGTCCCGCACGGCGAGCGCGATGCAGAACGGCAGTGAGGACGTGAAGGACGAGCCCGGGTTGCAGTCGGTGGACAGCGCGACCGTGACGCCGGCGTCGAGGAGGCGGCGGGCGTCGGGCCACTCGGCGCGGGTGGAGAACTCGGCGCCGGGCAGCAGTGTGGCGACGGTACGGCTGTTCGCGAGGGCGTCGACGTCCGCGTCCGTGAGGTGGGTGCAGTGGTCGGCGCTGGCCGCGTCCAGCTCGACGGCGAGCTGCACGCCGGGGCCGTAGGACAGCTGGTTGGCGTGGACGCGCGGGTGCAGGCCCTTGGCCTTGCCGGCGGTGAGGATCGCGCGGGCCTGGTCGCCGTCGAAGGCGCCCTTCTCGCAGAAGACGTCGATCCAGCGCGCGTGCGGTGCGCAGGCGTCGAGCATCTCTCCGGTGACCAGCTCCACGTACGCCGCCGGGTCCTCGGCATAGTCCGGGGAGACGATGTGGGCGCCGAGGTAGGTGACCTCGTCGGTGTGCGCGGCGGCGATGCGCAGCGCACGGGCCTCGTCGGCGACGGTCAGGCCGTAGCCGGACTTGGTCTCGAACGTGGTGGTGCCCTGGCGCAGTGCCTCGGCGAGGTAACGGGTGAGGTTGGCCTCCAGTTCCGCGTCCGACGCGGCCCGGGTGGCGGCGACCGTGGTCCGGATGCCGCCCGCGCTGTAGGCCCGGCCGGACATGCGGGCGTTGAACTCCTCCGTGCGGTCGCCGGCGAAGACCAGGTGGGAGTGGGAGTCCACGAAGCCCGGGAGCACCGCCCGGCCGCCCGCGTCGACCCGGTTGTCAGTGGCGGGTGCTTTGCTGGATTCACCGGTCCACGCGACGCGGTCGCCTTCGATGACGACGGCCGCGTCCCGGATCAGGCCCAGTGGGGACGCACCGAGGGAGGGGTCGTTGGTGACCAGCGTGGCGATGTTGCTGATGACTGTGCTGCTCATGGTGTCCTCAGGGATGGCGGGGGGATTCAGCCGCGCAGCGCTTGGACGGCGCCTGCCAGCGCCGACGCCACATCGGGTACGAGAGCGTGGACTCCGTCGCGCACGACATGACGGCCTCCCACGACCGTGTGGCGCACGTCCGCCGCGGAGGCGGCGAATACGGCCGTCTCGGCGGCGAGTCGCGGCTGCGGGCCGGCTGTCCTGACCGTGTCGAGGGCGATCGTCGTGAAGTCGGCGAGCGAGCCCGGCCGCAGATTGCCGGCCTCCTCCCAGCCCAGGGTGGCGTGACCGGCCTCGGACGCGGCGTGCAGCAGGGCCGCGGCGTTCCAGTGCCCGCGGGTGCGGGTGCGCAGCCGCTCGTTCAGTTCCATGGCTCGGGCCTCTTCGAGCAGGTCGATGACGGCGTGGCTGTCGGAGCCGAGGGAGAGGGGGGAGCCGGCGCGCTGGAGGGCGACGGCGGGGCCGATGCCGTCCGCCAGGTCCCGTTCGGTGGTCGGGCACATGCAGGTGCCGGTGCGGGACCCGCCGAGCAGGGCGATGTCCTCCTCGGTGAGGTGGGTGTTGTGCACGCCGGTCGTGCGCGGCCCGAGGACCCCGTGGTCGGCCAGCAGCCGGGCGGGGGTGCATCCGTGGGCCTGGAGGCAGGCGTCGTTCTCGGCGGTCTGCTCCGACAGGTGCACATGGAGCGGGGCCCGCCGCTCCTCGGCCCACCGCGCCACGGTCGCCAGTTCGTCGGCGGGCACGGCCCGCACCGAGTGGACGGCGGCTCCGATCCGCGCGTGATCCCGTTCCTTGAGAAGTGAACAGCGTTCGGCCCAGGCCTCCGCCGTCCCGTCCGAGAAGCGGAGCTGGTGCTGCTCGGGCGGCTGCCCGAAGCCGGCGGAGAGATAGCAGGTGTCCAGGAGGGTGATGCGGATGCCCGCTTCGGCGGCGGCCTCGATCAGTGCCTCGCCCATCGCGTTCGGGTCGGCGTACGGGGAGCCGCCCGGGGCGTGGTGGACGTAGTGGAACTCGCCGACGGCCGTGATCCCGGCGAGGGCCATCTCGGCGTACACCGCGCGGGCCAGCGCGTGGTAGGTCTCCGGGGTGAGCCGTCCGGCGGTGGCGTACATGACCTCGCGCCAGGTCCAGAAGGTTCCCGAGCCGACCTGGACGGTGCCGCGCAGGGCGCGGTGGAAGGCGTGGCTGTGGGCGTTGGCCAGCCCGGGGATCGTCAGGCCGCGCAGGGGCTCGGCCTCCGGGGGCGGGGTGGGCACGCCGGTGCGGACGGCCGCGATGCGACCGTCCCGCACGTCGAGCGCCACGCCCGGCTCGGCGTGGGTGCCGAGCCAGGCGTGCTCCAGCCAGTACGTCCGCGTCCGCTGCGTGGGCATCACGTGCAGGCCAGTCCTTCCAGTACGTCGGCGAGTGCGAGCACCCCCGCCGTGCAGTCGTCCTCGGCCGCGAACTCGGCCGGGGAGTGCGAGACACCGGTGGGGTTGCGCACGAACAGCATGGCGGTCGGGACGCTCCCGGAGAGGATTCCGGCGTCGTGTCCCGCGCCGGTGCCGAGCACCGGCACCTTCAGATCTGTCGGGCCGCCGAGGATGCGGGCGAGCTCGTCGCGCAGGGCGTGGTCGAACTCCACGACGGGAGTGAAGGACTCGCGGACCACCTCGAGGTCCACTCCGTGCGCGGCGGCGTACGCGCGGGCCGCCTCCCGCACACCGGCGACCACCGTGTCCAGGGTCTGCTGGTCGGCGGCGCGGGAGTCGAGCCAGCAGCGCACCAGGGACGGGATCGCGTTGACCCCGTTCGGCTCCACGGCGATCTTGCCGAAGGTGGCGACGGCACCGGCGAGTTCCGCCTGGCGCCGGGCGGCCAGCACGGTCTCGGCGTACGACAGCATCGGGTCGCGCCGGTCGGCCAGCCGAGTGGTGCCGGCGTGGTTGGCCTCGCCGCGGAAGTCGAACCGCCACCGGCCGTGCGGCCAGATGGCACTGGCCACCCCGACGGCGTCCCCGGTGAGGTCGAGGGCACGCCCCTGCTCGACATGCAGCTCGACGAAGGCGCCGATGCGCGCGAGCCGTTCGGGGTCCGGGCCGATGGCGTCCGGGTCGTACCCGGCGGCCTCCATGGCCCGGGGCAGCGTGATCCCGTCGGCGTCGGTCAGCCGGTGCGCCTGCTCCACGGTGAGCCGGCCGGCGGTCAGCCGCGACCCGACGCAGGCCAGCCCGAACCGGGCGCCTTCCTCGTCACCGAAGTTGACGACGGCGAACGGCTTGTCGAACCGCGCTCCCCTCCCGCGCAGTTCGTCGAGCGCGGCGAAGGCCGAGACCACGCCGAGCGGTCCGTCGAAGGCGCCGCCGTCGGGCACGGAGTCGAGATGCGACCCGGCCACGACGGCGTCCGCACCGCCGGGATCCCCGAGCCAGGCCCACTGGTTCCCGTTCCGGTCGACCTCGTACGACAGCCCTCGCGCCTCGGCCTGCTCCCTGAACCAGTCCCGGCACTCGGCGTCGGCCCCGGTCCAGGCGTAGCGCCGGTAGCCCCCGGAGTCGGCGTGCCGCCCGACGGGCGCGAGCTCACGCCACATCTGCTGGAAGGAGGGGGCGGCTCCGGCACGGACGCCTGGACGGCCGGACCCGCCGGGCTGTGGGCGGTCGCTCTGCCGGGGGTCCCTCCCGGCCGTCGAGGCGCCGGGGGAGGAACGGGCGGGCGCGGCCGGACCGGCGGACGGCCCCGAGGCGCCGGCCCCCGTCGGAGCGTGGCCGTTCCGCGTCACGCCGGGTCACCTTCACGCATCGGCACGCGCACGCCCCGCTCGGCCGCGACGGACTCCGCGATGTCGTACCCGGCGTCCACATGCCGGATGACGCCCATGCCGGGGTCGTTGGTGAGCACCCGCCGGATCTTCTCGCCGGCGAGCGGCGTACCGTCGGCGACGGTCACCTGCCCGGCGTGGATGGACCGGCCCATGCCGACGCCGCCGCCGTGGTGGATGGAGACCCACGAGGCGCCCGAGGCGACGTTCACCATGGCGTTCAGCAGCGGCCAGTCCGCGATCGCGTCGGAGCCGTCGAGCATGGCCTCGGTCTCGCGGTACGGGGAGGCGACGGAGCCGCAGTCGAGGTGGTCGCGGCCGATCACGACCGGCGCCTTGAGCTCACCGCTCGCGACCATGTCGTTGAACCGCTCGCCCGCCTTGTCGCGTTCGCCGTAGCCGAGCCAGCAGATGCGTGCGGGCAGGCCCTGGAAGTGGACGCGCTCGCCGGCCATCTTGATCCAGCGGGCCAGGGACTCGTTCTCGGGGAACAGCTCCAGGATCGCCTTGTCCGTCCTGGCGATGTCGGAGGCCTCACCCGACAGCGCGGCCCAGCGGAAGGGGCCCTTGCCCTCGCAGAACAGCGGCCGGATGTAGGCGGGGACGAAGCCGGGGAAGGCGAACGCCCGGTCGTAGCCGGCCAGCTGCGCCTCGCCGCGAATGGAGTTGCCGTAGTCGAAGACCTCGGCGCCGGCGTCCTGGAAGCCGACCATCGCCTCGACGTGGCGGGCCATGGACTCGCGGGCCCGGGTGGTGAAGCCGGCCGGGTCCTTGGCGGCCTCGTCGGCCATGTCCTCGAACGCGATGCCGAGCGGCAGGTAGGCCAGCGGGTCGTGGGCGGAGGTCTGGTCGGTGACGATGTCGATGGGCGCGCTCATGGCGAGCAGCTGCGGGACCAGCTCGGCGGCGTTGCCGAGGACGCCGATGGACAGCGGCCTGCGCTGGTCGCGCGCCTCGACGGCCAGCTGGAGGGCGTGGTCGAGGGAGTCCGCCTTCACGTCCAGGTAGCGGTGCTCGATGCGGCGTTCGATGGCGCGCGGGTCGCAGTCGACGCAGATCGCGACGCCGTCGTTCATGGTGACGGCGAGCGGCTGGGCGCCGCCCATGCCGCCGAGACCGGCGGTGAGGGTGATCGTCCCGGCGAGCGTGCCGCCGAACTTCTTGGCGGCGACGGCGGCGAAGGTCTCGTAGGTGCCCTGGAGGATGCCCTGGGTGCCGATGTAGATCCAGGAGCCGGCCGTCATCTGGCCGTACATGGTCAGGCCGAGGGCCTCCAGGCGGCGGAACTCCTCCCAGTTGGCCCAGTCGCCGACGAGGTTGGAGTTGGCGAGGAGGACGCGCGGCGCCCACTCGTGGGTCTGCATGACGCCGACGGGGCGGCCGGACTGGACGAGCATGGTCTCGTCGGCCTTGAGTGTCCTCAGGGTGCGGACCATGGCGTCGAAGGAGCGCCAGTCCCGGGCGGCCTTTCCGGTGCCGCCGTAGACGACGAGCTTGTCGGGGTGCTCGGCGACCTCGGGGTCGAGGTTGTTCTGGAGCATCCGCAGGGCGGCCTCCTGCTGCCATCCCAGGGCGCTCAGTTCCGTACCGCGCGGCGCTCGTACGGGCCGTGGTCCTGACATGGTCTGCCTCCTGCGGTTGCTCCCGAGGGATTGTTGCTACGTCTATTCACATCCTGACCTGCTGAATAGAACTAGTCAATACGTCGGTGTGCCGACATCGGCGCACTCCGGGGTGTTTGGCTGGACCCATGGTGTGCACGACTGCCGACAGCAGGGGAGCGGGGGACGAGGACATGGGCGGCTACGGCGACGGGGACCGGGCGGGCCGTACGGACGGCGAGCGGGCCGTACGACGGGACGAGGCGGTGCGGGCCGCGGTGGAACAGGGGCTGCTCGGGCCCGACCGCCCGCTCGTGGGCCTGCTGGACGTCCACGGCATCCGGGAGGCGGCGGCGGACCTCACGGCGGCGTTCGCCGCGGTCGTGGCCCCGGGGACACCCGTGCTGCACGCCTTCGCGGTGAAGGCGACGCCGCTGGTGCCCGTGCTGCGGCTGCTGCACGAGGAGGGCATCGGCGCCGAGGTGGCGAGCCCGGGCGAGCTGGCGCTGGCCCGGGCGGCCGGGGTGCCGGCCGACCGCACGGTCCTGGACTCGCCCGCCAAGACCCCGGCCGAGCTGCGCGAGGCACTGGCCCTGGGCGTCGCCGTGAACGCCGACAGCCCCCAGGAGCTGGACCGCATCGACGGCCTCGTACGGTCCTCCACGCCTCGCTCCCCGCTCGGGATCCGGGTGAATCCACAGGTCGGCGGCGGCGCCATCGGAGCGCTGTCGACCGCGACGGCGACCTCGAAGTTCGGGGTGGCGCTGCGCGACGAGGGAGCGCGCGAGTGGGTCGTACGGGCGTACCTGGACCGGCCGTGGCTGACCCGGCTGCACACCCACACCGGCTCGCAGGGCATCCCGCTGTCCCTGATGACGCGGGGCGTGGCGGAGGCGTACGCGCTGGCCGAGGAGATCAACGAGAGGGCGGGACGGCGGCAGATCGACACCCTCGACATCGGCGGCGGGCTGCCGGTGAACTTCGGCTCGGAGGCGACGACGCCGACGTACGCGCAGTACGCGCGGCTGCTGGGCGAGGTGGTGCCGGGGCTGTTCGACGGGCGGTACGGGCTGGTGACCGAGTTCGGGCGGTCGCTGCTGGCCAAGCAGGGCACGGTGGTGGCGCGGGTGGAGTACACCAAGAGCGCCGGCGGCCGGCCGGTCGCCGTGACGCACGCGGGCGTGCAGGTCGCCACCCGGACGGTGTACGCGCCGGGGTCGTGGCCGCTGCGGCTGGCCGCGTACGACGCCAAGGGGCGACCCAAGGGAGGTCCGGAGGCGGTGCAGGACGTGGCCGGGCCGGCGTGCTTCGCGGGCGACCTGCTCGCCGAGGCCCGCGCGCTCCCCCCGCTGGAGCCGGGCGACCACGTGGCCGCGCTGGACACCGGCGCGTACTACTTCGCGCACCACTACGCCTACAACTCCCTGCCCCGGCCCGCCGTCTACGGCTACGCACCGGACGGTACCGGCGGTGTCGCCTTCGCGACGGTACGCGCGCCGCAGCGGATCGAGGAGATCGTGTCCGAGGCCGGAGGGGCGCACACGTCGGCACTCACCACCCTGCGCGCACCCGAGCGCCCTTGAGGCACACCGGCGGCAACCGGCGCAACTGGGAGGAAACCCGGGTCAGTTGACCCACATTAGCCCCTCGGTCGCATGTTCCTCTGGAAAATGCCGTAACCCCCACCAGCTTCGCACACCCTGCGTAGCGTCGCCTTCACTCAGCCGACACACCAGGCGGGAGGGGAGCGACGGTGCCCGGAATCGACGAGTGCCTACTGGAGGCCATGCGGCTGCCCGGCGCGCGGGGCGCCGCGCTGGTCGACTGGACGAGCGGGCTGGCCCTGGGCACCGTCGGGGAGGCCCCGGGCGGCGACCACGAGACCACCGCGGCCGAGGCCGCCGAGCTGGCCCGGCTCGCCGCGGAACACGGGGCGTTCGCCGCCGACGACCCCGCCGGCGGCGAAAGCCCCCCGGTCGAGGACCTGATCGTCTGCAACCGGGACAGCTACCACCTGCTGCGGTTCGTGGAGACGACCTTCGACAGCACCGTGTTCCTGCACCTGTGGCTGACCCGGGCGGAGGGCAACCTCGCGCTGGCCCGGATACGCCTGAGCGAGATGGCCGAGCGGCTGGTGCTGGGATGACCGTGGTCGACACCCCTCCCCCGCCCCGGCTGCCGGTGCGCGACCGGACGGTCGCCACCGAGCGGGCCTGGGGCGGCCTGTCGCCGATGCTGACCCGGCTCGCCGCCGAGCGGGCCAGCGGCGTCCTCGTCCGCGAGCGCGGCACGCTGCACCTCAGCGAGGGCCTCGTGGTGCACGCGGAGAGCCCGCTGGCCCCGGGCCTGGACACCCTCCTCACCGCGCACGGCACGCTCACGCGCGAGGCCTGGCGGGACGCCGTCTCCCGGGCCGACGAGCACGGCGGCGTCGTCCACCTGCGGCCGGCCGGCGGCCGGCTGACCGAGGGGGCGCTGCAACTGTGCCGTCTGGGCGCCCTCTACGACGCCGCCTACTTCGCACTCGCCCCGAGCAGCACCCCGGGCCGTTTCCGCTACGGCCTCGCCCACCGGCTCGGCCCCGTCCTGCCGGTCCCGGTCGACGCCCTGCAGCGCGAGACCCTGCGCCGCCGGGACCTGCTGCGTCGCATCTGGCCCGACGCCCGGGCGGACAGCGCCCCGCTCGCGCGGACGCACCCCACCGCGGCCCCGAAGCTCACCGCCCGACAGCGGGCCCTGCTGGAGCGGGTCGACGGCACCCGTACGGCCGCCGAACTGGCCCGGGAGCTGGGCCGGCAGGCGTTCCACACCCTGGTGGACGTGCGCCGTCTGGCCTCGCTCGGCCTCGTGACCCCCCTCCGGCCGGAGGCGGACACCAGGCCGCCGGCGACCGAGGGCGGGCGGACGACGGCTCACGCGGCGCCGGCGCCCAGCGACGCGGGGTGGACGGCCGGGTACGGCGGGCCGGCGGGCGCGGGAACCGCAGCGGCAGCCTCGGGCGCCGGGCCGCCGCCCGGGGCGGCCGAGCTGATCGCGGACCCCACCGACCCCCACATCACGCTGCTGAAGAGGCTCAGGGATGCGCTGGAGGCCCTTTGAAAGGAGACACCGGATGGCGGCGGAGCCCGAGATCCTGGACGAACTGCGCCGGCTGAGAGTGCACGTCCCCCAGCTCACCGGTGCCCTCGCCGCGAGCATCGACGGCCTCGTGCTGGCCCACGACACCCCGGACGTGGAACCGGAGGGCGTGGCCGCGCTGACCGCGGCCGCGCTCGGCGTCGCCGTACGCATGGCGGACGTGACCGGCCGGGGCGAGTTGCGCGAACTGCTGATGCGCGGCGTCCACGGCTATGTCGCCACCTACGCGGCGGGCCGCACCGCCGTCCTGACGCTGCTCGCCCAGGACCGCGTCAACGTCGGCCGCCTCCACCTGGAGGGCCGCAGGGCCGCGGCCGCCATCGGAGAACTGGTCGACGCCGAGGCGGCCCGGGGCCTCGGACGGGTGACACCGGCGAGGGCCACGGGCGCGGCCGCCAGGACCGCCGCCCCACGAACCAGAACGACACGCGTGCCGGGCCCCGCCGGCTCCGGCACGCCCACCACCACCGAAAGTTAGAGAGCAAGGAGACCGGCCATGGCCAACACCGAGACCTGCCTGAAAGAAGCCCTCGCCGCCATCGAGGGCGCGACCGGAGTCGCGCTCGTCGACTACACCAGCGGCATGGCGCTGGGCACGATGGGCGGCAGCAAGACCTTCGACCTGAACGTGGCCGCCGCCGGCAACACCGACGTGGTCCGCGCCAAGATGCGCACCATGGAGCACCTCGGCCTCAAAGGCCAGATCGAGGACATCCTGATCACCCTCAACGACCAGTACCACCTGATCCGCCTGGTCGGCGGCCGTGGTGGCAACGGCCTCTTCCTCTACCTCGTGCTGGACGCCAAGCGGGCCAACCTGGCGATGGCCCGCCACCAGCTGAAGAAGATCGAGGAGGACCTGGAGGTCTGATCAGACGAGCGCCGCGGTGCGGCGACGCGCCCCGCCCGGGGCCGCGTCGCCCGCCGCGATGCCGGTGCTGCGGTAGCCCTTGACCGCCGGGCCCGCGGGGCGGCCGCCGTACCTGCCGAGCCAGTCCACCCGTACCCAGAGCAGCACGTCGTCGGCCCGCTCGCGCCGCCCGATCCAGGCGGCCTTGAGCCGCAGCCCGGCCCCGGCACCGGCCAGCAGCATGCCGGCGGCCGCCGGCACGGCGAACGAGCTGCCGAGCGCGGCCACGAAGGCGAGCAGCAGCCACCAGCGGTGTCCCCACCGCCACGCGCGGGCGGTGACCGCCCGGTCCTGGAGCACGTCGTGCCGGCCGGCCCGGCTCGCGGCGCGGGCGAGGGCGGAGTAGCGGCGGCGCCGGGCGCAGGCGACGACGGCCACGCTCACCAGGAACAGCGCGGCGCCCGCCGTCACACCGATACGGCGCCCGGTCAGTCCCGGCCACGCCGCCCCGGCCCCCGCCGCGACCACCCCGAACCACCACAGCGGGGCCGCCCCGGCCCGTACGACGACGGCCACACGGGCCAGTCCCTGTCCTCCGCGACCCTCGCGCCCTCCGCGTGCCACCTGCCGCCTCCTTCGCATCCCGGCACATCTGCGTTCGGGCCGGCAGGCTAGCGAGCGTTCGTGAGACGAATCTGAGAGCGAGGCCTCGCGGTCACGAGGACGGCCGGCCACGGGCGGCCGGCCGCCGCCGGTTCAGTCCACGAACAGCCCGCGCGCCGCCGCCCGTGAGTCGAACTCCTCCAGTCGCGCCTGCGCGTCCGGCAGGTCGTCGCAGATCGCCTCCAGAAGCACCCGCCCGAGCAGCATCGGCGCGCACGCGGTGTCGAAGGCGAGCCCGGTGCCGACCGCCGCCGGCAGCAGCAGGTCGGAGTACTTCGCGACCGGCGCGAAGGCCGAGTCCGCGACCGTGACCACGGTCAGCCCCGCGTCCTTGGCGTAGGCGAGGGTGTCGACCACCTCGCGCGGGTGCCGCGGCAGCGCGAAGCACAGCAGCGCCGACGCACCCGCCCGTACGGCGCCGTCGACACGGTCCTGGATCATCGAGCCGCCCTCGTCGAGCAGCCGTACGTCCGGGTGGACCTTGCCGGCGAAGTAGGCGAAGCCGTAGGCCTGGGAGGCCGCGGCCCGCAGTCCCAGGACCGGCAGGGGACGCGAGGCGGCGAGGATCCGGCCCGCCTGGCGCACCGGCCCCGGATCGGCCAGCGCCTCCGCCAGGTGTCGCAGGTTCTCGATCTCGGCCTCGACGGCCTGCTGGTACTCGTTGTACGACACCGGTTCGGCGGCCGGTTCGGCCGGCCCGACCTCGCGCAGGTGCCGGCGCAGCGCCGGGTAGCCGTCGAAGCCCAGGGCGACCGCGAACCGCGTCACCGAGGGCTGGCTGACCCCGGCCAGCTCGGCCAGCTCGACACTCGACAGGAACGGCACGTCGGCGGCGCGCCGAACCATGCTGTGCGCGATGCGCCGCTGCGTCGGCGTGAGCCTGTGCCCCTCGAAGAGCGCCTGCAGACGTGCGGCAGGGCTGTCGGTCCCGCTCATGACGTGCTCCCCCTCCAGAAGTCGTCGACGACCCGGGAGAGTACTCCCCGACCAGTTCCTATTCAGACACCAAAAACTCTGCATGAAGTCATACAGGCCGGGCAAGGGATCGACCAAGTGCGGCGGAACGGGCACGGGTCGCGACCGTCGGTGTGCTACTGGTGGATGCAGCCACCGCCGTCGGCGCGCGCCCCACCGCAGCCGCATCCGGGCGCCGCCGGCGGCGGGCGGCCTTCCCCCGCGGAAGTCGGGGGCTAGCCCCAGTGCGGGCGGCCGCCCCGGTCCCTAGCCTGGTCGGTATGAGCGGAATGGACGCGCGTGACACCGACCTGAAGAAGGAACTCGACGCCACCCTGCACGCCCGCAGGGAACTGGGCGACGACTACGAGTCCGCGCTGGTCGAGTCGTTCCTGGAGAAGGTGGACCAGCGCATCGACGGCGCCGTCGAGCGCCGTGTCCGCCGGCAGCTCGCGGAGCAGCGGATGACGGTGGCCCGCGACGCCCGTTCGCCGAGGGCCACCGACTCCTGGGGCGAGCGCTTCGGCTTCGGCATCGTCTCGCTGGTGCTGGCCGTGCCGCTGTCCGCGATCGGTGGCGGCGTCGCCCACCTGCCCGGTCTCATCGCCGCCTGGGCCGGCATCGTCGGCGTCAACGTCGTCCAGGCCGCCCGGACCAACCCCGGCCTCTTCGGCACCCGCCGCGCCAGGACCTCCCAGGAGGACGACAGCTGGGAGGACTGACACAGATGTACGCGGGGACCGCCGCACCCCCATCGCTGGGGGGCGGGACGACGGCGGTCCCCGCGGGGGACGCGGGCCGGGTCGGAACCGGGCTTGCGCGTCCATGGCGTCCAGGAGGTCCGGGAGCCGCTCCGGAGGTCCTGCCGCCGCACGTCGCCGACCTGGAGAGGCGCCTTCCCCCTGAGCATGACGCCCGGGTGGCGTCCGGGTGGCCCCGCTCCCGTCGACGTCCCCCAATCTGCCGGACTCGTGTTAAGCGCGTACTGCGTGCACGTGACACGCTCGTACCACTTTCGCGACTGCGACCTCAGCCGCGGGTCACCGCCCGTTTTCCGTCACTGCTTTCCCGCCCTGGCCAGGAACGACAGCAGGTCCTGCCGGCTGACCACGCCGGTGGGCTTGCCCTCCTCCAGCACGATCGCCGCGTCCGCCGCGCCCAGCACGGACATCAGGTCGGCGACCGGCTCGCCGGAGCCGACCTGCGGCAGCGGCGCGCACATGTGCTTCTCCAGCGGGTCCTCCAGCGAGGCGCGCCGGGTGAACAGGGCGTCCAGCAGCTCCCGCTCCACGACGGAACCCACGACCTCCGCGGCCATGACGTCGGGGTGGCCGGCGCCCGGCTTCACGATCGGCATCTGCGAGACGCCGTACTCGCGCAGCACCTCGATCGCCTGTCCGACGGTCTCGTCCGGGTGCATGTGGACGAGGGAGGGAATGCCGCCCTCCTTGTCGCGCAGCACGTCGCCGACGCGGGCGCTCGGCCCCTCGTCCTCCAGGAAGCCGTAGTCGGCCATCCACTCGTCGTTGAAGATCTTGCTGAGGTATCCGCGTCCGCTGTCCGGCAGCAGGACGACCACCACGTCGTCCGGGCCGAGGCGCTCGGCGACGCGCAGCGCCGCGACGACCGCCATCCCGCAGGAGCCGCCGACCAGCAGGCCCTCCTCCTTGGCCAGGCGGCGGGTCATCTGGAAGGAGTCCTTGTCGGAGACGGCGACGATCTCGTCGGCGACGGTGCGGTCGTAGGCGGTGGGCCAGAAGTCCTCACCGACGCCCTCGACGAGGTACGGCCGTCCGGAGCCCCCGGAGTACACCGAGCCCTCGGGGTCGGCGCCGACGACCTGGACCTTGCCGTCGCTGACGTCCTTCAGGTAGCGGCCGGTGCCGGAGATGGTGCCGCCGGTGCCGACGCCCGCCACGAAGTGGGTGATCCGCCCCTCGGTCTGCTCCCACAGCTCGGGCCCGGTGGAGTGGTAGTGGGAGAGCGGGTTGTTGGGGTTGGAGTACTGGTCGGGCTTCCAGGCCCCCGGGGTGTCACGGACCAGCCGGTCGGAGACGTTGTAGTAGGAGTCCGGGTGCTCCGGCGCCACGGCCGTCGGGCACACCACCACTTCCGCCCCGTACGCGCGCAGCACGTTGATCTTGTCGGTGGAGACCTTGTCCGGGCAGACGAAGATGCACTTGTAGCCCTTCTGCTGGGCCACGATGGCCAGGCCGACGCCGGTGTTCCCACTGGTCGGCTCGACGATGGTGCCGCCCGGCTTCAGCTCCCCGCTCTGCTCGGCCGCCTCGATCATCCGCAGGGCGATGCGGTCCTTCACGGAACCGCCGGGGTTGAAGTACTCGACCTTGGCCAGGACGGTCGCCCTGATGCCCTTGGTGACGCTGTTGAGCCTCACCAGCGGAGTGTTGCCGACGAGGCTGATCATCGAGTCGTGGAATCGCACCGTTGTCTCCGGTTGCTGCACAAAGTGGTCGTGGTGGTCCCGCCAGCCTAAGGCCAGGGGTGGGTACGGGGTGGTCGTTCACTCTTCGTGGAGATTGGATGACGGTGGGTACGGGGCAAGGAGTGGATGTACGGCTCTGCAGGAGGTGGCGGCGAGCATGACGAGCATGTCGAGGGCGAGGGTGGCCCGGCGGATCGCGGCCGGCGCCGCGTACGGCGGCGGCGGGCTCGGCCTGGCCGGCGCGGCGGCCATGGGGCTGCTGCTGGCCGAGGTGCAGCTGGCCAAGCGCCACGTGGGCAACGGCACGGACAACCACGTGCCGGTCGCGGACGGGCTCTACGGCCATGTCTACGACGCCCCCGGCGACCCTCCGCTGCGACTGACCATGCTCGGCGACTCCACGGCCGCGGGCCAGGGCGTCCACCGGTCCGGACAGACGCCGGGCGCGCTGCTGGCGTCGGGCCTGGCGGCGGTGGCCGAGCACCCGGTGCTGCTGCGCAACGTCGCGGTGCCCGGCGCCCGCTCGGACGACCTGGACCGCCAGGTGGCCCTGGTGACGGCCGACCCGGCGCAGGTGCCCGACGTCTGCGTGATCATGATCGGCGCGAACGACGTCACCCACCGGATGCCCCCCACCCAGTCGGTGCGTCACCTGTCGGCGGCGGTACGCCGGCTGCGCACCGCCGGCGCCGAGGTGGTCGTCGGCACCTGTCCCGACCTGGGCACCATCGAGCCGGTGCAGCAGCCGCTGCGCTGGCTGGCCCGCCGGGCCTCCCGGCAGCTGGCGGCGGCGCAGACGATCGGGGTGGTGGAGCAGGGCGGCCGCACCGTGTCGCTGGGCGATCTGCTCGGCCCGGAGTTCGAGGCCAACCCCCGGGAGCTGTTCGGCCCGGACAACTACCATCCCTCGGCCGAGGGGTACGCCACGGCGGCGATGGCGGTGCTGCCGACGGTGTGCGCGGTGCTGGGGCTGTGGCCGGCGGAGGAGGAGCGGCCGGACGTGTCGCGGCGCGAGGGGTTCCTGCCGGTGGCCCGGGCGGCGGCGGAGGCCGCGTCGGAGGCGGGTACGGAGGTCACCGCCGCGATGCCGACGGGGCCGCGGGGGCCGTGGGCCCTGCTCAAGCGGCGCCGGCGCCGGCGGGTCACGGAACCGGCCCCCACACCGGTCCAGGCCCCGACCTGATCCCGCGACCCCGCGGACGTCCCACCCCCGTATCCAGCGACCCCGCGGACGTCTCTTCCCCCGGACCCCGTGCCGCGGGCGGGCGCCCCGCTCTCAGAAAGCAAGCGCTTAGAAAGTTGCGGCGAGAATCACACCGCCGTTCCCGTGACCCAGGCCATACGTGCGGGTAACTTCCCAGTGAGCCCTGCCCCGTACCTCGCATGCCACTGGAGCCGTGATGCCCGAAGCCGTCATCGTCTCGACCGCCCGCTCCCCCATCGGCCGCGCCTTCAAGGGCTCCCTCAAGGACCTGCGCCCGGACGACCTGACCGCCACGATCATCCAGGCGGCACTGGCCAAGATCCCCGAGCTGGACCCGAGGGACATCGACGACCTGATGCTCGGCTGCGGCCTGCCCGGCGGCGAGCAGGGCAACAACCTGGGCCGGATCGTCGCCGTGCAGATGGGCATGGACCACCTGCCCGGCTGCACGATCACCCGGTACTGCTCCTCCTCGCTGCAGACCTCCCGCATGGCCCTGCACGCCATCAAGGCCGGCGAGGGAGACGTCTTCATCTCGGCCGGCGTCGAGACGGTCTCCCGCTTCGCCAAGGGCAACTCCGACAGCCTCCCGGACACACACAACCCGCTGTTCGCCGAGGCCGAGGCCCGTACCGCGGCCGTCGCCCAGCAGGAGGGCACCACCTGGCACGACCCGCGCGAGGACGGCCTCCTGCCCGACGCCTACATCGCGATGGGCCAGACCGCGGAGAACCTGGCGCGCTGGAAGGGCATCACCCGCCAGGAGATGGACGAGTTCGGCGTCCGCTCGCAGAACCTGGCCGAGGAAGCCATCAAGAAGGGGTTCTGGGAGCGGGAGATCACCCCGGTGACCCTCCCGGACGGCACGGTCGTCAGCAAGGACGACGGCCCGCGCGCGGCCGTCACCATGGAGGGCGTCCAAGGTCTGAAGCCGGTCTTCCGCCCCGACGGCCTGGTCACCGCGGGCAACTGCTGCCCGCTCAACGACGGCGCCGCCGCGGTCGTCATCATGTCCGACACCAAGGCCCGCGAGCTGGGCCTGACCCCGCTCGCCCGGATCGTCTCCACCGGCGTCTCGGCCCTCTCCCCGGAGATCATGGGCCTCGGCCCGGTCGAGGCGAGCAAGCAGGCCCTCGAGCGCGCCGGCCTGACCATCGACGACATCGACCTGGTGGAGATCAACGAGGCGTTCGCCGCCCAGGTGATCCCCTCCTACCGCGACCTCGGCATCGACATCGACAAGCTGAACGTCAACGGCGGCGCCATCGCGGTCGGCCACCCCTTCGGCATGACGGGCGCGCGCATCACCGGCACGCTGATCAACTCCCTCCAGTGGCACGACAAGGAGTTCGGCCTGGAGACGATGTGCGTCGGCGGCGGCCAGGGCATGGCGATGGTCATCGAGCGCCTCAGCTGATCATCCGGCGGTCCCCGGCGGCCGCTTGAGGGACCGTCAGTGCGCGCCATAGCACCCAGCGTGAGCGAACGGCCCGGAATCCAAGAAACCCCCGGATTCCGGGCCGTTTTGTGATCCAATCTCCCCCAGAGTGTGACCTACGTCCCCCAGAAAGGAGATCTCCGCAGGTCAGCAGCGTCGCGCCCGGCAGTTCAAGCGCCACACAAGCCGCATTCATGCCCGTTTCGTGACGTTACGCACTGACAGCTGGACAGTCCGCCCTTCAAGCTGATGTAGGAAGTCGGGGGTCGACCTTGAACCCAGGAGTACGTCAGTGAGCGCCATGCCGATCGCCCTGCTGCTCACCACGGCCGCCACCGGCGCCGTGGGCGTCGCCGTCCTGCGCACCATCTTCGCGCTGCGCCGCCAGGTCACGGCCCTGCAGAACCAGCTCGCCGAGAACCACGCCGCCGCGGCGCGGGCCCTGCTGCCCGCCGCCCGCGGACAGGCGGACGCGGAGCAGATACGGGCCGCCGTGGTCCAGGCGCTGGCCGAGGAGCGGGAACGGGAGCTGGCCGAGGCGCGGGCCTTCTGGGCCGCCCAGGAGGCGCGGGACGCCACGGACGCGCCCTCGCTGCTGGGGCTGCCCGACAGCGAGCTGTTCCTGCCTCGGCAGGCCGACTTCGCGGGTTTCGAGAATCTGGAGCCGGTCGCCGAGACGGGAACGGACGCCGACGAGCTCTCCGGGCTCCCCGGCAGGGACTCCGCCCAGAGCGGTACGTCCGGCGAGTCCGCCGAGCTGGCCGCGGCCCGCCGCCGCCACCCCTCGCACCCGGACTTCACCCCGCACCCGTCCCCGGTCGTGGGCGACCACGAGCGTACGGTCGCCACGCTGGAGGAGCTGGCCACCTCCGGCGTGGAGCTGGCCGACGTCCGCCCGGGCCCGCTGGGCACCCTGGACGTCTACGTCTTCGCCGACGGCACGACCCTGTGCATGACCCCGGGCCACCGCGAGACCGCCGAACGCCTGGCCGAGGCCCTGCGGGCGGGCCGGTCCCCCGTGCTGCTGGGCGGCTCCGGCATCTCCGGCGCCTACACCCTGACCTTCTCCTGCGGCGAGGAGAACGTGTACATCCTGGCGGACCGGGTCATCGCCTCGCTGTAACGAGCGGCGCGGCGGTCCGGTGCCGGGCCGTCGCCGCGACGGTGCGCCGGGCCCGGCCGGGCGCGGGCTCACCACCCGCGCTTTTTCACACGCCCGCCCGTTTCCGGGCCTCCTCCACCAGCCGGACGGCCTCCTCGACCTCGGCATCGCTCTGAAGTACGAGTGCCAGGTCGTGTCCGGCCACGG
The DNA here is from genome assembly GCF_053589015.1 of Streptomyces sp. NPDC003393. Classification (NCBI taxonomy): domain Bacteria; kingdom Bacillati; phylum Actinomycetota; class Actinomycetes; order Kitasatosporales; family Streptomycetaceae; genus Streptomyces; species Streptomyces sp. NPDC003393. Next base: position 223,837 of record NZ_JBSFRB010000004.1, on the reverse strand, counting down.
TGATCTGGTCCGCGGCCGCGAACATCCCGGCGTCGGGCATCTCCCGCGGCTCCGCCGAGGGGTCCTCCAGCAGTTGTGCCCGCCGGGCCAACTCCCTTGCCAGCGCGAGCGCTTCGGCGGCGGCGGCCCGTTGCAGCCGGCTCTGCGGCGCCGCCCTGAGTCGGTCGGCGAAGTGATCCACTGCCCGGGTCAGTGATGTCGTGTCAACCACGTCGCGAGACTACGCGCCGCACCAGGACTGTTGCCAATACGCGAACGCTCAGGCACGGTGACGTGAAGGACCGGCTTCATCGAACGCGTCCGGAGGCGCCGATGTCCCAAGTCTTCTCCGAAGAGACCCACCGCAACCTGCTCGCCCGCATCCCCCAGTGCACCGGTCGTGAAGTCGCCGACTGGTTGCGCACCGTCGAAGAAGGCCCGGCACTCTGCTTCGAGGAGAGGCTCAGCTGGCTCCGCCACGAGCACAACCTCGCGTACGGCCACGCCAAGGCGATCATCCACGAGTACGACCTGAGGAGGGCCGCGCGCAAGCTGCTCTAGGGCTGTCCCGCAATCCCTGGCGGGCGCGCCACGGCGCACCGGCGGACGACGAAGGGCCCCGGAGGAACCGGGGCCCTTCGTCGCGCGGACGACCACCGCGGACGACCGATGACGGTCGCTGCCGCGGACGGCCGCTAGTCGTTGCTGTTGAGGATCGCGATCAGCCGCAGGAACTCCATGTAGATCCACACCAGCGTCACCGTGAGGCCGAAGGCCGCGAGCCAGGCCTCCTCGCGCGGCGCGCCGTAGGCGATGCCGTCCTCGACCTGCTTGAAGTCCAGGGCGAGGAAGCAGGCGCCGAGGATGACGCCGATGACACCGAAGACGACGCCGAGCGTGCCGCTTCGGAAGCCGAGACCGTCGCCGCCGCCGATCGCGGCGAACAGCAGGTTCACCACCATCAGCAGCACGAAGCCGAGCGTGGCCGCCATCACGAAGCCGGCGAACCGCCGGTTGACGCGGATCCAGCCCGCCTTGTACGCGACCAGCACGGCGGCGAAGGTCGCCATCGTGCCGATCACGGCCTGCATGGCCGCGCCGCTCGCGATGTGGGTGTCGACGATGTTGGAGACCACACCGAGGAACACGCCCTCGAAGGCGGCGTAGGAAAGGATCAGCGCGGGCGAGGCCTTGCGCTTGAAGGACTGCACGAAGGCCAGCACCATGCCGATCACCGCGGCACCGATGCCGATGCCGTACGACCGGCCGATCTGCGCCTCGTCGACCGGGAGCAGCGCCCAGGCGAGCGCGGCCGTGACGACCAGGGTGCCGAGCGTGGACGCGGTGCGCACGACCACGTCGTCCATCGTCATCCGGCCGGTGGTGGCCGGGGCCTGCGGCGGCGCACCGTGCTGCAGGTCCTGCTGGGCGTAGGGGTTCTGAGCGTAAGGATTCTGCGCGTAGGGGTTGCCGCTCGGCTGGGCGTACGGATTGCCCTGCGCGTACGGATCGCCCTGCGTACCGACAGCGGGGCCCCCGGCCTGCGGCGCGGTGTTGAAGCCCGCGTATCCGTTGTCGCGGCTGAATCCCCGTCGCGAGAAGACCGGGTTTCTGCTCCTCATCTCACTCCTCCATGGTCGACACGACGCGACCTTGGCTCAAGAGTAATGGAACGGCAAAGGATCGACCCTACTACCTGGGAAGGATCTTTCCCTCGTCATGCTGCGGAACACGCTACGCGAGCAGGTGATTCCCGGCGACGGGCGAGCCCGTTCATGACCAACCTGCGACACGGCCGGAACCGGCCGGAGATCCAGGAGGATCCGGGAACACCCGGTCAGCTGATCGGGAACCCGGTGTAGCCCTCGGCGAGGTCGGTCTCGGCCGCCCGGCAGGTGGCGATCCGGTCCAGGCGGGCCACGTGCAGCCGCTCGTCGAACGGCGTGGCGTCCGGGTGACGGTGCAGCATCGTCGTCATGTCGTAGCTGAAGCGCTCGGCCTGCCAGACCCGCCGCAGACAGGTCGCCGAGTAGGTGTCCAGCAGTGCGGTGGACCCGGTCTCCTGTCGGTGCGTCAGGGCCCGTGCGAAGGTGACGACGTCGCCGACGGCGAGGTTCAGGCCCTTGGCGCCGGTGGGCGGCACGATGTGAGCGGCGTCACCGGCGAGGAAGAGCCGGCCGTGGCGCATGGGCTCGTGGACGTAGGAGCGCATCGGGGTGACCGACTTCTGGGTGATCGGTCCGCGCCGCAGCGTCCAGTCGTCGTCCGTCTCCAGCCGCCGCTCGAGTTCGTCCCAGATCGCCTCGTCGGTCCACGTCCCGGCGTCGGTGTCGGCGGGTACCTGGAGGTAGAGCCGGGACACGGAGGGGGAGCGCATGGACAGCAGGGCGAAGCCGCGGTCGTGGCGGGCGTAGACCAGCTCGTCGTGGGAGGGGGCGACGTCGGCGAGGATGCCCAGCCAGCCGAAGGGGTACGTCCGCTCGAACACGCGCGAGAGCGCGGCGGGGACGGCCTTGCGCGACACTCCCCAGAAGCCGTCGCAGCCGACGACGTAGTCGCACTCCAGTACGTCCTCGCGCCCCCCGTGACGGAACCGGACGACCGGGTGGTCACCCTCCACGCCCTCCACGGACAGCGCCTCCGCCTCGAACAGCAGCGGTCCGCCCTCCTTGAGCTGAAGGGCTATGAGGTCCTTGCAGACCTCCGTCTGGGCGTAGACCATCACGGACCGCCCACGGGTCAGCCGGGGGAAGTCCACCCGGTGCCGGCGACGGTCGAACCGCAGCTCGATCCCGTCGTGCCGCAGCCCCTTGCGGTCCATCCGCTCCCCGGCTCCCGCCGCGCGCAGTACGTCGACCGTGCCCTGCTCCAGGATCCCGGCCCGCTGCCGCTGCTCGACGTAGTCGCGGTCACGGCTCTCCAGGACCACCGAGTCGATTCCGGCGTTGTGGAGCAGCCGGGCGAGGAGCAGGCCGGCCGGGCCGGCTCCGATGATGCCGACGGTGGTGCGCATCGGTCGTTCCCTTCGGGTGGGCGTCATTGCCTTGTTCGCATAGTGAACTTTTATTCACCGATTTCGCCTGGGCCGAGTCTCCGCCCTCATCCACCCGATGTCAATGGTTCCCGCCCTCGCACGACGACGGCCGACCGCCGGGTCCGCGTTCACGGTCGCGGACCCGGCGGCCGGCCCCAGGAGGACGACCGCGACGGTTACGGCGCGGTCAGTGCCCGGGCCAGCCCTCCAGGTGACGGTGCAGGGTCACGGCCGGCCGCACCGCGCCCTGCGGCGTCCGCACCGCCTTCGGGGCGGTGGCGACCGCGTCGTGCAGCACGGTGTCGACCTCGGCCGCCAGACCGTCGACCCGCGACTTCAGTTCGGTGGCGGGCAGCGAGGAACGGGTCAGCGCGTCGAGCCGGCGGTGGATGTCGTCGAGCTTGCGCCGGGTGGCGGCGTCGAAGGTGAGCGGGGTCGGCGTGGAGACGACGAACTGGTAGGCGCCCGCCAGGGTCTGACAGCCTGTGCACCTCTTGTTGGCGGCGTCACTGATGTTCACCGCGTTCAGGTGCGTGCGCTCGCCGGCGAACGTGACGATCTGGAAGGACAGAGCCACGGAACGGCACGCGTCGTCGGCCGAGCAGCCGACGGAGACGGCGTTGGCCTGGTTGCGCACGGCGGCGGCCTTCACCGTGCCGTACTGGCGCACGGTGAACGAGTCCCTGGCCTGGGTGTGGTGCAGCCGGCCGGCGTGGCTGAAGACGTGGTCGGAGGCGACGGCGGCACGCGGCGCGGCGGCGGCACGCGGCGCGGCGGTGGCCGCCTGCGCCGGCACGGCGGTCGCCACGCCGGCGACTCCGGCGGCGAACAGCCCTATCCGCACGGCTCGCCCGGTAAGGGGACGAGTGGCGGAACGTGGCTTGCGATGACTGCTCATGGGCATCTCCTGCGATGAATTGAGAATGGGTGGGCCGCACCGGTGTGGCCGCGGGCGGCGTCCCTCCCCCGGGGCTGAACACCCGGGAGGTGCCGCCAGGGGCGGCACGGGTGGGCGGCGGGGGCGCCCCGCCCGAGCGAGCGCGGGGAAGCCGCCCCGTACGCGCGGGCAGGCGCCCCCACACCCCACGCCGAGCCCGCGCCGGTCGCACCGCTGCGGCCCTCAGGGTGAGGCGGCAACAGGACTGGCGGACCCGCTGTCGGACGGCGGCGGCGCGGCGGGCGTGCTCTCGCTCGGCACGGCCGACACGCTCTCCGACGCCGTGGGCGAGGCCTCCGACGCCGGTCCCTCGGCCGACACGGACGGCGCCGGCTCCCTCACCGTCCCTTCGCCGCTGGGCACCTCCCGGCCCGTGGCGCTCGGCTCCACGGAGGCCGCACCCGACGCCTCGGCGGAGGCGGACGCCCTGCCCGACGCCGATGCCGACGGTCCGTCACTCGGCCCCGCCGTGCCTGCGGAAGCCGCCCCGGCCGTGCCCGACGGCACCGCGGAGGCCCCGCCGGACGGTTCGTCCGACGACGGCCCGCCCGGTGTCGAGGCCTGCCGCGGCCGCGGCTCCCGCGTGGACACCCCCGGCTGGAGAATCGGTGCGATCGGCGGCTTCTTCGGCAGGGGCTGTGGCGTCATCCCGGACACCCAGGCGTAGCCGAGCCCGCCCAGCGCGGCCAGCGTCAGCGCACACACCGCCAGCCGCAGCGCCGGCCGCCCCGCGGTGGCCCGCTTCGCGGCGCGGTGGAGCCGGCCGCCGAGCTTCACGGAGAGATAGACGACGCCGGCCATCGGGCACAGCAGCATGACGCAGCCGATGAGGCCGACCAGGCCCTCGACGATCCGGCCGTCGACGAACGCCGAGCCGGTGCCGACGACCTGCTCGGTCAGCGACCGGATCATGGTGGCGATGATCCGCGGCAGGTTCCACAGGGCGTAGCCGAGTTCACCGACGATCAGCGGGACCATCGTCAGCACCCAGGTGGCGACGATGGTGCGGGCCGACTTCTTCAGCCCGGCGACCTCCTTGCGGGCGGCCCGGCCCTTCCTGCCCGGCACCAGGCCCAGCAGAATCGGCTTGATCTTGCCGTACAGGTCGGGCACCCCGGCCAGGTCGCCGAGGATGTAGTAGCCGTCGAGGCGGACGGCCGGCATCAGCTGTTCCAGGATCTCGAAGTGACCGAGGTAGACGGCGGCGAGGAAGAACGGTGCCCCGGTGGCGAAGTACGCGCCGGCCATGACGAGCATGAAGACGACGTTGAAGTACACCCCGCCCAGGTCGGTGCGGAGCCGTCCGCCGCGGCCGATCCGGTAGACGTCGGTGACGTCGGTGTACATCGACGGCCAGATGAGGAAGAGCCCGCAGCCGATGCACCCGGGGTGGGCGCCGCCGTATCTGCAGGCCGAGGCGTGGCCGAACTCGTGGAAGACGAGGGAGGCCACGGTGAGGACGAAGACGATGAGGATGAGGACGGGCTGGTCGAGAACTTCCAGCACCGGCTCGATCGCGCCGAAGAAGCCGAACAGCCAGACGTCCATGACGACCGCCGAGGCGAGCACCAGCGCGACCACGACCGGCCGGTGCAGCCAGGCGAACGTCCGGGCGATCTTCGCCGTACGGCGCTCGTTGAAGATGACCCGGTGACCCTTGAGGGCGAGCAGGAGGTCGGAGCGCGGTGCGTCGACCTCCTCGCTCTCCTGGCCGTCGGGGACCGTCACACCGAGCGGTTCGAGTTTGTTCTCGACCAGGTAGCGGATGTTCTCGCCGCTGACCTCGCGCCCGAACCGTGCGCTGACGCGGTGGGCGATGGTCTCGGTGTCGCGGACCCCGTCGACGGACGAGGCGACGAGATACAGCAGCCGTGACAGCTGCACGACCTGCCCGTCCCCCCGACGGGCGATGTACTTGGGCTCGGTGAATCCCGATCCCTGGTACTCGCCGTGCAGCCGCAGGCCCGCGCTCAGGCGTGGGACCAGCGGCGGCGGTTGCTGCTCGACCAACGGCAGGGTGCCCGTCGCCACCTGCTCGTAGGTCACCGGCCAGCCGCCGGGCCCGGGGACCGGGCCCGTCTCGTGCAGTGTCGGCGCCCCGTCTCCGAGCACCGTCATATGTGGTCTCCCCCCACGTCATCCCGCCGGGGGCGGACCGCGTCGTACCCCCCGCGCGGTCCGCCCCCGGTGGCGTCGTCGTCAGCGCCGCTCGGGGCGCCGACGTGGTGCCGCTACTGCGTGACGTTGATGCTCTGGACGGCCTGCGACTCGGCGACGGACCACGCGGAGTGGTCGTTGAGCGCGGCGGACTCGTTGTGCGCCGAGATGTTGGCCACGTGCTTGGTGACGTTCACCGACTTGGTGAAGCTGAACTTCAGCCGGCCGAGCGCCTCGCGGCCCGGCAGCAGCTCCGCCGACTCGGTGTCCAGCTCGTGCATGTCCATGCTCATGACGGACGTCCTTTCGAAATGTGAGTGTCTGGGTGGGTGTGCAGCGGGTGTTACTGGCTGACGGTGATGCTCTGGCCGGCGCCGGAGCTGGCGACGGAGTTGAACGAGTGGTCGTTCAGGGCGGCGGACTGGTTGGCGGCCGAGATGTTGGCGACGTGCTTGGTGACGTTCACCGCCTTGGTGAAGCTGAACTTCAGCCGACCGAGGGCCTCGCGGCCCGGCAGCAGCTCCGCGGACTCGGCCTCGAGCTCGTGGGCGTCCATCATGGTCAATTCCCCCTCAGGGATGGGCGTGTCCGGTCGGAGAGAGTCAGGTTCCCCCCGGACTCTGTCCAACTTGGTCGGACGAGTTGTCCAACGAGATTGGACACTAGGGCCTCGTGAACCACTTGCGCAACCCGTTCCGGGAATCCCCCTCTCGGCCGCATGCGCCGACGCCCGTAGAATCAAGCTCCACGTGGAGGGTTCCCACGGGTTTTGCCAGGCGGCGAGCAGGAAGTGACCACCGGTGGCCAACGCACTGCAGCAGTTGATCCGTGAGCGCCTCGACCGCAAGGGCTGGTCCTACGGCGACGTGGCGCGCCGCGGCGGCATCCCCCGCTCCACGGTCCACCACCTGGCCACCACCGACCGCGTGGTGCGCATGCCCCAGCCGGCCACCCTCGAGGGACTGGCCAAGGGCCTGGAACTTCCGTTGGACACCGTCCGCCGGGCGGCCGCGGAGGCCTGCGGCATCCACGTCTACGGCTCCTCCGCCGCCCCCGGCGCCGACGGGGAGGGGTCCCGCACCGCGGACCCCGAGGTGGACCTGCTCATCGCCAGCGTGCAGAAACTGTCGGCCGACGACCGCCGCCACGTCGCGGCCCTGGTGGAGTCCCTCCTGGACCGCGCGTCACGGGAGAGCTGACAGCTCGGAGCGCGGACCGGACGCCGTCGACACCGAACGGACGTTCTCCCGCCAAGTCGGAAAAAGAATCCAGACGAGCCGATACCCATCGAGATCCGCCGCTAGTCTCTCGTCTGCCCGAGGCGCGAAAGCCGCACGACCCCGGGCTCCCAGGGGGCACATGTGTTGTTCGTGCATGGCGGACCGACCACGGCCGTGGTCCGGAATCCCGCCGGAGACGCGATGGTCCTGCTGTCCGGTGAACTGCCCGAGGTGCTCACCGACGAGGCCCTCGCCGAGCTCCTGGACCTGGCCGCCGCGATATTGGACGCGGAGGAACTGGTCCTGTTCCACACCTGCCTGCGCACATTGCGCCGCAACGGAATGCGCGCGGGCCGCCGCATCGAGATCGACGGCGCCGTCCTGACCGTCTACGAGGGCTGACACCTCAACCGGAGGACGAACGGCACCCCTCCGGCCCCGCGGACCGCCGAAGGGCACCTCCCTGCTCCACGGACAGGAGCGGTGCCGTGACGGCCCGGCTGTCCGACAGAGGGGTGAACGGGCCTTCGAAGACGGTCCCGAGGGCCCGCAAGGGCGGCTCCGCCTCGACCGCGCACCGCGTACCCGCAGTTCGGTCAGGCCGAAGCCCCGTACCCCCCACCACATGACGGGACTCGGCCGCCTCCTCACGTGGCCGGGGTCTTCTCGCCGGCTTCGACACGGAAGGGGTACCGGTTGCCGGCCGGCGGGGTGGGGCAGATCGGGAAGTGGTCGCCGAAGGCGCAGGGCAGGTTGACGGCCCGGTTGAAGTCGAGGGTGACGGTGCCGTCCTCGGCCGGGACGGGGATGTCGAGCGCACGGCCCGCCGGGTACGTGACGTCACCGCCGTGGCGTCCGCGAAGACGGTCGTGTAGTGCCCGTGGGGGCTGATGACCTGCATCTCGTAGGGCTCGCCGGCGTATTCGAAGCGCACCACACCCGGGCTGGGGTAGTCGTGTGCGCGCCGGCCGACGGTGTCCAGGGTGAGCGGCCGGGCGGAGTCGTACGCCTCGAACGTGCCCGTGATGATCCAGCCGCGATCGGCCGAATCGATTTTTCCTCCTGTTCCTGCGGCATCAGCCGGGCTTCAGGAGTCTCGACGAAGCGGGGCGCAGACGAACAATTCCTTGCCGGGTTCGCAAGACGCGCGGGCGAGTGATCTGCCGTGCGGGCCGTTCACACGAGTCGCCGCGGACCCCGGGCCCGGCCGGCTCCGCCAGGCGAGGGCCCTCCCCGGACGACGGGTCCACCGGTATGCCCCCGGTGAACGTCTTGTGCGCATGCGGGACGCGGTCCCCGAGCCGGGCCAGGACGTCCCGGCCGGCCGCGCAGGCCCCGTAGGGCCGTTTCCACAGTCACGTGATGTGCAAGAAGAGGTGCCCGGAACCGGATTCGAACCGGTACGCCCGCGAGGGGCAGCGAGGTTTAAGCTCGCCGTGTCTGCATTCCACCATCCGGGCAGGCCATGGGCTCCGCGCTGAGGTTCCGAGCCTATCGGGAGGCGTCCCCCGAACAGCGGACTGACGGACCTATGTTGTCTTATTTTATTGATGTCTGAGGGACCATCAGCACTCCTCGCAGCCGGTCGGCACCTGCCAACAGCCTTCCGGGCCGGGTCCGCCCGCGCACGCGGAATGACGGAATTTCACCGTCTGAACAACGCCGCTCCACCCGGTCGCGACGTCGCCCTTCCGGGGGAGCGCCCTTGACGGGTCTCAGGGACCGGGGTCATCCCCAGGTATGACACAGGCGCGTGCGGTCCGACCCGAGTCGCCCCCCGGAACCGGAGCAGCGGCTGACTCGGTGGGCCCGTCCAACGACGACGATGGTCACGGCTCCGAGAAAGCCCGAGCACCCCGAGGTCTCGAGACCTCCCCAAGACCCGAGAACCCCGGGATCACCCGTCGTCCCGTCAGGAGCGTTCACCCGTGACCACCTCTTCCATCGCCGGCCGGACCACCGCCGTGGCCGCGCGTGCCACGGATCTGTCGAAGATCTACGGACAGGGCGAGACCCGGGTGGTCGCCCTCGACCGGGTCTCCGTCGACTTCCGGCAGGCCGAGTTCACCGCGATCATGGGTCCCTCCGGGTCCGGCAAGTCCACGCTGATGCACTGCGTGGCGGGCCTGGACACCTTCTCCTCCGGGTCCGTGCGCGTCGGCGAGACGGAACTGGGCTCCCTGAAGGACAAGCAGCTCACCCGGTTGCGCCGGGACAATATCGGCTTCATCTTCCAGGCGTTCAACCTGCTGCCGACGCTGACGGCCCTGGAGAACATCACGCTCCCCATGGACATCGCGGGCCGCAAGCCGGACAAGCAGTGGCTGGACACGGTGATCGCGATGGTCGGGCTCGCCGACCGGCTGGGGCACCGGCCCTCGCAGCTGTCCGGCGGGCAGCAGCAGCGCGTCGCCGTCGCCCGGGCGCTGGCTTCCAAGCCGGACATCGTCTTCGGCGACGAGCCCACCGGGAACCTCGACTCGCGCTCGGGCGCGGAAGTGCTCGGCTTCCTGCGCAACTCCGTGCGCGAGCACGGCCAGACGGTGGTGATGGTGACCCACGACCCGGTGGCGGCGGCGTACGCGGACCGGGTGGTGTTCCTCGCGGACGGGCGGATCGTGGACGAGGTGTACGGGCCGACGGCCGACACCGTCCTGGACCGGATGAAGCAGTTCGACGCCAAGGGCCGCACCAGCTGACCTCCCCGGACAAGCCCCTCCCCACCTCGTACCCCTGGACAGAGACAACCCATGTTCCGCACCGCCTTGCGCAACGTGCTCGCGCACAAGGCCCGGCTCCTGATGACCGTGCTCGCCGTGATGCTCGGCGTCGCCTTCGTGTCCGGGACCCTGGTCTTCACCAACACCATTTCCGACGCCTTCCAGAACAGCGCCGCCAAGGGCTTCGGCCACGTCGACGTCGCCGTCGAGGCCACGTACCAGAAGAGCGAGGGCGACCGGGTCGGCAGGACCCCCGAGCTGACCCGGACGACCCTGGAGCAGAGCGCCCGGGTGCCGGGCGCGGCCTCCGCCCTCGGTGTCGTCCGCGGCTTCACCGCGATCGCCGACAAGGACGGCAAGCTGATCGGCGGCGGCTTCCAGTCGGAGGGCGGCAACTACTGGGGCGCCGAGGACCCCCGCTACCCGCTCACCGACGGCACCGCCCCGCACGGCGAGGGCCAGGTCCTCATCGACTCCGAGACCGCCCGGCGGGCCGGCTACCGGGTCGGCGACGCCGTGCGCATCTCCGTCGACGGCCCCGTCCTCACCCCGACCGTCAGCGGCATCTTCACCACCGAGGACGGCAACGTCGCCGCCGGCGGCAGCCTCGCCCTGTTCGACACCGCCACCGCGCAGAAGCTGTTCGGCAAGCCGGGCGCGTACGACGAGATCGACGTCAAGGCCAAGGCCGGCACCAGCCAGACGGCACTGAAGGCGCAGCTGGACGCGGCCCTGCCGAAGGGGAAGACCGAGACGACCACCGCCCGGCAGCTCGCCGACGACCAGGCGCGGGCCATCTCCTCGTCCATGAGCAGCATGAAGCAGGGGCTGCTGGTCTTCGCCGGGATCGCGCTGTTCGTCGGCACGTTCATCATCGCCAACACCTTCACGATGCTGGTCGCCCAGCGCACCCGGGAGCTGGCGCTGCTGCGCGCGGTCGGCGCCTCCCGCCGGCAGGTCACCCGGTCGGTGCTGACCGAGGCGTTCGTGGTGGGCGCGGTGGCCGCCGTGACCGGTCTGGTCGCCGGTATCGGCATCGGCGCGGGGCTGCGGTCCCTGCTGGGGACGCTGGGCGCCACCGTGCCGGACGGGCCGCTGGTCGTCACGCCCGGCACCGTCGCCACCGCCCTGGCGGTCGGCGTCCTCGTGACGATGCTCGCCGCGTGGCTGCCCGGCCGGCGCGCCTCGAAGATCCCGCCGGTGGCGGCGATGGGCAGCGTGCACGCGCAGGCCACCACCAGGTCGCTGGTGCTGCGCAACACGCTCGGCGCCCTGTTCTCGGCGGCCGGCGTCGCGGTGATCCTGGCGGCCACCAAGATGGACGGCGACTCCGGTCAGGCGCCCATGGGGCTCGGCGCGGTCCTGCTGATCGTCGGTGTGTTCGTCCTGACCCCGCTGCTGTCCCGGCCGCTGATCGCGGCCGCCGCCCCGCTGCTGCGCGTCTTCGGTGTCTCCGGCAAGCTGGCCCGGCAGAACTCGGTACGCAACCCGCGCCGTACGGCGGCCACCGCGTCGGCGCTGATGATCGGGCTGACCCTGATCACCGGTATGACCGTGATGGCAGGCAGCCTCCAGCAGGCGATCGACAGGATGGCGTCCTCCTCGATCCGCGCCGACTACGTGGTGTCGATGGCGAACGGCAACGGCCTGTCCCCGGACGTCGACCGGAAGCTGAAGGCCGCCGAGGGCGTCACCGCCACCAGCCCGCTGCGCAACGCTCCCTCCCGGATCGACGGCGAGACGGAGTACCTGACCGGCGTGAACGGCGCCGTGATCGGCGAGCTGACCGATCTGAAGGTCGACGACGGCTCCTTCTCGGTCGGCGACACCCGGGTGGTGGTCGACGAGGACACCGCCGAGGACCATCACTGGACGGCCGGTTCGTCCTTCACCGTCTCCTACGAGGACGGCAGGAAGCAGAAACTGACGGTCGCCGGCGTCTACGAGGGCAACGAGATGATCCGCGGGATCATGCTCGACAACGCCACCCTCGACCCGCACCGCTCGGACCCGACCGACATGCAGGTCCTGGTGAAGACCGCCCACGGTGCGGCCGGCGCGGCCAAGGACCGGCTGGTCGAGGCGCTCGGCTCCAACCCGGCGATCAAGGTCCAGGACAAGAAGGACATCTCCAACACCATCGCGCGCAGTTTCACGCTGCTGCTGAACATGCTCTACGGCCTGCTCGGCATGGCGGTGATCGTGGCGGTCCTCGGCGTCGTCAACACCCTGGCGATGTCGGTGTTCGAACGCTCGCAGGAGATCGGCATGCTCCGCGCGATCGGCCTGGACCGCAGGGGCATCAAGCGGATGGTCCGCCTGGAGTCCCTGGTGATCTCCCTGTTCGGCGGGATCCTCGGCATCGGCCTGGGCGTGTTCTTCGGCTGGGCGGCCGGTCAGCTGCTCGGCGCCAGGATGGCGACGTACGAACTGGTGCTGCCCTGGGCCCGGATGGCGGTCTTCCTGCTGCTGGCGGCGACGGTCGGCGTGCTGGCCGCGCTGTGGCCGGCCCGGCGGGCGGCCCGGCTGAACATGCTCCAGGCCATCAAGTCGGAGTAAGGCCCCCTCGGCGAGGGGGCCCCGTTCCGCGGCGGAACGGGGCCCCTCGGCGCGGGCGCGGGTCGTCCGTCAGGTGGCCGGTGCACCCCACGTACGGGCCCGCAGCGCGAACCCCGACTCGCCGGATTCGGGAGTCTTCACGGCCAGCACCTGGTTGACGCCGATGCGGTTGCGCTCGAAGGCGAGGGCGGAGGCCGCCATGTACAGCCGCCAGACGCGGGCGCGGCCGGGGCTGGTGAGCCGTACCGCCCGCGCCCAGTCCGCCTCCAGGTTGGTGACCCAGCGGCGCAGGGTGAGCGCGTAGTGCTCGCGGAGCGACTCCACGTCGCGCACCTCGAAGCCGGCGCGCTCCAGCTGGGTGACGGTGCTGCCGATGGGGGCGAGTTCGCCGTCCGGGAAGACATAGGCGTCGATGAACTCGTCCACGTGGTACGCCGACTCGTCGCGCTGCGGGCGGCGGCCGATCTGGTGGTTGAGGAGCCGTCCGCCGGGCTTCAGCAGGGCGTACAGGTCGTTCGCGTACTCCAGGTAGCGGGCGGCGCCGACGTGTTCGGCCATGCCGATGGAGGAGATCGCGTCGTACGGCCCGTCGGCCACGTCGCGGTAGTCCTGGATGCGGATCTCCACCCGGTCGGTCAGCCCCTCGTCGGCGACGCGCTTGCGGGCGTACGCCGCCTGTTCCTGGGACAGGGTGACACCGACGACGCTCACGCCGTGCTCGCGGGCCGCGTGGATGGCCATCGAGCCCCAGCCGCAGCCGACGTCGAGGAGACGCTGACCGGGCTTCAGGCCGAGCTTGCGGCAGACGAGTTCCAGCTTGTCGTGCTGGGCCTGCTCGAGGGTGGCGTCCGGTTCGGGGGCCGGCCAGTAGGCGCAGGAGTACACCATGGACGGGCCGAGGACGAGTTCGTAGAAGTCGTTGCCGACGTCGTAGTGGTGGCTGATGGCGCGCTTGTCGGAGCGCCGGGTGTGCAGGTGGCCGGGGCGGCGGACCTCCTCGGCGGGCGGGGCGGGCGGCAGTGGCGGTCCCGCCAGCTTCACCAGGCCCAGGACGGCGGCCCGCGCCCGCGGGTCGCGCAGGGTCCGGGCGAGGCCTCCGGCGTCCTCCCCGCGCTCCCAGATCAGGCCGGAGAGCAGGCCCAGGGCGGTGTAGAGGTCACCGTCGACGGTCAGGTCACCGGCCACCCAGGCGCGGGCCAGACCGAGTTCGCCTGGCTTGAACAGCAACCGGCGCAGCGCGCGGCGGTTGCGCACGACGAGGGTCGGCGTCCCGGGCGGCCCGGACTCCGAGCCGTCCCAGGCGCGGACGCGCACCGGTAGCGGGGCACCCAGCAGCTGTTCGAGCAGTTCTGTGAGCCGCAGCGCGGCGTCGGGCATGGTGCGCACCTCCGTGACGACGAACGCCGGAATGTCATCCACCACGTAAACACCAGGATGCCTTCCGCGCAGTCCCGCAAGCGGGTTACGACTGGGCAAAACAGTTGCAGCGCACACACATTCGGGGTCCGGAGCCGCTTCGGGGACGCCGAAGGGGCCGCCCGCACCACGGATGGCGGGCGGCCCCTTCCGAGAGGTGGACCGGTGAGCGTCGGTCAGGAGGCCTTGGCCTTCGCCTCCGGCTTGCTCACGGCGGGCACCGGCGCGGGCTTGGCGGCCTCGTAGAACTCCTCGCGGGGGTTCTCCATGGCGCCCAGGGAGACGACCTCGCGCTTGAGGAACATGCTGAGGGTCCAGTCGGCGAAGACGCGGATCTTGCGGTTCCAGGTCGGCATGGCCAGGCCGTGGTAGCCGCGGTGCATGTACCAGGCGAGACGGCCCTTGAGCTTGATCTTCATCTTGCCCAGGACGATCATCGCGACGCCCTTGTGCAGGCCGAGGCCCGCGACCGCGCCCTTGTTGGCGTGGCTGTACTCCTTCTGCGGGAAGCCCCGCATGCCGGAGACCACGTTGTCGCCGAGGACCTTGGCCTGGCGCAGCGCGTGCTGCGCGTTGGGCGGGCACCAGGCGTTTTCGTTGCCCGCCTTGCGGCCGACGAGGTCCGGCACCTGGGCGTTGTCGCCGGCGGCCCAGATGTAGTCCGTGCCCTGCACCTGGAGCGTGGCCGCGGTGTCCACGTGGCCACGCGGGCCGAGCGGCAGACCGAAGCGGGCGAGGACCGGGTTCGGCTTGACGCCGGCCGTCCAGACGATGGTGTTGGCGTCGACCTCGAGGCCGTTCTTGAGCACCACGTGACCGTCGACGCAGGACTCCATGGAGGTGGAGAGGTAGATCTCCACGCCACGGCTCTCCAGGTGCTCCTTGCCGTACTGGCCGAGCTTCGGGCCGACCTCGGGCAGGATCTTGTCCGCGGCGTCGACGAGGATGAAGCGCATGTCCTCGCGGGACACGTTGGTGTAGTACTTGGCCGCGTCCCGGGCCATGTCCTCGACCTCGCCGATGGTCTCGGCGCCGGCGAAGCCACCACCGATGAAGACGAAGGTGAGCGCCTTGCGGCGGATCTCCTCGTCCGTGGTGGAGTCGGCCTTGTCCAGCTGCTCCAGCACGTGGTTGCGCAGGCCGATGGACTCCTCGATGCCCTTCATGCCGATGCCCTGCTCGGCGAGGCCGGGGATCGGGAAGGTGCGGGAGACCGCGCCCATCGCGATGACCAGGTAGTCGAACGGCAGCTCGTACGCCTCACCCACCAGCGGGGCGATCGTGGCGACCTTGCGGTCCTGGTCGATGGTGGTGACCCGGCCGGTGAGGACCTCCGCCCTGGGCAGGACGCGCCGCAGCGGGACGACGACGTGCCGAGGGGAGATGCTGCCGGCGGCGGCTTCGGGGAGGAAGGGCTGGTAGGTCATGTACGACCGGGGGTCGACGACCGTGACGGTCGCCTCTCCGTAGCGCATCTTCTTGAGGATGCGCCGAGCTGCGTACAGGCCTACGTACCCACCGCCTACTACGAGGATCCTGGGACGCTCCGTGGTGCTCATGCCATCGAGTATCCACCCGGCTCAGGGGGGCACCTCGTGCGCCCCTTCACAAGCTTCGACAGGCCTTGTGCTAAACTCCGCGACCCACGTGACGGAGATCATGACACCGGAACGGAACCGGCGCCCGGCAGTGACCGTTGTCAAGGGCGCGTGAGCTGCTGCTCCCGGTCCCCACACCCCCCGCAGAGGGGCTCAGTCCGACCCTCGCGGAACCTCCCGCGAACAAGGCTCCCAGCACCCCGGGAGGTCCACAAGGGGCCCAGAAGACCCCCTGAGGGCCGAGGGACCCGCCTCTTGGACCGAATTCCTTGTGAAGAACTTCACGAAGTTTCCCGTCGGGCTGCCGTCCGGCTGCCCAGAGGGTCCGGCCGACCCCGCTCATCCGGGCATCGCTCCTGCTCAGGCGATATTACCGAGCAGTAGCATACAGGCGGGAAGCGAACCCTCTCCGGCGGGCCGGCCGCCCTTTCAGGCCACCGACCACGCGATCCTGCCAGGGATCGCTCACGCACGCGACTCTCCGAGCCACGCGACGTCCAGACCCGCATGTGTACACGAACGCGCGTACACTAACCTCATGGCTGAGAACACCGTGACCATACGAGAGGCCCGCGCGCATCTCGCGGACCACATCAACCGGGCCGAGGAAGGCATCCCGACGGTCATCACGCGCAACGGCACACCGGTGGCTGCCGTGGTTCCGATCACGGACTTCGAAGCGCTGGAGGAGGCGGCCGACGTGATGTTGGCGCGCGAAGCGGAGGCGGTCCTGACCGAGGGCGGCCCCACCGTGACGATGGCGGAATTGCTGGCGGATCTGTTCACCGAGCATGGCGGCGAGGCGGCGTGAAGTACGCCTTCCGGTTCACCACGGCGGCGCAGCGACAACTCCGGGCCGTCAGCCGACCCGACGCCATGCGCATCCTGACCGCGCTGACCGCGCTCGGCGACGACCCGTACCGTGAGGACGCCGACGTCAAGAAGCTCACCGGCCCGTCCGGGCTCTACCGGCTCCGGGTCGGAAACTACCGGGTCGCCTACCAGATCAACGACGGCGAACTCGTCATCCTCGTCGTCAAGGTGGGCGACCGGCGGGACGCGTACCGCAACCTGTAGGCGGTCAGGCCACCGACCACGCGATCCCGTCGAGGATGTCGTGCTCGCTGACCACGACCTCCTCCGCGCCGATCCGTTCCATGATCGCCAGCAGGACCAGCGAGCCGGCGCCGATCACGTCGACCCGGCCGGGGTGCATGGACGGAATCGTGGCCCGCTCGGCGTGCGTGGAGTGCAACAGCGCACCGGTGATCTCGCGGACGCGGTCGTGGGAGACACGGGAGTGGTGGATGCGGGCCGAGTCGTACTCGGGCAGCTCCTGCGCGATCGCCGACACGGTCGTCACGGACCCCGCCAGCCCCACCAGGGTGCGTGCCTCGCGCAGCGGGACCGTCTCCTCGACGAGGTCCAGCGCCGCGTCGATGTCGGCCCTTATCGCCGCGATCTGCGCCTCGGTGGGCGGGTCGCTCACCACGCCGTCCCGCACCAGGTGGCGCTCGGTCATACGGACGCAGCCCACGTCCACCGAGCGCGCGGCCCGCACATGGTCCTCGCCCACGACGAACTCCGTGGAGCCGCCGCCGATGTCCACCACCAGGAACGGGCGTTCCAGATGGTCACGACCCGTCAGTTCCTTCGTCGCACCCGTGAACGAGAACTCGGCCTCCTGGTCGCCGGTGATCACCTCGGGTTCGACACCGAGAATGTCCACCACCCCGCGCACGAACTCGTCCCGGTTCTCGGCGTCCCTGGACGCGGAGGTGGCCACGAAACGCAGCCGTTCCGCGTCGTACTCCTTGATGACCTGGGCGTACTCGCGGCAGGCGGCGAAGGTGCGCTCCAGCGCCTCCGGCGCTAGCCGGCCGGTGCGGTCGACGCCCTGGCCGAGCCGCACGATCGTCATGCGCCGCTCCAGGTCGACGAGTTCACCCGTCTCGGGGTTCGCGTCCGCGACGAGCAGACGGATGGAGTTCGTACCGCAGTCGATGGCGGCGACCCGGCTCACTTGGCGTCCTCCTCACTCGCGGCGGGCTCGCCCGGCACCGTCACGCACGGACCCTTGCGCCACCACTCCGGCAGCATGGCGATCGCCTCGTCGCCCAGGGGGTTCACACCCGGCCCGGCCGCCAGCGAGTGGGCGACCAGGACGTGCAGGCACTTGACCCGGTCGGGCATGCCGCCCGCACTCGGAAAGCCCGTCAGCTCCTCGATCTCGTCCCGGCGCCGGATGTAGTCCTCGTGCGCGGCCCGGTACGCCGCCGCCAGCTCCGGGTCGCTCGCCAGCCGCTCGGTCATCTCCTTCATCACACCGTCGGCCTCCAGCGTGCCGATCGCCGACGCGGCCCGCGGGCAGGTCAGGTAGTACAGCGTGGGGAAGGGTGTGCCGTCGGGCAGCCGGGGGGCCGTCTCCACGACGTCCGGCTGTCC
This sequence comes from Streptomyces sp. NPDC003393, assembly GCF_053589015.1. Taxonomy (NCBI): domain Bacteria; kingdom Bacillati; phylum Actinomycetota; class Actinomycetes; order Kitasatosporales; family Streptomycetaceae; genus Streptomyces; species Streptomyces sp. NPDC003393. The sequence continues at coordinate 205,772 of NZ_JBSFRB010000004.1, read as the reverse complement.
GCACGGACAGCGGTGGGCGATCGCGCGCAGCCCGCGCGGCGGCCGCCCGAGCTGCTGCTTGAAGGCCTCGACGTCCGCGTCGGTGGGTTCGGTGCGCGGGGTGGGCGGCGGGGGTGTTTCCATGCCTGTGGGGAAATCTCTCTGTCGGTTCACTGGTGGCCGGCGTCGGACCTGTCGACCTGGTACCAGACGTTGGTGTACCAGGGGCGGCGAGCCGTCTCCCGCTCGGTGCGGGACTGCCTGGCCGCTCCCGGGTCGACCACGATGTACCCGGTCTCCCCGGGCAGCACATAGTGCAGCCGGTGCCGGATCTGCTGCTCGGCGTAGGCGTCGTCCTGCCAGCGCGCCTTCAGGTCGCGCAGCTGCTCGACCCGCTCCTGGGCCTGCCGTTTCTGTCGCTTCAGGTCGGTGATGTCGGCACGCTGGGAGACGTACTGCCGCATCGGGTAGGCCAGGGCGACCACCAGCGAACAGACCACGAGCGCCAGCAGCGCGGCCCGCCCGGTGAGCCGGGAGCGTCGGGCCTGACGCCGGGTCTGGGAGCGGTAGACGCGGGCCGCGGTCTGCTCGCCGAGCAGCCTGAGCCTGGTCGTGGTGGAGAACCGGTCCCGGTCATTCCGGTCCTTCACGGCCATGGTCCCGCCTCCCCTGCACACGTGCGTACGTCCCCGGACACGGTACGGGACCGGGCACGGAGACGTACGGGCGACTGGCTGAGCCTCACCCCGGGTCGGGTCGGCCCCGGGAGACCTCGGCCTAGGCCCTGAAGCGCGGGAAGGCGCTGCGGCCGGCGTACACGGCGGCGTCGTCGAGGATCTCCTCGATGCGCAGCAGCTGGTTGTACTTGGCGACGCGCTCGGAGCGGGCCGGGGCGCCGGTCTTGATCTGGCCGCAGTTGGTGGCGACGGCCAGGTCGGCGATGGTGACGTCCTCGGTCTCGCCGGAGCGGTGGGACATCATGCACTTGAAGCCGTTGCGCTGGGCCAGCTCGACGGCGTCCAGGGTCTCGGTCAGCGAGCCGATCTGGTTCACCTTCACCAGCAGGGCGTTGGCGGTGCCCTCCTCGATGCCGCGGGCCAGACGCTCGGGGTTGGTGACGAACAGGTCGTCGCCGACCAGCTGGACCTTGTCGCCGAGCTTGTCGGTGATGACCTTCCACCCGGCCCAGTCGTCCTCGAACAGCGGGTCCTCGATGGAGACGAGCGGGTAGGCCGCGACGAGCTCCTCGTAGTACTCCGTCATCTCGGCGGCGGAGCGCTCCTTGCCCTCGAAGAGGTACTTGCCGTCCTTGTAGAACTCGGAGGCGGCGACGTCGAGCGCGAGGGCGATCTGCTCGCCGGGCGCGTACCCGGCCTCCTTGATCGCCTCGAGGATGAGGTCGAGGGCCTCGCGGTTGGAGCCGAGGTTCGGGGCGAAGCCGCCCTCGTCGCCGAGGCCGGTGGACAGGCCCTTGGTCTTCAGGACCTTCTTCAGCGTGTGGTAGACCTCGGTGCCCCAGCGCAGCGCCTCGGAGAAGGACTCCGCGCCGATCGGAGCGATCATGAACTCCTGGATGTCCACGTTGGAGTCGGCGTGCGAGCCGCCGTTCAGGATGTTCATCATCGGCACCGGCAGCAGGTGCGCGTTCGGGCCGCCCAGGTAGCGGAAGAGCGGGAGGTCGGACGCCTCGGAGGCGGCGTGGGCGACGGCGAGGGAGACACCGAGGATGGCGTTGGCCCCGAGGGAGCCCTTGTTGTCGGTGGCGTCCAGGTCGAACATGGCCTGGTCGATCAGACGCTGCTCGGTGGCGTCGTAGCCGACGAGCTCCGGGCCGATCTGCTCGATGACGGCGAGGACGGCCTTCTCGACGCCCTTGCCCTGGTAGCGGTTGGGGTCCCCGTCGCGCAGCTCGATGGCCTCGAAGGCACCCGTCGAGGCGCCGGACGGAACGGCGGCACGACCCGTGCTGCCGTCGTCGAGGCCGACCTCGACCTCGACCGTGGGGTTGCCTCGGGAGTCCAGGATTTCCCGGGCTACGACGACGTCGATGGACGGCACGAGCATCTCCTTCGTGGATGTGACGCTGAAAGTGCGGGGCTTGTGAGCCTTGCGACTAGAGCCTAACCGTCCCCGGGCCCCGGCCGTCCGACCGACCGTCCCGTGGACAGGGTGACGGCCACATTGTTCCACACCGGAACAAAAGGAGGGAGCAGTTGCGGAAAGTCGAGGGAAACCGCCGGCGAAAAGGGCCCCGCCCCGGCGCGTACGGGGGAACACGCGCCGGGGCGGGGGGACTGGGGGGACGGGACCCACGGGACGGGGAGCCCGCGGGAGGGGAGCGGACCCGCGGCCCGCGCCGCCTACTTCAGGTGCAGCTGCTGGCCGGGGAAGATGAGGTCCGCGTCCTCGACGATGTCCTTGTTCAGCTGGAACAGCTTCTCCCAGCCGCCCTTGACGTGGTGCTCGGCGGCGATGGAGCTGAGCGTGTCACCGGAGACCACCTTGTACTCGCCGTCACCCTTCTCGACCTTCTTGCCGGCCGGGGTGGTGACGGTCTTCTTCGGGGCCGGACGCGTGGCGGAGCGGTCGGCCGCCTGCTGCTCGGTGGAGCGGGTGGTGGTGCTCTTGGGCGCGGTGCTCTTGGCGGCGCTGCCGGCGGGGGCGGTGGCACCGCTGTAGGGGGTGCTCGACAGGCCCTTGCCGCACACCGGCCAGGCGCCCTTGCCCTGACCCGCCAGCACCTTCTCGGCGACGGCTATCTGCTGCGCCTTGGAGGCCAGGTCGGCGCGCGGGGCGTAGGCGGTGCCGCCGAACGCGGCCCAGGTGGAGTTCGTGAACTGCAGGCCGCCGTAGAAGCCGTTGCCGGTGTTGATGGACCAGTTGCCGCCGGACTCGCACCGGGCGACCGCGTCCCACTCGGAGGCGGTGGCGGCGGAAGCGTTGCCGGCCGCCATCAGCGGGCCGGCGACGGCGGCGGAGGCGACACCGGCGAGTGCGATGGCGCGGGTGGCCTTGGAGGAACGACGGTGCTTGCCCTTGCCGGAAAACAGCATGGATGGATCCCCTCACCGACGCCTGCGAGGTGAGCTGTCGGGTTCGGGCCGGTTGAGTTGCCCGGCCGTGCCCTCGAAGAGGCACGGCTACACCCCAAGCCGCTCGGGCGAACTGCCCGCTGCGGCACTTACCTTGGGTCCCCCGCTCCTGCCTACGGCGCTCGACGCGACGACTGTTCCCGTGCGGCCGCCGGCAGGATTCGGCGTGGCGGCAGCCGGGGCTCGCGGTGGCGAGCGGTCATGACCGTAGACACGAGATCGACGGGATTTCAAAGACGATCACGGCTTCTGAGACTCATCCCACACTTTCACCGAATGGGACATTCAGTACGAAGTGTGACGTGAACTCCTGCTAGTTCTGGGCGCTTTCGACCGGGACATCCAGGCTCTGACCGGCGACGATGCGGTTCGGGTCGGAGCCGATGGCCGCCTCGTTGGCGTCGTAGAGGGCGTGCCACCCGCCGTGGACGTCAAGGGAGTCGGCGATGGAGGCGAGCGAGTCGCCGGCGCGGACGGTGTAGGAGTCGGCGGAGGCGGTGTGCGCGCCGCCGTCGCCCCGGGAGGCGTGCCGGCCGCCGGCCGCGCTCTCCGTCAGGTCCTCGGCGGCGCTGCCGCCGCGGTGCCGGCCGGTGCCCAGGGCCCCGGTGTCGACGAGAGCCGAAGATCCGACACTCTGCCGGTAGTTGTCCGAGTCGTCCCGGTCGGGTGCGGTCGAAGGCGACGCTTCGGGCGTCGCGACACCCTCCGTGCCGGACCCGGGAGTCGCACCGGACTCGGGGGCGCCGCCCTGCTCGCCGGACCGCGAGGGCGCGTCGGACGGATTCACGGGGGATGCGGAGGACGAATCGCCCGAAGAGGAGGATCCGGCACCGAGGCCGGCGTCCGAATCGGACGAGGACGAACCGGAGTTGCCGTTGTTCCGCGACGAGTCATCGAGCCCGGGGTCACTCACATCGGACGATCCGGACGTGCCGGATGCATCACTCGACTCCGACGATCCCGACGCATGCGACGAGTGGGACGCACCGGAGGAGCGGGAGGAACCGGACCTCGAGGACGAGTCGTAGCCAAGACCCGTGTCGACCTTCGCGGCACCGGTGTCCTTGGTGAGCCCGGAGAGCAGGCCGCAGGTGGGCCAGGCGCCGGGGCCCCGGTCGGCGAGGATCTTCTCGGCCACGGCTATCTGCTGGGACCGGCTGGCCTGGTCGGCGCTCGGGGCGAAGTCGAGGCCGCCGTACTCCTCCCAGTCGTCCTGGGTCAGCTGCAGACCGCCGTAGTAGCCGTTGCCGTTGTCGGCGCTCCAGGAGCCGCCCGTCTCGCACTGGGCCACCTTGTCCCACGTAGTGCCGTCGGCCGCGTGCGCGCCGGTGGCGCCGAGGAGCGGGATGGCGATGGCGGAGCCGGTCACTCCGGCGGTGACGAAGAGGGCCGGAGCCTGACGGGGGCGACGGTGACGGCCGTTCCCGGAGAGCATGCAAGGACCTTTCGGCGACAACAGATACCGACGTGACGGGTGATGCTCGTACGCCACGCTGATGCGTGAACGTATCGGCTGAGGATCCTCCGTCACAAGTTCATGCCGCGCAGATCACGTGAAGATCACACAGTTGAACGTGTGTCACCTTTGCTTCCGTCAACGCCGTTCTGCCGGTGGGAGGCCACGCTCTGCCGGGGTGAAGCGCACGGGCAGCGTCCGCAGTCCCCGCATGATGAGTCCGCCACGCCGGCGCAAGTCGTCCGGTTCGGCGTCGAGTCGGAGGTCGGGAAGCCGGGTGAGGAGCGTGGCGAGGGCGGTCTGGCCCTCCAGGCGCGCCAGCGGGGCGCCGAGGCAGTAGTGGATGCCGTGCCCGTACCCCAGGTGCTGGTTGTCGCGCCGGCCGAGGTCCAAGGTGTCCGGGTCGGCGAACCGCTCCGGGTCGCGGTCGGCGGCGGCGAGCACGACGAGCACCGGGTCGCCCGCCGCGATGTCCTGTCCGCCGATGGTGAGCGGCCGGGTGGCGAACCGCCAGGTGGCCATCTCCACCGGGCCGTCGTAGCGGAGCAGTTCCTCGACGCCGGTCTCCAGCAGGCCGCGTTCGCCGCGGGCCAGGGAGTCCTGGAGGCGGTGTCGCTGCTCGGGATGGGTGAGCAGGGCGTAGGCGCCGTTGCCGATCAGGTTGACGGTCGTCTCGAAACCCGCGAAGAGGAGGATGAAGGCCATGGCGGCGGCCTCCTTCTCGGTGAGGTGCTCACCGTGGTCGGAGGCGCGGATGAGGCCGGAGATCAGGTCCTCGCCGGGGGCCGGCTCCGCGGGCAGCGCCTGCCGCTTGCGGTGGATCAGCTCGGCGAGGTAGCCGCGCATCTTCTTCACCGACCGCGCGACGCCACCCCGCGGGCTCTTTCCGTGCCCCTGGGGGTCCGAGGGCTTGCCCCCGGGAAAATGCAGCATCATGCCCGCCCAGTCGCGGAAGTCGTCCTGGTCCTCGCGCGGGACGCCGAGCATGTCGCAGATGGCGTAGATGGGCAGCGGGAAGGCGAACTCGTGGATGAGGTCGGCGGTGCCGCGGTCCGCGAACCCGTCGATGAGCCGGTCGGTCAGCTCCTGCACGCGCGGCGCGAACTCGGCGACCCGGCGGGGCGTGAACGCCTTGCTGACCAGGCGGCGCAGCCGGGTGTGGTCCGGCGGGTCGATGTTGAGCAGATGCGTCATCAGCTCGGCCTTGCGCTCGCCGGGGATGCCGGTCCTGTCCTTGGCGTGCGCCGGCTCGTCGTGGTGCGCGGGGTTCTTGCTCAGACGCTGGTCGGCCAGGGCCTGCCGGGCGTCGGCGTAACGGGTGACCAGCCAGGCCTCGACTCCGCTGGGCAGGCGGGTGCGGTGCACGGGGGCGTGCTCGCGGAGCCAGGCGTAGGCGGGGTAGGGGTTGCTCGCGAACTCCCAGGTGAAGAGTTCGGGGGCGGGCTGCTGGGGCTCGTCGGTCCGGGACTGGTCGGTCACTCTCCGACCGTATCCCGGGGGTCCGTGACCGGCCCGCCCCGGACCGTCGGCGCGGGGCAGCGCACCTGTGGCACGCGGCCCCGCCCAGGAGGAACGCCGCTCAGTGTTTGAGGAGGAAGTCGTACACCGCTTGCCGGCCCTCGTCGTTCGCGGCCCTGCTCTGCACCGAGTGCGCGGCTCCCTCGACCACCACGACCTCGGCGCGCGGGGTGAGCTTCTTCTGGTCGTACAGCCACTCCACCGGCGTCGACAGATCACGGTCGCCGCCGAGCAGCAGGACCGGGATGTCGCCGGGGAGCCTGCGGTGCGGCGACGGCAGCGGGGGCGCCTGGGTGAGCGGCCAGTGCAGGCAGCTGAGCATCGAGCCGAGGCCCGTGGCGGTGGCGGCGTCGAAGGGGCCGTAGTCGTGGGGGGTCAGCCCGGCGCCCGCCTTCTCCAGCGCCTCGCGCCGTCCGGCCAGGGGGGCGTCCGACCTGCCCCAGGGGTAACGGCCGTCCAGGCACAGCGTCGAGGCGTGCAGGCCCTGGCTCAGCTCCTCGGCGGTCGCGGCGTTGCCCTGCCGGGTGCCCGCGATCAGGCCGTGCAGCGGTCCGGGGTCGCCGCCGGCGGCCTTGTGCAGGGCGTCGATCATCTCCGCGTAGTCCGGGTCGACGAATTCCCAGGTGGTCAGCGCGTCGATGACGTCGACGCCGTTGCCGTAGGTGTCCACGACCTCGGCGAGGTCCGCCGCGGGGTCCGTGGTGCAGTGGATCGCCGCGCACGCCGTCCGCAGCACGCGCGGTGCCGCGCGCAGGGCGGCGCGGTCCATCGGGTCGTACCCGCTCTGCGGTACGACCGAGTCCAGCACCAGCCGTGCGACACGGCCCGGGTGCGCCAGCGCGTACCGCGAGGCGGTGTACGTGCCGTAGGAGACACCGTCCAGGGTCAACTTCCGTACGCCCAGCGCGAGGCGCAGCAGCTCCAGGTCGGCGACGGTGTCACCGGTGCTGTAGAAGCGGCGCTGTTCGCCGACGGCCGCGGCGCAGTCCTTCACCGCCTGCTCGGTGGGCGGGGTGAGGTCGGATGCGCCCATCTCCTGCTGGAGCCGCGGGCACTGCAGCGCGCCCCCGCCGGTGCCGCGCTGGTCGATCATCACCAGGCGGTAGTCCTTCAGGACCGGCGCCATCCTCTCGCTGATCCGCTGCACGAACGGCACGCCCGGCTGGCCCGGGCCGCCCGTCAGGAACAGCAGGACGCCCTTGGGGGCCTTGGCGTTGTCCGCCATCGCGACGTTCAGGCCGAGCCGGCCCGGTGTGCGCCCCCGGTGGTCGAGCGGGACGCTCAGGGTCGCGCAGGTGAAGCCCTCGAGGCCGGGGCAGGCCGCGGCGCCGGAGAGTCCCCCGCTCTCCCCGGCCGGCGCCGCGGCCGCCCCGCCCTGCCGGTCCTGCGCCGCCGAGGTGCAGGTGCCCGACACCAGCAGGACTCCGGCGGCGGCGAGCGCCACGGTCACCCGTGACCGGGGTCTCCGTGCCCCCCGCGCCCTCCGTACGGGCGGTACGGGCGCCCCCGCCCGGGTCCTTCGGATCAGTCGAATCCCTGGTGCCCTGCGCATGCCAGCCCCCTCGTCTTCGTCGACCGGGGCATCAGGGTGCGCCGGGGCGGTTGGTCGCGGCGAGCGCTCGTGCCACGATTCGACCAGGTTCGAAAGGTGTGGGTGTGCGTACGGTGCGCACGGGGGCCGGCCCGGGGGGGGGCAGCAGTGATCGAACTCACGGTGGACGCGGAGGGGCTGGCCCGCTCCCGCTTCGCCGTCTCACCGCTGCACGAGGTGACGTCGACGCTGCTGCCGTGGGGTCTGCGCGCGGAGTCCGGCGCCGACCCGTGGGTCGCCCGCGCCCGCCGGGTGCTGCGCCGGGCGCGGCTGCCGCTGCTGTCGGCGCTGGCGCTGGACGCCGGGGGATACGTTCCGGACTTCCTCAGTCCGCATCCGTCCGGTCCCTCCCCCACCGTCGAGGAGGAGCTGGAACAGGTCCGCGCCACTCCGCCCGAGCGGCTCCTGGCCGAACTGGAGACGCTGCGCGACGGCCGCCCGGGCAGCGGCCTTGCCGGTACGGAACTGCCGGAGGTGGTGCGGTGCGCCATGGCCCGCGGCGGCGAGCGGGTGGCACGGCAGGCGGCGGAGGAGCTGCGGCGCTACTGGGAGCTGGCCTTCGCCCCGCACTGGGAGGCGGCGCGGGCCACCCTGGAGGCGGACGTCGACCGGTGCGCGGGCGTCCTGGCCCGGAGCGGCGCGGCCGCGATGTTCAACTCGCTGCACCCCGGCATCCGGTGGTCCGACGGCACCTTGCGGGTGGAGAGCCGGTTCACGGTGTGCCTGCCGGTGCCGCTGATGGTGGTCGTTCCGTCGCTGGTGGCACCGGCGCCGGGGGTGGCCGTGGACCCGGTGCCCGGTGGGCGGAGGCCGCCGATGCTGGCGTACCCCGTGCGGACCGGGGCCGGCGTCCCGGCGACTCCCCCCGCCGAGCTGGCCGGACTGCTCGGCCCCACCCGCGCCGGGCTGCTGGCCGCGCTGGCCCGTCCGGCGTCCACCGCGCAGCTGGCGGCCCGTCACTTCCTCAGCCCGGCCACCGTGTCGTACCACCTGGGGGTGCTGCACCGGGCGGGCCTGGTGACCCGCGCCCGCTCCGGCCGGTCCGTCCTCTACCGCCACACTCCGGCGGGGGCGCGACTGGCGGGGAGCGGCGGCGCGCGCGTCCGCTAGTGTCCCTCGGCCGCCCGCACCGCGTCCCGGTACGCCCGTGCCGCCGCTCTCAGGGCCGCCTCCGGGTCCACGCCCTCCGCCTCGGCGCGGGCCGCGAGGGCCAGCAGCTCGTAGCCGACGCCCTCGCCTCCCGGGAAGGGGACCTCCAGGCCCGCCGTGCGGACGCGGGAGGCCAGTTTCGCCGCGAGGGCGAGGCCGGGCTGGTGCAGGGGGATGCCCTCGGTGACGGAGGTGCGGCGCTTCTCCTCGGCCTTGGTGCGCAGCCAGTGCTCCTTGACCTCCTCCGGCGTCGTCGCCGTCTCCTCGCCGAAGACGTGGGGATGGCGGTGGATCAGCTTGGCGACGATGCCGCCGGCCACGTCGTCGATGGAGAAGGGCTCGTCCGGGTCCTCCTCGGCGATGCGCGCGTGGAAGACGACCTGGAGCAGGACATCGCCCAGCTCCTCGCGCAGCTCCTCCCGCTCGCCCTCCTCGATCGACTCCACCAGCTCGTACGCCTCCTCGATGGCGTACTTCGCCAGTCCCTGGTGGGTCTGCCGGGACGACCACGGGCATTCGGCGCGGATGCGGTCCATGACCTGTACGAGGTCCAGCAGGCGGGCGCCCGGCAGATCGTAGGAGGCGGGCAGCAGCTCCAGTTCCGGCATGACGGCCCGCCCGGAGCCGGCGAGACGGGCGAGGCCGTCGGTCAGGGTGGGCTCGCCCTCGCCGGTCGCCACCACCACGACGGTGCGCCCGCCGGCGCAGGCGTCCACCAGTTCCTCGGCGCTCGGCGACGCCTCGGCCACGGCCACGCCCGCCTCGCGCAGATACGGCAGCTGCGGGTGCGCGACGTCCGCGCACAGCACCTCGTCGGCCGTGTGCAGCGCCTGCCAGGCCGGCCAGGACAGCAGCCCGGGGGCGACCCGGTGGCTGGTGGTGAGCAGGACGATGCGGCCGGGGGCGGGCGGGGTCGTCGCCGAGGCGTGGTCGGTGGTGGTGTTCACGCCTTCGAACGTAACGCACGCCCGCCGGGACGCAGGTGGCTCAGGCGGTCTGCTGCGCGGCCGGCGCCGAGACGTTCCGCAGCCACGGGGTCTTCGCGTCGACGCCGCCCTTCTCGACGTCCCAGGCGCCGTAGCGCGGGTTGAGGTCGATGCGCAGTTCGCGGGAGGCGGTGGACAGGGCGTTCCAGAAGGCCGGCTGGCTGGTGTCGGTGTTCAGTGCCATCGCCAGCTTCTGGGCCTCGACCTGGAGGCGGAGGTTCTCGTCGAGGCGCTGGGGCGGCACCCCGTACTGCTGGAGCCACGCCGTCTCGAGCCCCTGGGAGCCGCCCGCCTGCTGTTCGAGGCCGGCGCGCGTGTCCTGCACCTCGCGCGCGGAGACGGTGACCCCGGCGTCCTGGGCGGCACGGTCCAGCACCCGGTCGAGCACCATCTGGTGCAGGGTGTCCCGGGCGAGGGTGCCGGTGCGGGCGACGGCCTGCTCGTACTGCGTCTCGTCGGCCACCGCGGCGCGCTGCGCGCGGCGGACCTCGTCCACCCGGCTCTGCAACTGGGCGACGGTGATCCGCTGTCCGTCCACGACGGCCGCCGCGCCGGGGTGCGCGTCGTTTCCACAGGCGGCGAGGAGAGGCGCCGCGGCGATCGCGGCGGACAGGACGAGCGCGGTGCGACGGCGGCGGTGCAAGGAAACCTCCCGAGGAGATTGTGCGGCGGTGCACAAAGTCTTGCGGTGATCGATGTTAGGCAGCGGGCGGGCTCCGGCCAACCCATTCGACCAACGATTCCCGGGGTGTTTCAGGTACTGCCCGGGGATTCAGGCACTGCCTCGTCTCCGCACGGCGGCTCAGCCGCGGGCGCGCACCGCTCGCTCCACGGCGGCGGCCACGTCGGCGCGCAGCCCGTCGCCGGTGCGGACCGTGGTGACATTGCCACCCGCGTGTCCGCCACCGACCAGTACGAAGCCGATCTTCCGGTAGTGGGGTGCCGTCTCGCTCGCCGCGGCGACCTCCGGCCGGCCGACGGCGAGGACGACGTCGCAGGAGCGCTGGAGCATCCCGTTGAGGAACGGGCGGGCGTTACCGACGCTCTGCTCGCCGGTGACCTGGCCGTAGCTGACCCGGGCGTGGGTGGTGCGGGAGGCGTCCTGCATGCCCTGCCAGACCTCGGCGGCGGTGCCGGCGGTGATGCCGTCCTTGCCGGTGAGCAGGCAGGCGTCGGTCTCGGTGTAGTGCCGGGCGCGGGTGTCCGGGACCGGCGGGCGGTCGTCGTGCCGGGAGAGCAGGACCCCGGCGGCGACGAGCGCGCCGGCGACGGCCACCGCGCCCGCCGCGAGGGCGATGGTGCGCCCGCGCAGTGCGCGCAGCCGCCGGGCGGCGGCGCGCCCGGCCACGGCGAGCGGGCCGCCCGCCGGCGCCTGCGCCTCCTTGGCCGGACGCGCCTGCGTCACCTGTCTGACCTGCTTGCTCACGTGCTCCCCGCTCTCCTGCCGGTCCGGTGTCGGGTGGTCCCGCCGATCGAGGCGAGCCTCATCTGCCGTCCCCTTCCCTGTCGTTGTGCGCCGTCCGGTCCTACGTCCGCGAGGTCAGCCGGTGATGGCCACGGGCCCGTCCCACGCGTCGCGGTCGACGGTGAGGGTGACGCCGCCGTGCGCCTCCTTGCTGTTCACCATGTACTGGTGGCCGCGGCTGTGGCCGGTGAACTGGGTGGAGCGCCAGGGCCAGTCCTTGGTGGTGGTGTTGTTCTTGTCCCAGAGGGCGTACCAGAGGTTGCCGGGCAGGTCGGTCTTGTTGCTCGCGGTGGCGATGGCCTTGGCGCTGGAGCTGGTGAAGCCGTAGAAGCCGGCGCGGTAGGTCTTGGCGCGCAGCTCCTTGTCGAAGGCGCGCACATAGTTGAGCACCGCGTCGTTGCACGACTTGTCGGTGATGTCGTACGGCTCCATGTCCAGGTAGATCGCGCTGCCGGCCTTCATGCCGAGCGCGGAGGCCTTGGCCACGGCGTCCTTGGCGTCACCGGTGCCCAGCGAGGAGGCCGTGGAGGCGGTGAGCTTCTCCGGGTCGGAGCTCTTCCGGCACGGTGGCTGGGCGCCGACGTAGAGGGGGATGAGCTTCCAGCCGATGGAGCTGACCGACTTCACCCAGGAGGCGGTCAGGTTGGGCTGGGAGCAGCCCCGGTTCCTGCCTCCGACGTACACGGCGGCGGCGCCGTAGAAGCCCGTGTGCCAGGCCTTCATGGTGGACAGCGAGGGCGCGGTGCAGGTGTCGAAGGCGCGTCCGGTGAACGTCTTCTGGGCCGGCCAGGTGGTGGCGGCCATCGAGGTCTGCGCCGCGATCCCGGCACCCGCGAGAACGGCGGCGCCGGCCACTCCCCACGTGATGTACCTGCGCTTCCTGGACTGCCGGTGCTCGGCCATCCCCACCCCTGTCTGTGGCTGTGTGCACGCGCGCGTGTGCGCGCACGAGCACGTGTGCGTGTCGGATCGGCGTACGGCGGCGGTCGCGCGACGTACGTCCGCTGGAAAACGTTGCTGGGCTTCTGGATACGGCGCGTGCGTCCGGCCGCGGACACTCCCCCGGCGCCTGAAGCGGATCGCAAAGTAGCCGACGCGGTTCCTGTGAACGGGAAACGGGGCCCCTGGATCAGCACATGATTCTCACAAGTAACGGCAAAAACATCCGTGCGGGCAGTGGCAGCTCCACTCCCGGCACGCGAACTTCTCGATCTTGACCGGCTGTTGGCGCATCTCTGACCTGTACATGAACTGTGCGCGTCCTGTGCGTCGTATGGTCCACCGGCCACCCTGGCTCGTTCAGAAGGACCTGCATGCACATCCCGTCCCGCGCCGCCCGTGTTCTCGCCGTGGCCGCGCTCCCCCTCGCCCTGGCGGCCTGCGGCTCGACCGAGAGCTCCTCCGCCGGGGCCACGGCGTCTCCGTCGCACTCCAAGGACCCGAACGCCGGCCTGTTCACCGGCACGCAGCTGAAGAAGGCGCTCGCCCCCGCGTCGTTCTTCCGGACCGGTTTCACCTCCGACCCCGACGCCACCCGGGACTCCGGGGACGCCTACGAGCCGCCGGCCACCAAGAGCCCGGCGAAGCCGGACTGCTCGCGGCTGGAGGGCACGTCCTGGATCGACGTCACCGGTGTCACCGGGGTCTCCTTCGCCCAGGGCGACTACGTCGACAAGAACACGTCCGAGGAGATCGCGCAGCAGATCGACACCTACCGCGGCACGACGGCGGCGAGCGTGCTGAAGGACGTGGAGCAGATCGCCACCACCGACTGTGCCACCTTCACCGACTCCGAGACCCACGCGAAGGTGAAGGTCGCCGGACAGGCCACGCCCGGCCTGGGCGACGAGGCCTTCACCGTCACCCTGACGAGCCCCGCCTGGGAGAACGGCACCACACTCGTCGCCACCCGGGTCGGCACCGACCTCGTCAGCGTGCTCTCGACGGACGGCCACGACAACGGCGCCGCCACGGCGGAGAAGCTGACGCGGCAGATCGTCGCATCCCTGAAGAAGACGGCCTGACCGTGCCCTACGCTTGCCCCCTGCGATGCCGTGGGGGGCAAGAGGTGGGGTGGAGATGGACAAGCGTCTGGAAGCCGGCCGGCTCCAGCGAATCGCGTGGTCGGTTGTGGCCTGGGGGTCACTCGGCCTGCTGATCTGGGTGCCGTTCCTGTACGTCGCGATCCGCCGCCGCCGAGCCTCGGACTGGGGCGCGTTCGCGGCCTTCACCCTCTACGAGTGCGTCACCCTGCCGTGGGCGTCCCGGACGGCCGGCGGTGACGGCGACCCGATCCTGGGCGCCGTCGCCATGCTGTGCCTGCTGGTGGCGACGGCCATGCTGCTGTTCGCGGTCTTCGACGCCCCGCGGCCGAAGCAGGGCGCACAACTGCCGTACGACGCACCGCCCCTGCCCGCATCCCCGCAGGGCCAGCCGTACGGGTACCCGTACGGGCGGTAGCGGCAGACAGGTCAGGCGGCGGCCAGTTCGCACCAGACGACCTTGCCGCGGTTGCCCTCCCTGGCGGGCGGCTGCCATCCCCAGAGGTCGGCGCACGCCCGGACGAGCCCGAGCCCGAGCCCCCGCCCCTCCTCCAGGTCGACGGCCCGCTCCAACGGCACCGGCGGCTCCGGCGGCGCGGGATCGGCGTCCCACGCCCCGATCCGCAGTACGCCGGCCGCCCAGCGGACGCGGAGAGCGGCGGGCCCCTTGGTGTGCCGCACGGCGTTGGACACCAGCTCGGTCGCGAGCAGTTCGGCGATGTCGACTAGTCGGATCAGTCCGTGCATGGTGAGGATCAGGCGGAGCGTACGGCGACTGACGGTGACGGCGCGGGGGTCGTTGGGGATGTAGAGGCAGTACTCCCAGGGGTCGGCGGGGGCGGCCTGGGCGGTTTCGGGCATGGGTGAACTCCGTTCGGACTCAGGAGGTGATTGCGGTGCCAGGGCGGTGGCCTGCCGCAGCCGTCATGGCAGGACGGAGCGGTGCGCTTCCGGTGACCCGGGGTTTCGCAGCGTGTGCGTCGCGTCACCGACACGGAGGGCCGCCATCGAGCGGCCCGACCCGATCCCGTACGAGGCTGTCATCCATGAGGCGGCACTGCGCATCCGAGTCGGTGACCGTGGCGCGGCACGCGCTCAACTCAACCGCGTCCTGGAGCTCTCCGAAGCCGGCCACGTCACCGTACGAGTCATCCCGTTCGACCTGGATGGTTTTGCCGGAGCAGGCAGCGCCATGGTGTACGCGGGCGGCTCCATCCCGAAGCTGGACACGGTGGTGCGCGACGGCCCCCACGGCACGGTGTTCATCGATGCGGAAGCTCAACTGTGCCGCTTCCGACCACTCTTCCGTAGGCTGGAAGCCGCGTCGCTCGAACCCGAACGTTCCCGCGACTTCATCCACAGGCTGGCGAAGGAACTGTGAAGCGATGACCAACCACGGAACCTGGCAGAAGTCGTCCTACTCCGGCGGCGGCGAGGGCAACGCCTGCGTAGAGATCGCGCACCGCCCCGCCCACATAGCCGTCCGCGACTCCAAAACCCCGGCCAGAGCCACCCTCACCTTCCCCGTCGAAGCGTTCGGCACCTTCCTCGAAGCCCTCAAGCGGTCCCCCGATTCGCTCTGAATATTGTAGCTTCAATTCCGACTCTGCCGAATTGCTGCCGCAATCAGCTGAAGGAGTGCCTTTCTCCTTAAACGACAAGCGCGTTTGCGGCAGTGTCCCGAACCAGCCCTGTATGCCTTGAACGCCATGTGCGGCGACGAAAGGCTGGCAAAGATGGTGGAGCGAAGGAAATTCCTCATGGCCGGCGCCCTGGGGGGTGCGGCCCTGCTTCCAGGGGGTGTTCCGGGGACGCGGGCGTACGCGGCGCCGGCTCACGGGTCAGGGCCCGCGGACACCCCGCACACGCCTCCGCTGAGGAAGTTCGTCGATCCGCTGCCCAGGCCGGTGACAGCCATCGCGGACTCTTCCGTGTATCCGGGCGCCGACTACTACGAGATCACCATGCGGCAGGGCTCGTGGCAGTTCCACCGGGATCTGAAGCCGGCACCCGTGTGGGGTTACTGGGCGACGAACCCGCACGAACTGCACAAAGCGATCGGCATGGGCTACCTCGGGCCGACCATCAATACGACCAAGGGCCACCCGACGGTCGTCAAGTGGCGCAATGAGCTGCCGACCACCCACATGTTCCAGTTCGTGATCGACAAGATCCGCAACAGCGACCCCCAGCTCACTCCGATCGCCCCGCCTCCCTACAAGAGCGTTCTGCCCTTCCCCTCGAACGTCAACGTGTGGAACGTCGCTCACCAGCACGGCGGTTACACGGCGCCGCAGTCCGACGGGCTGCCGCTCCAGTCGTTCAGCCCGGACGGCATCCATGCCGAGCACTACGCCACCCTGGACCCGAGCCGGGTCGAACCCAACGAAGCGATCTTCGGCTACACCAACCGGAGCCGTTCGTGCATGCTCTGGTACCACGATCACGGCATGGGGATGACCAGCCTCAACGTCTATGCGGGCCTTGCGGGTCTCTACTTCGTCCGCGACCCCGCCGACGAGCGACTCGGCCTGCCGCAAGGCGCATACGAAGTGCCCCTCGTCATCCAGGACCGGACCTTCCACCCGGACGGCTCACTCGCCTACACCATGACGCAGCGGGAGGGCGAGGACACGCCGGTCGTCAACGGCAAGGCGTACCCGTTCCTGGCGGTCGAACCGCGACGTTACCGGCTGCGCATTCTCAACGCCTCGAACGAGCGATTCTGGCGGCTGAGGTTCGACGTTCCCAGGGACGTCCTGCTCGAGCCCACACTGCCGTTCTGGCTCATCGGAACCGACGGCGGTTTCCGTAAGCCGTTGCAGATGCTGAATTTCCTGATCTCGCCGGCCGAGCGGTACGACCTGATCGTCGACTTCAGCCGGATGCCCATGGGCACGAAGGTCACCTTGACGAACTACAACGCTCCGGTCCACTACCCCGGCGGCGGTGGACCGGACATCACGGAAATCATGGAGTTCCGTGTCACCGAACGACTGTCCGGAGGACGGGACAGAACGACGCCGCCCAAGAGACTGAAGCTCTCGTCGCCCGCGCCCATCGAGGTGAATCGGCACACCCGGCGACGGGAATGGGTCACGTACCAGCACAAGCTCTTCAGCACCATGACCTTCAACGCGGTGCCCTTCATGGAGCCGTCGCAGGATTTCGTCAGGGCGGGCTCGACCGAGATCTGGGAGTACATCAATCCCCACCACGACGCCCACCCGATGCACGTCCACCTCGTCACCTTCCGGGTGTTGAACAGGCAGCCGATCGACGCGGCCGCCTACCAGGAGGACTACGACAAGTGGGTCTACGGTGGCCGCAGACCGGAGGACCGTCCGGTGCTCGGGAACTACCTCACCGGCCCACCGATTCCGCCGGACCCGGACGAAGCGCTGTCCGACAAGGACACGTTCAAGTCCTATCCGGAGACGGTGACCAGGATCGTCATCGAGAACATCACCCCACCGACGGACACGATCGCGTCCATCCCGGGCAGCGGCGCCGAGCTTCCGGCGACGTACATCCACCACTGCCACATCCTCGAACACGAGGACGACGATCTGATGCGCCCCTGGACGATCGTGGGGCCCGACGGCAGCTAATGCTGCAACAAGCAACGTTCGCCCCGTCACCACCCCGAGAGGCCGAAGCGAGAAAACCTCACTGTTCGACCCAGGTGTGCCTGGACCACATCTGGTCTCGGTCCGCGGCCTCCAGGAGAACCTGGATCCCCGTCTCCCGAGGGAGGATGGACCCCTTCGGCCAGTGGATCTCCTCCCCGGCGACCATGATCTCCACCTCCTCGGGATCGTCGACGAGCTGCAGGTTGTAGAACGTCCGGTCGCGAAGTGCCGTGACCGTGGAGAACTCCGGTTCCACAGTCACGATCACACAGTCGTCCTCACCGTCGTCCAAGGTCAGGCCGAGGGACGCATCCGACGGAATCGACCGGTACACGTCCGGCAGCTGTGACAGAGGCACCTCTGAGTGACGGTACGAGGGGTCCCACACTTCGACGGTCACCACATTGGACATTCAGTTACCTTCCAGGAGCTTTGACGAACTTCCCCAGTTCACGTGTATATGTACCGACGTGGCCCAGGGGGTCGTAGACCTCGAGAGTATCCAGGTCCAGTTGTTCGGCGTATCCGGCCATCGAGTTACGGCAGAACCTACAGGTGACCCGGTCCGTGTAGATCTTGGCGTTACCGCCGGAGTACCCACGGTCCAGGGCCTGGGTGACCATATCCCCTTCGGCATGATCTTCATACGAAGTGGCGGTCATCCGGTTCCCCTTGCCAGGGAACTTGACGGGGCGGGGGAGTTTACCGTTCTGCCCGTACAGGGGCTCCCGGTCACCGTCGAAGACCATCTTCCCAAGAGTGTTCTTCTTGGCTCCCTTGACCTTGGCGGCCACGTCCGCGTCTTCCTTGGCGACGGAGTCCATACCCATCTCCTTGCGCATCTGCGCGAGTTCGTTCTGGACAGCGGTGTTGCAGTTGTGGACCAGTACGGCGTTCGTGCCGGCTTCCACGTAGTACGTGTGGAGGCTGCCGATGGTCAGGTCGTAGGTCGTGGTGTTCGCGTGGTACAGGCGGACACCGGTGACCTCGGCCGTGCCCGACGGCGTCTGGAGGACGTCGCCCGGCTTCAGGTCCTTCGCCTCGACGAAGGCCGACTGGGTCTCGTCGTAGAAGGGGTGGTGGAAGGTCGTCGTCAGGTGGGCGTCCTGCGCGCCGGCCTTCGCGGCCTGCGCGGACGACACCGTGCTGACCGCCGCCACCGGCGCCGTCGCCGGCTGGTGGGCGTCGCCGTGTCCGTGGCCGCCCGCCAGGGCGCCCAGCACCGCGGCCGACGCCGCCAGGCCGAAGGCCGCCTTGCGGGCCGCCTTCTTGGCCACGGACTTGACCGCAGTCTTCGCACCGGACTTGGCCGACCGCTTGCCCGTGGACTCGCCCGTCTTCCTGATCGCCACGTCCACGAAGTCGTGGTCCGTGTGCGTCACGATCACGGCGGTCACCTTGTGGGCCTCGGTGCCGACGGCGCCGGGCACCGAGTTGGCGATCTTGTCACCGACCCGCACCAGTTCGATGGCCTTGGTCGTGCCGTCGGCCATGAGCACCCGCGTGCCGGCGGTGAAGCTGTGACACTCGACCTCGGACTGGGACTGGCTCCGAGTTCCCGCCCCCTCCGACTCCGCCCGTGAGGCGGCCGCCTCCGTGGCATCCGCGGTCGCTGTCTCCTCGGCCTCCGTGGCCCCCTTGCCGAACAGGCCGCCCACGACCTTCATCGCCTTCGGCGCGACCTTCGCCAGGAGCTTGCCGCCCAGGCTGCCCAGGGCGCCGCCCACGGCGCCCGCGACCGCGCCCGTCACCGCCGAGCCCGCGAAGGCGCCCACGCTGCAGTCGCCGCCGCCGTTCTCCGCGCACTTGAAGCCCTGCTCGACCAGCGAGCCCGCCGCACCCGCGACTGCCGCGCAGCCGATGGAGCCGACGCCGGCCGTGAGCGCCTCGCAGCCGGCGAACACCGCCGTGGAGACCACGAAGGAGGTGATCGCGGCGGCGTGGTGCTTGACGTACTTCGCCGCCGACTTCGCCGCCTTGACCGTGGCGTGGTAGGCCGTGCGCGCCGCGTGGGCGACCGCGTGCGCGGCCTTCTTCACCGCGTGCGCGACCTTGTGCGCCGCCTTCTTCACCGCGTGCACCACGCGGTGCACCGCGTGCGAGACCTTGTGGTACGCGGAGTGGACCGCGTGGACGACCCGGTGATACGCGCGTCTGACGTGGATGGCCGCGTAGTGGTACACGCGCCGCACCACCCGCACCGTGGCGTGGTAGTAGTCCCGCACCTTGTGCACGACCTTGTGGGCCACGTGTTTGACCGCGTGGACGACCTTCTTCGCGGCGTGCTTGACCGCGTGGTAGACCTTGTGGACGACGTGCTTGACGGCCTTCTTCACATGGTGGGCGGCCTTCTTCGCGCCGCACACCACGTCGTACCAGGAGCAGTTGCCCGACTCGTCGGTGCCCGCCAGCGGGTTGTCGTCGACGTAGGCGAACGGGTTCGCCGCCACCGAGTTCGGCACCGCGTCCAGCGAGGCGCTGTCCTTGTTCAGGAACTGCCCGGTGCCCGGGTCGTACCACCGCGAGGCCGTGCCCACGTTGCCCGTGCCGGGCTCCGTCCAGCCGGACTGGAAGCCCAGGTGACCGCTGATCGTGTTCGTCGGCGAGACCACCTTGCCCAGCGGGTCGTAGGACACCGAGCCCGCCAGCGACGTCGCACCCGGGGTGAAGGTGCCGACCACGTCGCTGTGCTGGTCGGTCAGGGCCAGCACCCCGTTGCCGCCACCGACCGGCTTGATGCCCACGACATCGCCTGCCGGGTCGTAGGTGTAGGTGCTGTCGCCGTCCGAGGCGATCGTGTTGTCCGCCCCCGAGTAGGTGAAGGTGCGGGTCGAGTTCGCCTCCGTGTCCCGGTCGGAGATGTTCCGGCCGACCGCGTCCAGCGTGTACGACTGCTGCCCGGCGACGATCTGGCCGCCGAAGGCGTCCGCCTTGTACGACACCGTGCCCGACGCCGACGACTCCTGCGTCATCGTGCCGCGCGCCGAGTAGTCGTAGGAGTGGACGCCGTCCGACGTCAACTCGTCGCGCTCGTCGTAGGTGTAGACGTCCGAGCCGTTGCGGATGCGGTTGCCCGACGCGTCGTACGCGTACGACGTCGTCTTGCTGCCGTCGTTCCACGACGTCAGGCGGTTCGCCCAGTCGTAGGTGTAGGTGTTGGCCGACGCGCCCGAGACGCCCGTCGTCGTCTTCGACGTCAGGTTGCCGTTCTTGTCGTAGCCGTAGCTGAAGCTCGCCAGTGTGGAGGCGCCCTGCACCAGCACATCGCTGGTCAGCTCGTGCGCGCTGTTGTAGCCGAAGGTGCGGGTCTGGCCCGTCGCGCCGTACTTGACCGTCCTGAGCTGGTTCAGCTGGTCGTAGGTGTACGTCAGCTGGTTGCCGGTGGCCGCGTCGTTCAGGGAGGACAGGCGGCCGGCCGTGTCGTAGCCGTACGTCGTCGTGCCCGCGGCGTCCGTGCGGGACGTCATCTGACCGTCGTCGCTGTAGGCGAAGCTCGAGGAGCCCGCCGAGCCCGACGCCGTCAGCACGTCGCTGCGGTCGTCGTAGGTGAACTGCTCGTGGGTGGCGTCCTGGTGGTCCACCGCCCCGGCGATGCCCGCCTCGTCGGTGTCCGCCGACGTGACCCGGCCGTCCGCGTCGTAGCCGAAGCTCCGCTTGGCCGTCGCCGCGTCGGCGCCCGCGCCGGACATCGTCTTCAGCTGGCCGTTGGCGTCGTAGGTCATCGCCGTCGTGACCCCGCCGGGCAGCGTCACGTTCGTCAGCTGACCGTCGGCGTCGTAGGCGAAGGTCGTCGTCGAGTCGGCCGCGGAGGTGTACTTGGCGGTGGTCGGCTCGATCACCTTCTCCTGCTGGCCCCACGGCGTGTACGTGTAGCGCCAGGAGTTGCCGCGGCCGTCGGTGAAGCGGGTCCGGTTGCCGGCCGCGTCGTAGCCGAAGGTCGTGGTGATCGACGTGGAGGCGTCGACCGGCTGGATCTCCTGCGTGATGGTGCCGGCCGCGTCGTAGGTGAAGCGGTTGGTGTGGCCGTCGGCGTCCGTGGTCGACGTCATGTTGCCGACGCCGTCGTAGGTCTGGGAGGTCTCCCAGAGCTTGGTGCCGCCGGCGTCGTAGGACCGCGTGGCCGTCGGGTCGCCGTCGGCGTTGTAGTCGGTCGTGGTGTAGGTGCCGTCCGCGAGGGTCGTCTTCGCTCGGTTGCCCTCGAAGTCGTACGCGTAGCGGGTGGTGTTGCCGGCGCCGTCGGTGACCGAGGTGATGTCACCCGCCCGGTTGTAGCCGTACGACGTCGTCACACCGCCCGGGGAGGTGGTGGAGGCGACGTGCGCGCCGTAGGGGTTGCCCGCGGTGACCGCGTAGGAGGTCGTGGACGTCAGCGTCCGCGTCGACGGGAAGCGCTCCAGCGTCGTCTGCGTGACCTGCCGGCCCAGGAAGTCGTACGTGGCCTGGGTCTGCGCGCCCGCCGGGTCCGTCATGGACAGCTGCTCGCCGTCGGGGTCGTACGTGGCGTGCGTCTTCGTGCCGTCCGGGGCCGTCGTCTGGACGAGGTTGCCCAGCTGGTCGTACAGGTACGACGTGGTCTTGCCGCCGGGCGTGGTGACGGAGGTCTGGTTGCCCTCGCTGTCGTAGGTGTAGACGGTCGTGCCCGCGTTGGGCGTCGAGGCGCCCGCCGGGGTGTACCGCGGCAGGGCCTCGGAGACCTTGTTGCCCTCCGCGTCGTACGCCGTCGTCGTGACCAGGCCGTTCGGGTCCTGCTCCTCGACGGCCTCACCGAAGGTGTTGAAACCGCTGGTGGTGACCGGGCGCACGGTGGCGGCGGTGGTGCCGTCCGGCTCGGCCTGGACGGCGGGCGCGGTGGTGACCGCGAGGTTGCCCGCCTCGTCGTAGGAGTAGTCGGTGGTGTGCTGCTCGGCGTCCGTCATGGACGTGGGCAGGCCCCGCTTGTCGTAGGTGTACTTGGTGGTCTGCGCGTCGGAGGAGCCGACCGTGCCGCCCGAACGGCCCTTGCCGTACAGCGAGGAGATCTCGGACGCGGACAGGGCCCGCTGGTAGGCCTGCGCGTCGGTGACCGCACCGGCGAACCAGTCGGTGTAGGTGTCGGACCACTGGGTGCGGCCGATCTGCATCGGTCCGGTCGCGCCCCACGCCGTCGTGTACGCCGTGGAGCCTTGCAGCTGCCCGTCGACGTAGAGGCTGATCTCCTGCTTCGAAGCGTCGTAGACGCCGGTGATCTGGGTCCACGCGCCGGTCGTCGGCGCGGTGGTGGCCGCCACCTTCTGGTAGGACCAGGTGCCGCCCACCGGGGCGTCCTGGTTCACCGCCCGCAGTGCCCAGGTGCCCGAACTGTTCTCGTAGCCCAGGTAGAACGGGCTGCGGTGCGTGCCGTCCTGGCTGAGCACGGTGCTGTTGTGCGTCGGGACGCTGTCCAGCTTCACCCACGCCGAGACCGTGTACGAGCTGCTGGTGTCCAGCACCGGGCCGCTGGTGGCCAGGTGACTGCTGGTGCCGTTCAGCGTGGCGGCGCCGTCGTTCCAGGTGACGTCGGTGGCGGTGGCGGTGTTGCCGGTGCCGGAGGCGTCGGTGACGTTGGTGCCGGACGTCTGGTTCAGCTTCCACCAGCCGGACGGATGACCGGAGGCGTCCCCGTACAGCGTCTCGCTGAGCAGGTTGCCCATGTCGTCGTAGGTGTCGGTGGTGGTGCGGTCGTAGCCCGAGGCGTCGTGGTCGTTCTCGGTGGCGACCTGGTCGTCCGGGGTGTACGACACCGTGGTCACCCGGTCCACGCCGGTCGGGTCCAGCTCCGTGGAGGTGGTCCGGGAGGCGGCGTCCACGGTGTACTTGCTGACGGTCTCGCCGTTGTCCGTGGTGGACTGGAGCAGGTTGCCGGCCGCGTCGTAGCTGTCCGACTCCAGCACATAGGTGCTCTTGCCGTCGGCGCTGGTCCGCTTCACCGTCGCGGTCAGACCGTCGTCGGTGTACGTGTACGACGTGGTGTTGCCCATCGCGTCGGTGATGGACGCGAGCCGGCCGGCCGGGTCGTAGGCCCGGGAGGATTCGATCAGCAGGGCCGGCGACTGCGGGTTCGTCGGGTCGCCGGTGTCCATGACGCCCTGCGTGAGCAGGTTGCCGTTGTCGTCGTAGGTGTACCGGGTCTCGTTGCCGGCGCTGGTGACCTCCTTGGTCTTGTTGCCGGAGGTGTCGTACGTGTACGTCGTGGTGTTGCCGTCACTCGCGCCCTCGGCCGCGTTGGCGTCGGACTCGGTCAGCACGTGGTCGTAGACGTCGTAGGTCCACGTCTGCGTGCGGGCCCGGTCGCCGCCGCTCGCGTCGGAGACGGTCTGCGAGGTGGTGTTGCCGTCCTCGTCGTAGACCGTGCTGGTGACGGCGGCGTGGGTGGCGCCGGTGACGCGGTCGGTGAGCTGCGGGTCGTGCTCCTCGACCACCTGGCCGGCGGCGTCGTACGTGTACGTCGTCACCAGGCCGTCCGGGTAGGTGTCCGAGACGACCTTCTGGCTGGTCACCTGCCCCACGCCGTCGTAGGTGTACCGGGTGACCAGGCCGATGGCGTCGGTGGTGGAGGCCACGTCGCCGTTCTTGAAGTACGACACCCGGTTGACCGCGCCGCCGGGGCTGACGGTCTTCACCGGCAGGCCCCTCGGCACGACGCCGCCGTCGGCGGACGGGTAGGCGCTGGTGCCGTCGCTGTACTCGGTCGTGGTGGTGCGGCCGTCCGGGAAGCCGGGCACCGCGGGACCGGTGATCGCGGTCTGGTTGCCCGCCGCGTCGTACGTGTACGACGTCAGATAGGTGTCGTCGGTCGCGGACGAGGAGCGGCCGTCACGCTCGGTCAGCAACTGGTCGTTGCGCGGGTCCGCGGTGGTCAGCTGGGCCGTGGTGTCGTCCGGGTAGTACGTGTAGTACTCGGTGTTGCACTGGTTCGCGGTCTGGTCCTGGCAGGACGTGGAGGACACGATGTTGCCGCGGACGTCGTGGCCGGTCACGGTCATCGCCCCGTTGGGGTCGGTGACGGTGTGCTCGAAGCCGGCGGTGTCGTAGCCGAAGCTGGTCCTGTTGCCCAGGCCGTCGGTCTCGGTGAGGGCGCGGTTGCCGTGCTCGACGTCGTAGGTGTACGTCAGCGTCGAGTTGGTCGGCGAGGTGACCTTGACGGTCTCCACCGGCAGCAGACCGGTGGAGTTCTTCGCCGCCTGGAACTGCTCGGTGACGTCCGCGGCGGACAGCTGCGAGCGGAAGAGGGCGACGTCCGCGAGCGAGCCCTTGAAGTAGCTCGCGTAACCGGTGTTGTCGCCGGTGTTGTGGTGCGGCTCGTCCGGCCAGTAGCCGCCGACGAAACCGGCGCCGACATAGGTGTACGGCTGATTGGACATCGCCGCGGTGCCGGTCTGGGTGCCGACGAGGGCGCCGTCGAGGTACAGCGACTGACTGGTGGCGGAGGTCGCGAGCACCACGTGGTGCCACTTGTTGTCGGTGACAGCGGCGGAGGAGGCCAGCGGATTGTCCGAGCCGGTGGAGAACCAGTACTCGCCGTAGAGCTTGCCGCTGCTGCCGATGTACAGCACGGGGGTGTACCCGGTGGGGGTCGTGCCGGAGCTCAGCGGGTCTCTGGAGACGCCGAGCAGCACGCCGTTCGCGGTCGACGTCTTGAACCACATGCTGACCGACTCGGGACCCGAGCCCGGCACAGAACCGTTCGGCAGAGTGACCGAGGAGGCCGTCCCGTCGAAGGAGGCGGCCTTGGCGTCGCTGAAGGGGCCGGATCCGCCGAGGGTCACGGAGCCGTAGCTGCCGTCACCGCCGCGCACCTGGTCCACGGCACTCGTGGCGCCCGCGGCCTCGCCGAGGCGGAAGTACTCCGACGGCGCCCCGCCGAGCACGGCTCCCCGGTAGGTGTCGCTGGACCCGGCGACGGTGGGCGCGCCCAGCTTCCACAGGCCGCCGTTCTCGTCGGTGAGCTGGGTCAGCGTGGTGCTGTCCGAGTCGTACGTCATCGCCGCGAAGGTCTTGCCGGACGGCCGGGTGACGGAGCTCAGCAGGCTGGTGCCGTGGGTGCCGTAGGTGTAGAGCGCGTTGACGTCGGCGGCGACCAGCGGGCGCCCGTACCAGGCGGCGTCGGCGATGGAGCCGTTGAAGTAGGTGGCGTAGCCGTCGCCGTCGGTCGTCGAGTGGTGCGGTTCGTCGGGCCACGCGCCGCCGAGGAAGCCGGTGCCGAGGTAGTTGAACGACTGGTTCTTGCCGAAGGCGGTGGCGCTCTTGATGGAGACGGTGCCCGTGCGCGAGCCCACCTTGACCTTGTCCAGGTACAGCGTCTGGGAGTTGCCGGCGGCGGAGAGCACCACGTGGTGCCACTTGCCGTCGGCGACGGACGCGGAGGACACGATCGGGTTGACGCCGCCGCTGTACCAGAACTCGGCGTTCAGCTTGCCGTCGGTGCCGACGTAGATGGACGGGGTGTAGAAGCCGGCGGCCTGCCCGGAGCCGATCGGCTGGGAGGCGTAGGAGTAGAGCACGCCGGGACCTTGCGAGGTCTTGAACCACAGGGATATCGCACCCGAGTCGGTGTCGTTGCCGAGGTTCTTGGGCAGCGCGATGTCGGAGGAGGTGCCGTTGAAGCCGGCGGCCTTCGCGGTGGAGCCGGTCAGCGGGCCGGCCGACTGGCCGAGGGTGACGTTCTCGTACGTGGCGTTGGTGGTGCCCTCGTTGGCGAGGACGGCGTCCTTCGCCGTGGTGCCGGAGGTCTCCGACAGCGGCCAGAAGGTGTGCGGGTCCAGGTCGAGCGCCGCGTTGCGGTAGCCGGAGCCGGAGGCGTAGCCGTAGGTGGTGCACTTGGTGGCCGACAGCGGCGAGCAGACCTTGGTCAGCTGGTCGCCGGTGTAGCCGTAGGTCCAGGTCTGGACGGTGTTCGCGTCGCCGGGGGTGACCGGGTCGGTGACGACGGTGGCCACGTGCGCGGCCTGGGCGCCCGAGGGGGTCTGCCAGGTCAGCGACAGGGAGCGGCCGGAGACCGCGGAGGTCATCTTCGTGATGTGGCCGCTGGTCCAGGTGAGGTTCACCGAGCGGCCGTCGGCGTCCGTCACCGACGTCAGGCCGTAGCCGCCGGAGCCCAGGGACTGGGTGAAGGTGTAGACGGTGTCGTCCTTGTCGGTCAGCGTGTAGCCGCCGGTGACCGACGTGAAGGTGGCGAAGCGTCCGCTGCCGGGTGTGAAGGTGCCGTCGCTGTTCTTGCCGTAGCCGACCTGCGAGCCGTCCGGGTAGGTGACGACGACGCTGGAGACCGCGCCGGAGGCGGTGTACTGCTCGGTGGCCCGGGAGTCGAAGATGCTGGACCAGCCGGCGCCGAACGCGCCCGTCCAGCGCGGGTCGCGGGAGTTGTAGGCGCGTTCGACGTCCAGGGACGGGCCGACGGTGGAGATCGAGGCGTCGGTGTCGGAGGTGGTGTAGTTGCCGATGGACGCGTCGAAGCCGTGGTCGCTGCTGTTCTGCGACAGCCCGGAAGTGATCACGGGCTGCGGTACCTGCACGGACAGCGAGTACAGCTCGGCCGGGGAGTACAGCTTGGTGGTCGCGTCGTACGCCTGGACGGCCCAGGTGTAGGACTTGCCCCAGGCGAGCTTGCCGGCGGGCACGGTCCAGTCGCCGGTGGAGAGCAGGCCGGAGTCTACGATCTTGGTGGTGCCGGAGGCGTCGAAGACCTGGAAGAGGTACTGGTTGGTGCTGCCGCTGGTGGAGTTGGCCCCGCCCGCCCATGCGGTCAGCTCCGGTTGGGTGGTGCCCACGACCGCGTTGTCCTGCGGGAACTGCTCGTACAGCTGCGGCGCGGTGTTCCCGGTGTAGGTGACCTCGATCCACGGGCCCTTGCCCGGATCGTTGAAGGAGCCGAACTGCTTCCAGTGCAGGGCGTCGGCGGTGGAGGCGTACACCGCCAGGCCGTGGTCGGCGGTGGTGCCGTTGAACCAGCCCTGAATGGCGGAGGTGGACAGCGGGACGGTCACCCAGTCGCCGACGGTGCGGTCGGCGGCGGTGTTGGCGCACGCGTGGGGCACGCTCGGGGTGGCGTTGCCGATGGAGGAGCCCTTCGAGGGGCCCGGGTAGGAGGTGACGGACTCGGGGGTCCAGGAGCCGGTCACCAGGGCCACGTCGAAACGCTCCGCCGTGCAGGTGGAGGCCCAGGTGTCGAACAGGTGCAGGGTCGCGGAGGTGACGGTGGCGTGGCTGCCGTCCCAGGCGGTGTCCCAGTGGTTGACGAAGCCGATCGCGGAGTGGGCGCCGGAGTCGTAGGAGCCGGCCTTGATGGTCTGCTCGTAGGAGTGGTCGACGTTGTTGCCGGAACCGGACTCGGCGTAGGTGGTGGTCCAGCCGTCCTCGACGGTCGGGTCGACGGTGACCGGAAAGACGCGGTGGGGGTCGTGCAGCCAGCGGCTGTCCAGCGTCACCTTCAGCGCGTAGCCGTCCTGGGAGCGGACCAGTTCGGAGGTGACGTCGTGGGTGGTGGCCGGGTCGCCGGAGCGGCGGTCGACGTTCGAGTCGTAGGCGTAGGCCGGAGGGATGCGCTCGACGGTCCGGCCGGCGGAGTTCCTGAGGTCGATCCAGCCGTTGTGGCGCTGGACGGGGGTGAGGCCCTTGAGAGTGAGGGGGAAGGTCCAGGAGTTGCCGGCGACCGTGGAGTGCAGGACGACCGACTCCTTCACGCCGGTGGCGGTGGGCGTCACCTTCAGGTCGGTGGCGTCGAGGGCACCGGCGTAGGTGACGGTGGAGCCGCGCGCGGTGCCCTTCACGGGGGCGGCGCCCTGGAGCGAGTAGGCGGCTCGGTGCCCCGGGTCGGTCGCGAGGGAGGCGAGGGCGGGGTCGGTGGCCCTGGCGCCGAAGTCGACCGCGACGGAGTTGGCCTTCTCGTGCCAGCGGCCGTCCGGTCCGGCTCGCACGTCCACGTCGATCGGCGCCCAGCGTCCCTTTCCGACCTGGTAGTTGACCGGGGTGGGCGATATCCGGCGGGTGGTGGAGCCGTCGGCGTTGTCGTAGACCGTCTCGTTGCGCGTGGACTTGGTGGTGTCGCGCTTGCTGGTCTTGGCGTCGAAGGCGCCGCCGCCGCTGCGGCCGTGCGTGACGGCCGGCTTGTGCGGGTGGTAGAGGGACAGCTCGCCGCGTCCCTTGCCGGGGGCGTGGCCCGCGCCGCGATGGGCGTCGGTGGCGTCGGCGGAGACGTGGTGCCGGTGCCCGGCGGCCGTGCCGGACTGCTGGTGCGGCAGCCTGCCCCAGTGCGGGTCGGTGAACCAGGAGGCGATGGAGGCCAGGCTCATGCTCGGCAACTCGACACGGCCCAGTTCGAGACCCTCCGCAAGGGCCTGATCCGTCGTCAGCATCAGCGCCAGCGCGGTGAGCGCCACCACGGCGACGAGGCGCCGCGCCCGGCGGGTGCGGCGTACGGGCCGCGCGGCGCGCGAGGGGCGCGAGGGGCCCGCGGGACGCGCGGGGCGCGGGCGGCGGCTGAGCGGCCACAGAGGCACGGCTTCGACTCCAGCGATCAGGATCGGCATAGAAACGCGCCGATCTTGCCCGCTGTGAACATCCTGTGAACAGATTCAAGAGGTGATCTTGTGCAGCTCTTGACCGCCTCTTGCTGCACATGACCGATTTACCGCCGGGCGCGCCTTTGTGACTTGTGCGCGCCTTTGCCTCGTCATCATGTACAGAACATCAAAGCTTCACCTGACGGTGACTCACGTCTTGACGTACCTACTGCCCTTCACCTACAGCCGTGTGTCCTGGAGCGCGTGGTCAGCGGTACTTCCGGACCGTCTTCACCATGGCCTCGGCCTCCCCGGGGCAGCCGGCCAGTTCACCGGCGCGGCGGATGTCCTCGTCGGTCACGTTGCGCGCGAGCGCGATCGCCTCGTGGAGCCCGTCGGCGTTCCCGGAGTTGACCATCTTGAGGAACCACCGCAGGGCCTCGACACCGTTCCGGCGGCCGGCGGTGCCGTCCCGGTACCAGCAGGCGGCGACGTACATCGCCCCGTCATGTCCGGCCTCCGCGGCCCTCAGATAACTGCGCAGGGCCTCGGCGTCCTGGCCCATGGCCGCGAGCAGGTCGCCGAGGACAACATAAGCGTCGACGACGCCGCCCTCCGCGGCCGACCGCAGGAGATCCGCGACCGACTGAGGGTCACGCTTCCCCCACCACAACTGCGCCAGATTGAACTGCGCGTGTGCATCCCCTGCGTCGGCGGCTTCCTTGAACAGCCGCTCCGCCTCCGCGAGATCCTCCGGGACTCCCAGGCCGTTCGCATATAGATGCCCCAGGCTGCGCTTGCCCATGGCACTGCCCCGGTCAGCGGTCTTCCTGAACCAGAAAGCGGCATCGGAGGGGTTCTCCGCGAATTCCAGGAGAATCCCCCCGAGCACGTTCTGGGCAGCCATGTCGCCGGATTCCGCCGCCGCCGTGAGCGACGGCAGAATGTCGCCGAGCCGGTCAGCCGCGTCCGCATGTCCGTCTTGTGCGGACTCCAGGAGGGCCAGGGCGGTTGCGGCGACACCAAGGAGTTCGCCTGTCATGCGGGCATGGTATCGGCAGGCTCTCCTGCCGCACGAGCAGGTGATTCATTCCGCCGGCCAGCCGGACGACAGCAGAGTCCGTCAATCATCTCCGCACGGCGAGTTCGGCCCCCGGCCAGAGTGGACCCGACGCTCGGTAGATGTTCTGTGCCGCGAAGGTCTTGCCCGATCGCACGGCGTAGATCCCCACCCGGGCGATCGACTCGGCGATGTCGTCGCACTCTGGATCGCACAACAGAATAACTCCTACCAGTGCTGTCCGTCCGCGCCGGGCAGCAGGACGTCACAAGCGCCCGAGGTGCGGCTCGCAGCGGTTCACCCCACCTGCGGAAGAACTCCATGGGAGTCGGGCAGAGCTCTGTCACGGTTGTCGCCCCAGGACCCTCAGGAAATGCCGCAGATCTGCTCGATCAGCGTCAACTGCAGGTCGACCGCCCGGCGGCACCGAGGATCTTCACGCTCCATGTCGACGGTGACGATGCGGCCAAGTGAAGCAAATGACAATACAGACTCGTAACAGGAGGAGAGCACCTCTACAATACCCTCCCCAGCATCCTCGCTCAGCAGAGCGTCCGCGTACTGGGCAAGACCCTGGCAGAGTGACGCCGCTGTGAACGGGGACTTGGAGTCCTGCAAGTCGTATGCGTCCGCGAACAGCTCATCCCATCTTTCGGCGACTTCCTCACTGGCACCGGAAAACGACCGAAACTCTTCAATGGCCTCCTGAAACAAAGTCACACTGGCGTCGTCGAACAACTCGTCCAAGGGGCGCCCGTAGACCGTCACCGTTTCTTCGATCACCCGCAGACCGAGTCCCTGAAGGTCTTCGAAAGGGCATTCCAGCAGGCTGTTCTGCAACCGACCGATCTCGGCGTCCCAGAGAGTCATCGAGTCCTCAAATGTCCATGAAATGAAGGGGTGCATCCTGCCCGAAGGCGGGATGCACCCCATGTTGGCACAGGCTCAGCTGGGCTGGCTAGCTAACTCCTACTACCTACTCATCACGCTCCCAGGGTGCGGTTCGCTTGCGCTCCCACAACTGGATGCCCGGGAACTCGCCCGCTCGGCCTGCACAGTTCTGTCTCTCCGGACCGCATGCGGGGCGCGACGAGGCGACAACTCCTCGATTGGGCAACGTTCCGTCCTCGACGGCGTTGAACAGGATCTGTTCGGCGTCCGTGCGAATTCCTGGATCAATGTGTTCGACGCCATGAATTCGCTCGTAACCGAGCTTGTCCGCCACGGAACGTATCGCCACGGAGGTCTTGTTGTTGTTCACCGAGTAGACCTTGCGCCCGTTGAAGACGCCGGTGGCGACTGTGGTTCCCTGATCGGCCTTCTTACGGCCCGTCTGGCTGGACGCCCGTGCGCTGGCCGCGTCATGGATGGCCTCCGCATCGTCCAGAAGACGGCGCGCCTGTCCCAGCGGGACAGGGCACGCACCGTCGGAGACCCTGCCAATTCCGTCGTCGTTGTGGACGAGGACCGTGATGTCGCCGGCCGCCACCTGGTAGGTGTGCAGACCGTCGACGGTGAGGTCGTACGTGACGCGCTGGGCCGTGTACTCCTTGACGTTGAGAACGACGGTCGTGCCACCGTCATTGTTCTGGAGCTTGTAGCCCTTCTTGAGGTCGCCCGCCTGGGTCCAGGTGTTGCGGCTGACCTCGTAGAACTGGTGGTGCCTGGTGGTCTGGATCGTCTTCGGACCCGACTTGGTGGCCACGGCGACATCGACGTAGTCACGGTCGGTCTTGGTGACGATCACCGCCTTGACCTCGTGCTTCTCCTTCTCCTTCTTGCCGGGCTCGGCGGTCAGGACCCAGTCACCGGGCCTCACCTCGGAGATCGGCTTGGTGAGGGCGTTCGCCATCAGCACACCGGTGGAACCGGTGAAGCTGTGCGGCGTGCAACCGCCCTTGCGGCCGAACTTGCTGGCCGCCGCACCGAAGATGCCGCCCGTGGCGGCGCCGATGGCCGTCGCCTTGGCGGCGCCGCTGGCGCTGCAGCCCTCCTCGCTCATCGCGCAGGTGACGCCGTAGCTGACCGCGCCCTCCGCGGCACCACCGGCGGCGCCCATGGCCGCGCCCTGTGCCACCCTGCCGCCGACGCCGGCGAGCAGACGACCCACCGCGCCGGAGGCCGCACCGCCGGCCGCGCCGGCGAGAGCGCCCGTGACAGCGCCGATGCCGACCGCGCCGATGAAGCCGCCGACGGACTTGGGACCGTCGCTCATCATGTAGCCGACCGCGTTGGCCGCGGCGCCCGCGAGGGCCGCGCAACCGACCGCGCCGACGCCCCAGGTGGCTGCGGTACAGCCGGCGAAGACCGCGACGCCGGTGGCCACCGAGGCGATGGTCGCGGCGTGCTGCTTGACGAAGTTGGCCGTGGCCTTGGCCGCCTTCTTGACGCCTCTGCCGATCTTCTTGACGGCCTTCTTGGCTGCCTTGACCGCCTTGCGGGCTACGTGTTTGACGGCCTTGGCGACCTTGTGGACGGTCTTCTTGACGTGTCGGACGACCTTGTGGACGTACTTCTTGACGCGTTTATATGTCCGTTTGACGTATCTCTTGACCTTCTTGACGCTGTCGTGGACATAGTGCACGGCCTTGCGGACCGTCCGGCGGGCCTTGCGGACCACCTTCTTGGCCGCCTTCTTGATCTTCTTGGCGGCCTTGCGGACGGCCTTCGCGGCCTTCTTGACGGTGTGCTTGGTCTTCTTCCAGGCCGACTTGGCGGTCTTCTTGACCTTCTTGGTGACCTTCTTGACGGCCTTCTTGATGAAGCCGAACCAGTGACCCGTCGGGTCGGTGCCCGTCATCGGGTTGTCGTTGGCGTACGCGTACTGGTTGGCGTTCACCGAGTCCGGCAGCGGGTCGTTGCTCACCGTGTCACGGCTGTTGAACTGGCCGGTCTGCGGCGAGTACCAGCGCGCGGCCATGTTCACCTTGGCCGTCTGCGGGTCGGTCCACCCGGACTGGTAGCCCAGGTTGCCCAGCATGCCGGTCGTCGAGGACGTCTTGCCGAACGGCGTGTACGTCGTCGAACCGGTCAGCGCCTCCGCCGAGTCGGTGAACTGGGCCACCACGTCGTCGTGGACGTCCGTCATCACCAGGCGTGAGGAGACAGCCGTCTTCACACCCAGCAGGGAGCCGTCCGCGTCGCGGCTGTAGGAGGCGATGCCGTCCGAGGCCACGTCGTTGCCGGTACCGCTGTACCTGAAGGAGAAGACGTCGGCACCCGTGTCGTCCTTGGCGCTCAGGACGCGGTCCAGACCGTCGTAGGTGTACGTCCGGTCGCCCTCGTTGATCACCCGGTTGAAGGCGTCGGCCTTGAGCAGGGTCTGCGTCCCGCCCTCGTCCGTGATCGTCTTCAGCGTGCCGCGGGCGGTGTACGTGTACGCGTTGTGCCCGTCCGACGTGAGCCGGTTGCGGGCGTCGTACGTGTACGTGTCGCCGCCGGCGCGGGTGCGGTTGCCCGAGGCGTCGTAGCCGTAGGACTCCGTCGTCGCGCCGTCGTTCCACGACGTGAGGCGGTTCGCCCAGTCGTAGGTGTACGTGTTCGACGAGGCACCGCTGACCCCTGCCGTCGTCTTCGACGTCAGGTTGTCGTTCTCGTCCCAGCCGTAGGCGATGGAGGCGAGGACCTTGCCGGTGGGCGAGGTCAGCTTGTCGTCGGTGATGCGCTCCAGGGAGTCGTAGGAGAACTCGCGCTTGGACTTGCCGGTGCCGTAGTCGACCTGCTTGACGTTGTTGTTGACGTCGTAGGTGTACGTCAGCGCCGAGCCGGTGGCCCCGTCGTCGACCGTCTTCAGCCGGCCGGCCGTGTCGTACCCGTAGGTCGTCGTGCCGGAGGCGTCCGTGCGGGAGGTCATCGCCCCGTCGCCGTTGTAGGCGAAGGAGGAGGAGCCCGACGGGCCGGACGTCGACAGCAGCATGCCGCGGTCGTCGTAGCTGAAGGTGTTCAGATCGGTGCCCGCACCCGCGACGGCCGTGACGTTGTCGTCCGAGTCGTACGCGTAGGTGTGGTCGGCCGTGGCGGCCTCCGCACCCGTACCGGTGGTCTTCGTCAGCCGGTTCCTGGTGTCGTACTCGTTGGTGACGACCACACCGCCCGGGGAACGCTGCTCCTTCACCCGGCCGTTGGCGTCGTACACCGTGGTGAAGGTGCGGTCGGCCGGGTCGGGGTGGGCAGGGGTGGACGGCTCGATCAGCGACTCGGGCAGCCCCCACGTGTTGTAGGTGGTGATGAACGGGTTGCCACGGCCGTCGGTGAAGCGCGTGCGGTTGCCCGCGACGTCGTAGCCGTAGGTCGTGGTGATCGACTCGGTGGCGGAGACGGGTTCCACCGCCTTGGTGACCAGGCCCGTCGGGTCCACGGTGAGCGTGGTCGTGTGGCCGCGGTAGTCGGTCACCGACAGCGGGTTGCCCGCCCGGTCGTACGTGGAGCGAGCGGTGCGCACCACGTTGCCCAGCGCGTCCAGGTCCTGGGTCGTGACGAGCTGGCCGAACCCGTCATAGGTGTTCTTGGTGCTGGTGCCGTCCGGGTCCTTCGAGACGAGGACCTGGCCGTCCATGTTGTACGTGTACGTCGACACGTTGCCCGCGGGGTCGGTCACCTCGGTGACCTCGCCGAGCGCGTTGTACTTGTACGACATGCTCACACCGGTCGGGCTGATCTCCCGGGAGAGATCGCCGCCGGGCGCGTTGTACTCGTTGATCGCCGTGTAGGCCCGTTGCGTCGGCTGGCGCACGATGTCCGTGCTGGTCAGCTCGTTGCCGAGGTAGTCCCAGGTGGACTCCTGACGGGCGCCGTTCGGGCGGGTCGTCGAGAGCAGGTCGCCGTTGGTGTCGTAGACGTACGTCGTCCTGCCGCCACCCGGCTCCGTGACCGAGGCCACGTCGCCGAGCTGCGTGTACGAGTACGTCGTGCGGTTGCCCAGCGGGTCGACCTCGGCCGAGACCTGTCCCAGGTCGTTGTACTCGTTCCAGGACGTGGCCGTGATCGGCGTCGAGGCCCCCGGCGGGGTGTAGTTCGGCAGCTTCGTCGAGGTCTCCTGGCCCTCGGCGTCGTAGGCGGTGACCGTGACGTTGCCGCTGGGGTCGGAGCTTTCGGTCGGCTCGCCGAACGTGTTGTAGCCCGTCATCGTGACCGGACGGACGGCCGTGGCCGTACCACCGTTCGTCTCGGCATTCACCACCGGCTCGGTGACGGTGGTCTGCTGCGCGGCCTCGTCGTACCCGTAGTCGGTGGTGTTGCCGTTCTCGTCGGTCGTCGACAGCGGCAGACCCCGCTGGTCCAGCTTGTACGTGGTGGTGCGCACCGCGCTGCCGCCCGCCGGCAGCGTGCCGTTGTACACCGACGACACCTGCGAGCCGGTCAGGGCCTCGCCGTAGACCTGGACGTCGTCGAGACCGCCCTTGTGGTTGCCGCCGTGGCTGCTGCCCGCCTGGTGACGGCCGAGCTGCAGCGGTCCGTTGGCGCTCCACGGGGTGGTGTAGGCCGTCTCCGAGGCGAGCGCGCCGTTGACGTACAGCCGGATCTTGGCCGCCGTGGCGTCGTAGACACCCACGAGGTGGGTCCAGGTGTTCGCCGTGACCGCCGCCTGGCCCGACGTGGCCCGTACCAGGGTGGCACTCGTACTGTCCGTGGCCCGGCGGGCGAATGTCCAGCCACCGGTGCCCGTCGAGTAGTACAGGACGAAGCCGTAGATCTGGTCGCCGTCCTGGGAGACCAGCGTGTGGTTGACCGACGTGTCGGTGAGCTTCGCCCACAGGGACACGGTGAAGCTGCCGGCCGTGTTGACCACCGGCCCGTCCGTCTGCGCGTACGATTCGGCGTCACCGTCGAACACGGCGCTGCCGCCGTGGTCGGTGTTCCAGTGCATGCCCGTGCCGTGCGTGCCGGTGCGGTTGCCGCCGGAGGAGTCACCGACCGAGTAGCCGGTCGTCTCGTCCAGCTTGTAGCGGGCCACGGGGGCCGTGGTCCCGTCGTGCTGGACGATGCCCTGGACGTTGCCCAGGTTGTCGAAGAGCGTGTCCGTCGTCGCGGTGTCACCCGTCGCCGGGTCGCTCTCCGTCTCCTTGACGACATTGTCGTCGGGGTCGTAGGAGACCTTCGTCGTCCGGTTGACGCCCGTCGGGTCCAGGACGGACGACGTGACGCGGTCGTCCGCGTCCACCGCGAAGGTGTTCGTGGTGCGTCCGTCGTTGGTCACCTGCTTGATCAGGTTCCCGGCCATGTCGTAGGTGTTGGACTCCTCGACGAACTGCTTGCCGTTCGCCGGGTCCTTGCGGGTGACAGTGGCCGTCAGGCCGTCGTCGGTGTAGGTGTACGCCGTCACCCAGCCCATGGCGTCCGTGATGGACGCGAGGCGGCCGGCCGGGTCGTAGGCCCGGGACTCCTGCACCAGCGTGGCCGGCGCCGACGGGTTGTCCGGGTCGCCGGTGTAGTCGAGCAGGTTCGTCGTGAGCGGGCGGCCCTCGCCGTCGAAGGTGTAGGTGTTGACGTTCCCCTGGGGGTCGGTCTCCTTCACCTTGTTGCCGTAGACGTCGTACTCGAACGACGTGGTGTCGCCGCCCGGGTCCGTGCGCGTGGCGACACGGTTGTACGCGTCGTACGTCATCGACGTCGTCCGCGGGGCGTCACCGCCGGTGAGGTCGGCGACGGTCTGGGAGGTGACGTCGCCGTCGTGGTCGAAGACGGTGGTCGTCCTGGCCTGGTGCACCGCGCCGGTGACGCGGTTGGTGACCGCCGGGGCGGTCTCCGAGGTCACCTGGTCGTCCTTGTCGTACGTCCAGGTGGTGGTCAGACCGTTCGGCTGGGAGTCCGATATCTCCTTCTGCGAGACCTTCCGGCCCAGGTTGTCGTACGTGTACGTCACCTTGGCGCCGTTGGCGTCCGTGACCGAGGCCAGGTCGCCGTTGGCGTAGTAGACGTTCTTCGTCTTCTTGCCGCCCGGCGTGGTGACCGTGTCCACCAGACCCGCGGGGGCCACCGCCGTACCGCCCTCGGCCGCGGGGGTCGTGGACGTGGTGTAGGTGGTGGTGGCGGTGCGGCCGTCGGGGTGGCCGGGCACCGGCGGGGTGGTCACCGACAGCAGGTTGCCGCCGGTGTCGTAGGTGTAGCCGGTGAGGTAGGTGTTGTCCGTCGCGGACGCGGACCGCGCGTCCCGCTCGGTCAGGAGCAGGTCGTTGCGCGGGTCCATCGGCGGGAACGCCGTCGTGGCGTCGGGGTAGTACGTGTAGTACTCCGTGGCGCACTTGTTCGCCGCCGTGTCCTGGCAGTCGGTCTGCGAGACCGTGTTGCCGCGCACGTCGTGACCGGTGATGCCGCGGTTGCCGTTGGCGTCCGTCACGGTGTGCAGGAAGCCGCCCGTGTCGTAGCCGTACGTCGTCCGCTTGCCCTCGGTGTCGATCGCGGCCAGCAGACGGTCGCCCATCTCCGCGTCGTACACGTACGTCAGCGTCTTGTTCGTCGGGTCGGTCAGCGTGACCGTCTTGACCGGCGCGACGCCGGAGGACGCCTTGTAGGCCGACCAGTGCCGCTCGACGTCGCTCTCGTCGAGGGCGTGGCCGTAGGCCGCGACCTCGGCGATGGAGCCGGTGAAGAAGCTGACGTCGGCCGGGGACTGGTACCAGCCCTTGGCGTACCCCGCGCCGATGTAGGTGCGGGTGTTGGACTGGTCGTTGGCGGCGCCGGTGAAGTCGGCGACCTTGACGCCGTCGAGGTACATCGTCTGGGTCGTGCCCGACACCGAGAGGACGGCGTGGTGCCACTGGTTGTCGGTGACCGTGTTCGTGGTGCCGAAGGCGGTGGTGCCGGACCCGGCGACCGTGTACCAGTGGCCGTGCAGCTTGTTGTCGGCGCCCACGTACAGCAGCGGGTTCCAGCCGCCCGACGGGGTGGTGACGGTCGGGGCCTGGTACTGGTCGGACAGGATCACGCCCGGCTTGGCCGTCTTGAACCACAGTTCGACCGCACGGTCGGCGGAGGAGTGCGCGGGTTGGTACGGGATCTCCGCGTACGAGGAGGTGCCGTTGAAGGTCGCCGCCGTCACGTCACCCGTGCCGAACGGACCCGCCACACCCTGCGTGACGGTGTTGTACGTGCCGAAACCGGTGTGGATCTCGTTGGCGGCCTGCGCGGCCCCGCCCGTGTCGGCCAGCCGCCAGTAGCTGGCCGGGGCGGAGCCCATCACGGCGGAGCGGTAGACCTGCGAGGAGCCGGTGACGGTCGGCGGGTTCAGCTTCCAGGTGCCGCCGTCGCCGTCCGTGGCCCGCGTGACCAGGTCGTCGGTGGTGCCGTAGGTGACGGCCGCCTGCGTCTTGCCGCCCGGTGTGGTGATCTTGCTGAGCAGGCCTGCGGACCGCTTGGCGGCCTGGTACTGCGCGCTGATCACCGAAGGGTCGAGCGGCTCCGAGTAGACGGCGACCTCGGCCATCTGACCGGTGTAGTGCCCGAGCTGGTCGTTCGGGTTCATCGCCGGCCAGCCCTGGGTGTTCACCCCCGCGCCGAGCGAGATGTACGGCTGGTTCCAGTCGTTGATCGTGCCCGTCAGGGAGCCCTGCGCGACGCCGTCCAGGTAGAGCGTCTGGCTGGTGGCCTGGCCGGTGAGGACCGCGTTGTGCCACTGGCCGTCGGTGACGGTCGACGAGGAGACGATGTTCGGGCTGCAGCTCGGGGACATCGCCAGACAGCCGCGCAGCTTGCCGTCGGTGCCGACGTACACCGCGGGGGTGTTCTTCGTCGTGTTGTTCACCGGGTCGGCGTCGCTCAGCGGCTTGTCGCCGTAGTAGAAGAGCACGCCGCCCGCCGTGGTCGTCCTGAACCACAGCGAGACCGTCGTGTACGACGGCGTCGCGCCCGGCGCGGACGGCATCTCCACGTAGGAGCTGGTGCCGTTGAAGGTGGCCGTGGTCTGCGTCGAGCCCGCGAGGAGCGGCGAGCCGCCCAGGGTCACGTTGTGGTACAGGCCGTTGTAGCGGCCCTGGTTCAGGCCGACGGTGTCCTTGGCGGCGGTCGCCCCGGCGGCCTCGCCGAGCCGCCAGTACGCGTACGGGTCGGCGTCCAGCACCGTGGTGCGGTAGTGGTTGCCGGTGACGTACGAGTACGACGTGCAGTGCGACCAGTCCGCCGGCGGGCAGACCTTGGTCAGCTGGTCGCCGCTGTAGCTGTACTGCCACGTCTGCGC
Organism: Streptomyces sp. NPDC003393; assembly: GCF_053589015.1. Lineage (NCBI taxonomy): Bacteria > Bacillati > Actinomycetota > Actinomycetes > Kitasatosporales > Streptomycetaceae > Streptomyces > Streptomyces sp. NPDC003393. The sequence goes on along the minus strand of NZ_JBSFRB010000004.1, from coordinate 167,114 downwards.
GGTGTCGAAGTCACCCGCGGTGGACGGGTCGGTGGCCAGCGTGGCGACGTGCGCCCCGGTGGCGCCCGCCGGGGTCTGCCACGAAAGCGTCAGCGAGCGCTTCGACGTCTCGTTGGTGATCTTCGTGAGCTGCTTGGAGGTGTTGTAGGTGAACGTCTCGGTGCGGCCCGCGTAGTCCTTGATGCCGGAGATCGCGTAGGTACCGGCCTTCGCGGTGGTCTGCTTGAAGGCGTACTCCGTGAAGTCCTTGTCCGTCAGCGTGTAGCCGCCGGTCACCGACTGCAGACGCGCGTAGCGGCCCAGCGGGGGCTGGAACGTTCCGTCGCTGTTGCGGCCGAAGGCGACCTGCTCACCGCCCGGATACGTGACGATCACGCTGGTGACGGCACCGGACGGGTCCTTGACCTCGGCGGCCTTCATGTCGACGACCGTCGACCAGCCGGCGCCGAAGGCGCTGTCGAGGCGCGGGTCGATGCTGTTGTACGAGCGGTCGATCTCCAGGGAGGGGCCGACCACGTCGACGTCCGCGTCGCTGTCCTCGGTGGTGTAGTTCGCCTCGGACGGGTCGAACTCATGACCGTCGGTGTTCTGGGCCAGGCCCGAGGTCACCGGCGGCTGCGGCACCGCGGTGGTGAAGCGGCTGGAGTAGGCCACCTCCTCGTAGCCGTCGGTCACACCCACGTACCAGACGTAGTTCTTCGACCACTTCAGCTTGCCCGCGGGGATCTTCCAGCTGCTCTTGGTGAGGTTGCCGGAGGTGACCACCGGGGTGGTGCTGGTGGAGTCGGCGTCGTACACCTCGAAGCTGTACGTCAGGCTCGCGTTCGGCCACTTGTCGGCGTCGCTCGCGTAGACCAGCAGCTCCGGCTGGAGGGTGTTGGCCTGGAAGTTCTCCGGCGGGTACTGGGCGTTGACCTGCGGCGCGGTGTTCGGCGCGTAGGTCAGGTCCAGCGAGGGCCGCCAGGCGGCGGTGGCCGAGTCGTCGGAGTGGAACTTCTTCCAGTGCAGCATGTCACCGGTCGGCGCGGCCATGGCCAGGCCGTAGTTGGCGCCGCCGGTGGCGACCTGAGTGAACCACGAGGTGGACAGGGTCACCGGCATCTTCACGCCGACACCGGCGCTGCCGGAGGTGTTGGTGCAGGAGGCGCCGGGGCTCGGCGTGGTGGTGCCGATGGCGGAGCCGTACGACGGTCCGGGGTAGGTGGTCGTCGTCGACGGCGACCACGATTTGGTCACCGGGTACACCGAGAACGGCTCGGGGGTGCAGGTCGAGGACCACAGCGCCCAGACGTTCAGGGTGGCGGCGGAGACCTTCTTGCCGGCGAGCGTCGTCCCCAGGTTGGAGAACTGCAGGAACGAGTTGGCCTTGGTGGTGCCGCTGTCGTACGAGCCGACCTTGATCTGCGTCTCGGCGGAACGGTTGGCGGCGTAGTCGGTCTGGACGTACGTCGCCTCGCTCGCGAGGACCGTCGTCGGGTCGACGGTGACCGGGTAGACCCGCTTGGGGTCGTCCAGCCAGGCCCGGTCGGCGGTCATCCGCAACGCCGGCGCGCCGTCCAGAGTGGTCAGCTCGTAGGAGACTTTCGCGGAGCGCGCGCCCTCACCCGAGCGCCGGTCCATGCCGGCGTCCTCCATGTAGGCGTGGGGGACGGTGGCGACGGTTGCGCCGTCCGCGCCCACGAACTCCACGTCGCCGTTGTCGGCCAGACGCGGTGTCAGGTCCCGGGTGTCCAGCTTGAAGATCCAGGAGTTGCCGGCGTCCGGCGAGCGCAGGACGACGTTCTCCTTGAAGCCGTCGGCGATCGGGACGAGCTGGAGGTCGGTGTCGGGCAGCACGTCGTTGTACACGACGGCGCCGTCGGCGCTCTTGGTCGCGGCGACCTTTGCCGCACCGTTCAGCTCGTAGGCCAAGGCACGGCCGCGGCCGAGGCCGACGGAGGCCAGTTCGTCGTCGGCCGCGTTCGGGGCGAAGTCGACGTCGAGCGAGTTGGCCCTCTGCTCGAAGCGGCCCTCGTCGTCCTTGACGAGGGTGGTGTCGATCGGCTGCCAGCTGCCGTCGGCCGCCTTGAAGTTGGCGCGGCCGGAGTAGTGCCGGATCGTCGTGGAGCCGTCCTCGTTGACGTAGTAGTCCGAGGTCTCCGTCGACTTCTTCGCGTCCCGCTTGCTGGTGGCCGCATCGAAGCTCTTGCCCGTACCCCTGGCCGGGCCGGTCGTGGCCTGTCCCGGCTTGTCCACGGGGCGTTCGTAGGCGTCGAGTTCACCCTTGCCCTTGCCGGGCGCCCGGCCGACACCGCGGTCGGCGTCGGTGGCGTCGGCGGAGGCGTGGTGGCTCTTGCCGCGGGCGGTGCCGCCCTCCTGGTCGGGGGTGTCCGGTGAGTCGGGCTCACTCACCCACTTCCACAGACCGGACAGGGACAGCTCTGGCATGTTGGGCGCCGAGAGGGTGGCGCCGGTGGCCTCTGCCGTCTCCGTGGTGAGCATGAACGACAGGGACACGAGGACAGAAAGTGCGGTAGCCCTCGCTCTGCGCCGTCCGGAACCACCCGGAGGGTACAAGCGAGGGCTGCGAACCCAGCGAACGCGCACGGGCAAGCCTTTACTTGAAAAGGGTCAAAAGAAGCCCGCGAAGCTTGCCTGAGCGGTCACATAAGTTCTACATAAGATCACATTCGTTAGTTGATCTTTACCGAATGTGGTGGGTCATCTGCGGCTTTGTCATGTCTTGACCCCGCGAACGGCTTGCCGGACGTCTTCCGCGATCGTGTCCTTGAGCTTCACATCCGGCTTTGCCACCGCGATGTTGCCGGCCGCGGACGTCCCGTCGCCGACCACGACGAAGCGCACCTCGGGGTGCTTGCCGGCGTCGGCCCGCGCGACCGAGACCTGGGCGTCACCGACGGCCAGCAGGATCTCGCACTGACGCTGCATCAGGCTGTTGAAGAACGGCCGCACGTTGTCCGTCGTCTGCGGCCCCGTGACCGGTAGGTACATGACCCGGGTGCGGGTGTCCAGGGACGCCTCCTGCATCCCCTGCCACACGGTGGCGGCGGTCGTGCCCGCCAGAATGCCCTTCTCGCCGGTCAGCAGACAGGCGTCGGTCTCGGAGTACTGCCGGGCCCGCGGATCGGGCGGACCGCTCTCCTCACCGCCGAAGAGCCGCACGCCCACCAGCGCGAGGGCAACGGCCGCCACCACTCCGGCCGCGGCCCAGCCCCGGCAGCCCCTCAGCGCGACGGCCGCCACGGCCGCCACCCTGGCGACGGGCACCCCGCTCCACAAGCTGCCCTTGCCCTTCTTGCCGTCGCGCCCGGTCCGGCGCCAGGTACGCCGAACCTTCATCGCGACGGCCCCACGATGCGGGTTCGCGACCCGGCCGCGCGAACGGCGTCCACGTCGTGCTTCACGGCGATCCACCTCTGCTCTCGGGATGTGCGTACGTATGCGCGCATGCGGAAGCGACGCCGTAGGGTACATGCCGCCCAGGCGGCGGGGGTGCGGGGGAGCGCACGGGCGCCCCGGGACGCGCTCGCCGGCCGGGGCAGCCAGGGCCGTGCGGACGGCGCGAACCCGTCAGGTCGCGCGTCGATGCGGTCGAGCCGGCCTTTCGAACCCGCTCAGCCGCCGCATTGGCGGAGCATCATGCTCTTGTCCGCAGTGGTCACGGGAAGCTCGTACTTCACCGCCACCTGCGCGAACCTCACCGCGTACGAGCAGCGCACCGCCTTGCTGGGCGGCAGCCAGGTCGCGGGCCCCGCGTCCCTCTTGGCCGAGTTCGTGGAGCCCGAGACCGGAAGCAGATTGAGGGCGTCGTTCGCCAGCCGCTGCCGCTTCTGCTTGTCCCAGTGCGCGGCGCCCATCTGCCAGGCGTACGACAACGGCACCACGTGGTCTATCTGCACCTCGGTGGCCTTCGTCTTCTTCCAGGCGATGTCCTTGCCCGTGTACGGGTCGTGCAGGCTCATCGACACGACCACGCAGTCCGAGCCGGACCGGAACCTGACCTCCTGGCCGTCGCGTTTCAGCAAGTCGTTCCGGGTGTCACAACCGTTCCTCGCCAGCGGCACCCCGTCGGCCGTGTCCATCCACGCGTAGCCGAACTCGTCACGGTCGTAGCCCGTCTTGGGGCCGCGCCCCTTCGTCGCCACCTTCTCGATCAGCGACCGCGCCTTCGCCCGGTCCGCGGAGGAGGTGATCGCCGCCAGCCCCGGCTCGGTGCCGTCCGGGTTCTCCAGCGGGCTGACGGCATGTCCGTCCCGGGCCGGCGCGGGCGTCCCGCTCCCCGCGGGGCTACCGGCGTCGCCGACACCGCCCTTGCACCCGGCGACGAGCGCCACCGCCGTGCACACCGCCAGGCCGCCGCGCAGGAGGGGGCCCACCCCGCCGCAGTGCCTCGTCCGTCCCCCGGAACCACGGGACATCCCCACGCCCATGAAGCCCTCCCCTTGCCGTCCGCGTCCCGCTCCGGTGCGTGCGGGCCTGCCCTTTCCGTGCCCACGTTAACCGGCATGATGTTCGGCTCACGTGGGCGACGGAGGGGCGTACGGAGCGGGCGGGGCGTATCGGCGGCGGCTTCGACGCGCCGGGGCGGGGCCTACTGCCCCAGGACGGAGGCGAGGAACTCCCCGACCCAGCCCAGCAGTTCCCGGCCGATCAGCGGCTTGCCGCCGACCTTCGCCGTCTTCGGGCGGGGGACCAGCACCTGGTGCACGGCCGGCTTGATGACCGTGCCCGGGTACAGGCGCTTGAGGCGCAGCTCCTGGGACTCGCGCAACTCCACCGGGGCGAAGCGGATGTTGTTGCCCTGGAGGACGATCTCGCCGACCCCGCAGGCGCGGGCGAGCATGCGCAGGCCGGCCACCAGGAGGAGGTTCTCCACCGGCTCGGGCAGCTTGCCGTAGCGGTCGGTGAGTTCCTCGCGGACGGCCTTGATGTCCTCCTCGGAGTTGGCGGAGGCGATGGCGCGGTAGGCCTGGAGCCGCAGGCGCTCGCCGGGCGCGTAGTCGTGCGGGACGTGCGCGTCGACCGGCAGCTCGATCTTGACCTCCAGCGGGGCCTCCTCCTCGACCTCCCCCGTCTCCAGTTGCCGCCGGTAGTCCGCGACCGCCTCGCCGACCATCCGGACGTACAGGTCGAAGCCGACGCCCGCGATGTGGCCGGACTGCTCGCCGCCGAGCAGGTTTCCGGCGCCGCGGATCTCCAGGTCCTTCATCGCCACGTACATGCCCGCGCCCATCTCCGTGTGCTGGGCGATGGTGGCCAGGCGCTCGTGCGCGGTCTCCGTCAGCGGCTTCTCCGGCGGGTAGAGGAAGTAGGCGTAGCCGCGTTCGCGGCCACGGCCGACCCGGCCGCGCAGCTGGTGCAGCTGGGAGAGGCCGAAGTTGTCGCCTCGTTCCACGATCAGGGTGTTGGCGTTGGAGATGTCGATGCCCGACTCGACGATCGTCGTGGAGACCAGCACGTCGAACTTCTTCTCCCAGAAGTCGACCACGACCTGCTCCAGCGACGACTCCGACATCTTGCCGTGCGCGGTGGCGATCCGGGCCTCCGGCACGATCTCGCGCAGCCGCGCCGCCGCCCGGTCGATGGTCTCCACCCGGTTGTGGATGTAGAAGACCTGGCCCTCGCGCAGCAGCTCGCGGCGGATCGCCGCGCCGATCTGCTTCTCCTCGTACGGGCCGACGAAGGTCAGCACCGGGTGGCGCTCCTCCGGCGGGGTGGTGATCGTGGACATCTCGCGGATGCCGGTCACCGCCATCTCCAGGGTGCGCGGGATCGGGGTGGCGGACATCGTCAGCACGTCGACGTTGGCGCGCAGCTTCTTCAGCTGCTCCTTGTGCTCGACGCCGAAGCGCTGCTCCTCGTCGACGATGACCAGGCCCAGGTCCTTGAACTTCGTCTCGGAGGAGAACAGCCGGTGGGTGCCGATGACGACGTCCACCGAGCCGTCGCGCAGGCCCTCCAGGACCGCCTTGGCCTCGCTGTCGGTCTGGAAGCGGGAGAGCGCCTTCACGCTCACCGGGAACTGCGAGTAGCGCTCGCTGAACGTGCCGAAGTGCTGCTGCACCAGCAGCGTCGTCGGGACCAGCACCGCGACCTGCTTGCCGTCCTGGACGGCCTTGAAGGCGGCGCGGACCGCGATCTCCGTCTTGCCGTAGCCGACGTCGCCGCAGATCAGGCGGTCCATGGGGACCGACTTCTCCATGTCCTCCTTGACCTCGGCGATGGTGGTGAGCTGATCGGGGGTCTCCGCGTAGGGGAAGGCGTCCTCCAGCTCGCGCTGCCAGGGCGTGTCGGCGCCGAAGGTGTGGCCCGGGGCCGCCATCCGGGCCGAGTACAGCTTGATCAGGTCGGCGGCGATCTCCTTGACGGCCTTCTTCGCCCGCGCCTTGGTCTTGGTCCAGTCGGCGCCGCCGAGCCGGTGCAGGGTGGGCGCCTCGCCACCGACGTACTTGGTGATCTGTTCCAGCTGGTCGGTGGGGATGTACAGGCGGTCTCCGGGCTGGCCGCGCTTGGCCGGGGCGTACTCCACCACCAGGTACTCGCGGGTGGCGCCCTGCACGGTGCGCTGCGCCATCTCGATGTAGCGGCCCACGCCGTGCTGCTCGTGGACGATGTAGTCGCCCGCCTCCAGGGTCAGCGGGTCGATGGTCTTGCGGCGGCGGGCCGGCATCCGGGCGCCGTCCCGGGTGGCCGCGCGCTGACCGGACAGGTCGGTCTCGGTGAGCACGGCCAGCCTGAGCGCGGGGTCGACGAAGCCGTGGTCGATGCAGCCGCACGCCACGTGCACCACCGACGGGGACAGCTCCCCGAGGTCGGCGTCCAGGCGGGCCGCGATGCCCTCGCCGCCCAGCACCTCGACGGTGCGGGCGGCCGGGCCGTGCCCCTCGGTGACGTAGACGGCGCGCCAGCCGTCGGCCAGCCAGCCCTTGGTGTCGGCGAGCGCCCGTGCGGTGTCGCCCCGGTACGTCTCCGGCGCGTGCATGCCCAGCTTGAGGGTGTCCCCGCCGCCGTCGGCGTGCCCCTCGTACGCCGTCTCGTCGGCGGCGAACGGGGAGACGGACCACCACATCATGTCCAGTTCGCGGGCCCGGTCCCGGACGTCCGCGATCGACCACAGGGAGGCCGCGCCGACGTCGATGGGCGCCTCGCCGCCGCCGGCGCTGGCCGCCCAGGACGCCTGGAGGAACTCCTGGGAGGTCGCCACCAGGTCCGCGGCGCGCGTGCGCACCCGCTCCGGGTCGCACACCACGGCCATCGAACCCTTGGGCAGCACGTCCAGGAGCAGCTCCATGTCGTCGACGAGGACGGGGGCGAGGGACTCCATGCCCTCCACCGCGATGCCCTCGGCGATCCTGCCGAGCAGCTCGCCGAGCTCCGGGTGCTCCTCGGCCAGGGCACGCGCACGCGCCCGTACGTCCTCGGTGAGCAGCAGCTCGCGGCAGGGCGGGGCCCACAGGCCGTGCTCGGCGACTTCGAGGGAGCGCTGGTCGGCGACCTTGAAGTAGCGGATCTCCTCGACGTCGTCGCCCCAGAACTCGATGCGCAGCGGGTGTTCCTCGGTGGGCGGGAACACGTCGAGGATGCCGCCGCGCACGGCGAACTCGCCGCGCTTCTCCACCAGCTCCACGCGCGCGTACGCGGCGGCGGCGAGGGCTTCGACGACCTCGTTCAGGTCGGCGGTCCGGCCGGTTCTCAGGGCCACGGGCTCGAGGTCTCCGAGGCCCTTGACCTGCGGCTGCAGCACGGAGCGGATCGGTGCGACGACGACGGAGACCGGTCCGGTCTCGGGGTCGTCGGGGCTCGGGTGGGCCAGCCGGCGCAGCACGGCGAGCCTGCGGCCCACGGTGTCGCTGCGCGGGCTGAGCCGCTCGTGCGGGAGCGTCTCCCAGGAGGGGTACTCCACGACGCCCTCGGGAGGCAGCAGCGAGCGCAGTGCCGCGGCCAGGTCCTCGGCCTCGCGCCCGGTCGCCGTCACGGCGAGTACGGGGCGGGCGGCCTCGCGGGCCAGGGCGGCGATCGCGAAGGGGCGGGCGGCGGGCGGGCCTACGAGGTCGACGTGCATGCGGTTGCCGTCCGCGGCCGCGGTGATCGCTTCCGCGAGGGCGGGGTCCTTGACGACGGCGTCGAGCAGACCGTGCAGGCTCATGAAGTGCATCCATCCCGAGGAGAGGGCAACGCGAAGGGCCCGACTCGTGGGACGGGCCGGGGTTCCTTCAGCGTACGACGCCGGCGGGCCGGACCGGCGGGGCTGTGGACGACGCCCGGTGCCGAACGTGATCCGGCACGGACGGTGTGCGCGCCGGACGGTTCCGCCCCGCGCCGCCCCGGCCGGCCCGGCCCGCCCCGGGGCTGCCGCCTCCCGGACGTGCGATCCGGCCTGAACGCCTCGTCCTCGTTCCCGTCCTCGCGCCGGACGGGAACGAGGACGAGCCCGGGGCCGGGAAGTCGACGACTTCCCGGCCCCGGGCTTCCCCGTGACCCCCGTGCACGAAGGTCTCGTCGCGGTCGCTACTCCGTGGCGATCGCGTTCAGCACGTTCATCCGGCCGGCCCGGAACGCCGGGATCAGGGCGGCGAACAGCCCCACGAAGGCCGAGCCGATGAAGACTCCGGTGATCGTCGGCCAGGGGATGTCCAGGACCTTCAGGCCCTCCAGGGCGAGGAGCTTCTGGGCCGTGGCGCCCCAGCCCATGCCCAGGCCCAGGCCCAGCAGGGCGCCGAAGAGGGCGATGACGACCGACTCCAGGCGGATCATGCGGCGCAGCTGGCGGCGGGAGAGGCCGATCGCCCGCATCAGGCCGATCTCCCGGGTCCGCTCGACCACCGACAGGGCCAGGGTGTTCACCACACCCAGCACCGCGACGATGATCGCCAGGGCGAGCAGGCCGTAGATCATGTTCAGCAACTGCCCGATCTGGTCCTTCAGCGCCTGCTTGTAGTCGGTCTGGTCACGCACGGTGTACTGCGGGTAGTCGTGCAGCGCGGACTTCAGGGCCGTGTAGGCGGCATCCTGCTGCCCGTCCTTGGCGGTGGCGAAGACCAGCTGGTCCAGCGGCATCTTGTCGGCGGGCACGTACTTGGCGAGCGTGGCGATCGACGTGTACTTCGCGCCGGCGTCGATCACCACGTCACTGCTGGTGATCGCCCGGACGGTCAGGTTCGCGGTGGTGCCGTTGCGGAAGGCGACCTTGATCTTCGAGCCCAGGTGGATGCCGTGCGCCTCGGCGAACTTCTCGTGCACGGACATCGAGTCGGGCAGATAGGCGTCCTTGAGGTTGCCCTCGACGGTCTTGGTGCGCAGGTCGGTCGCGTACGACGGGTCGGCCGCCGTGATGTCCGTGTCCTTGAGGGTCTTGCCGTCGGGGGTCGTGTAGTCGGCCTTGGTCATCCGGTACTCGGTGACCCGGGCCAGCCCCGGCGTGTCCTTGATCGCCCGGACCGCCTGCGGGGTGACCAGCTGACCCGTGTCGGACTGGACGATGAAGTCCGTGCCGACGGTCTTGTCGAGCTGGTCGGTGGCGGAGGCGACCATGGAGGAGCCGACCACCGACAGGCAGGCGACCAGCGCGAGGCCGATCATCAGGGCGGCGCCCGTGGCACCGGTGCGGCGCGGGTTGCGCAGCGCGTTGCGCTCGGCCATCCGGCCCACCGGCCCGAAGCCCCGCAGCAGTACGGCGCCCAGGACGCGCACCACGCCACCCGCGAGCAGCGGGCCGATGACGACGAATCCGATCAGCGACAGCACCACGCCCAGGCCCAGCCACAGCGAGCCGTCCTTGGCCTTGTCGACGCCCGCCGTCAGATAGAGGCTGTAGCCGCCGGCGCCCGTCAGCACCAGTCCCACCAGGGCCCGGATCCGCCCGGCCCTGGCGCCGGCCGGGGCTCCGGCGTCGCGCAGCGCGGCCATCGGGGAGACCTTGCCGGCCCGGCGGGCGGGCAGGTAGGCGGCGAGGACGGTGACGACGACGCCGAGCACCAGACCGGTCACCGGGGTCGTCCAGGCGACCGTCAGATCGCTGGTCGACAGGTGCATGCCCATCTGGCCCATGAGCTTCATCAGCCCGACCGCGATGCCGACGCCCGCCCCGACACCGAGCACGGAGCCCACCAGGCCGAGCAGCAGCGCCTCGACGAGCACGGAGCGGTTGACCTGCTTGCGCGAGGAGCCGATGGCCCGCATCAGGCCGATCTCCCGGGTGCGCTGGGCGACCAGCATCGAGAAGGTGTTGATGATCAGGAAGATGCCGACGAGGAAGGCGATCCCGGCGAAGCCGAGCATCGCGTACTTCATGACGTTCATGAAGCTCTCGACGTCCTTCTGGTTGGCGTCGGCGGTCTCCTTTGCGGTCTGCACCTTGTAGCCGGTGCCGAGCGCCGCGAGCACGTTCGTCTTCAGCTGCGGGTCGGTCACCCCGGCGGCGGCCGTGACGTTGATGTTGGTGTAGACACCGGTCCTGCCGACGAGCGTCTGCTGCGCCGTCCTGGTGTCCAGGTAGAAGATGGCCGCACCGGGGTTGGTGACCTGGAAGGCGGCGATGCCGGAGATCCTCGCGCGGTGCGTGCCGACCGCGCTGATCACGCCGATCTCGTCACCGAGTTCCAGATGGTGCTTGTCGGCGGTGTCGGCGTCGACCATCACCTGGTCCGGGCCCTCGGGCACCGTACCCGAGGTGATCTTCATGGTGCGGGCGTCGTTGCCGTTCCAGCTGCCGACGATGGTCGGGGCACCGCTGGAGGGCGACAGGTTGTCCTTGTCGCCGTCGACGACGGTGACGGAGGTCGAGAAGACCGTCCCCTCCGCCGACTTCACGCCCTGCGCCCCGCGCACCTTGGCGAGCACGGAGGCCGGCACGACCGGCGGCTTGCCGTCGTCGGCGGTCGTCTCTCCGCTGTCGGAGGCACTCTTGGCGCTCACCGTCACATCGGACGACGTCGCCTGGAACAGCTTGTCGAAGGTGGTGTTCATGGTGTCGGTGAACACCAGCGTCCCGCAGACGAAGGCCACCGACAGCAGGACGGCGATCGCCGAGAGGGCCATCCGTCCCTTGTGCGCGAAGAAGTTGCGCATCGACGTCTTCAGGACGGTCATGACGTACGCCCCCGGGCGTCGAAGTCCTTCATCCGGTCCAGGACCTGGTCGGCCGTCGGCTGGAGCATCTCGTCGACGATCCGGCCGTCGGCGAGGTACAGCACCCGGTCCGCGTAGGAGGCGGCCACCGGGTCGTGGGTGACCATCACGATCGTCTGGCCGAGCTCGTCGACCGAACGGCGCAGGAAGCCGAGGACCTCGGCGCCCGCGCGGGAGTCCAGGTTGCCGGTCGGCTCGTCACCGAAGATGATCTCGGGCCGGGCGGCGAGCGCGCGGGCCACGGCGACCCGCTGCTGCTGACCGCCGGAGAGTTGGTTGGGCCGGTGCTTGAGCCGCCCGGCCAGGCCGACGGTCTCCACCACCCGGTCCAGCCATGCCCGGTCCGGCTTCCGGCCGGCGATGTCCATGGGCAGGGTGATGTTCTCGAGCGCGTTCAGCGTCGGCAGCAGGTTGAACGCCTGGAAGATGAAGCCGATCCGGTCCCGCCGCAGCTGGGTGAGCTTCTTGTCCTTCAGGCCGGTGATCTCGGTCTCGTCCAGGTGGATCTGACCGCTCGTCACGGTGTCGAGCCCGGCCAGGCAGTGCATCAGCGTGGACTTGCCGGACCCGGAGGGGCCCATGATCGCGGTGAACTGGCCGCGGGCGATGTCCACGTCGACGTGGTCGAGGGCGACGACCCGGGTCTCACCGGCCCCGTAGGCCTTCACGACCTGCCGCGCCCGCGCGGCAACGGCCGTAGTCCCTCCAGTACCCCCGTGCCTGGGAATGGTCACAGCCGATGTCACGGTAAGTCTCCTATGTCGGTCAGCGGTTGGTCGTGCCCCTCGCCCGTCGGTCGAGCGCGGTGGTGCGGTACGTCCACGAGTCTGGTCGGCGAGGGGCTCCGGCGCGCTGGTGCCGGGCCCCGTCTTCTGCGGGGGAAAACCCCACCTCCGGTGGTGCGGTGCGCCGCCGTCCGGCGGCGCCGTGCCGCCCCCTCAGTGGCGTAAAGCCAGGTTAAGGACGGACCCGGTGCCCTTTCGTCCTCCGCCGGTACGAACCCTCCCCGACCTCAGGTACGGAGCAACCCCTAGGGGCTGTCCACCGACGGGTGGACCTCGTCTCAGGGTCGCGTCCACCCACGGGCCCAGCGGGCCTCCACCTTCCGCCCCGTGAGCGGGCCTCGCGGCCCTGCTCAGGCCCGTCGCGCGACGCTCCCCGCGCCGCGCCCGGCCTTTCGCCGCCTCCGCGGTGTCACGGACCGGAGGGCTACGCCCCCGCGATGCGACATCGCGTCAGCAGGAGGCCGCACGTCGATGCCGGCGCAGTAAGCGCATACCGACCACTCAGTTTGGCCAAAACGCAGCGCATTTCCGGGGCGCCGAGTAGCGTGCGTGACCCGCAGCACCCTCCCCACGCCACCTCCCACCCCGCATCTCTCTTCCAGAGCCGCCACTCGAGGAGCCCGGGATGTCCCACCCCGCTCACGATCCCCCGCCGCCGTACGGCACGTATCCCCCACCGCCGTACGCCACGCACCCCTCGCCGTCGTACGCCACGCACCCCTCGCCGTCGTACGCGACGTACCCCTGGCAGCCGTCACCGCCCGTACCGGAGCCGGAGGCGCGGCGGTCACCCCGGCGGGCGGTGCTGGGGCACCACAGCGACCTGCGGATCCTGCGCGGCGCCTACCGCCGGCAGCGGCGCGTGGCCACCCTCACCGCACTGGGGTACTTCACGCTCTTCCTCGTCCTGTCCGCCTTCGCGCCGTCCTTCATGACGGCCGACGGCGCGGGCGGACTGCCCGTCGGGCTGCTGCTCGCCCTCGCCCAGCTCCCGGTCACCCTGCTGGCGATCTGGCTGTACGAGTACACCGCGCGCCGGTACGTCGACCCGATCGCGGACCGCATACGCCGGCAGGCCGAGCTGGACAGCAGGCGGGGGGCGGCGCAGTGATCCTCTTCAACGGCCCGCCCCAGGCGATGTCCCTGGTGGCGTTCACCAGCGTCGCCACCGTCACCCTGCTGCTGTGCGTGATGACCGGCCCGGACCGGGACGACCTCGACGAGTTCTACACCGGCTACAGCTCCCTGTCCCCCATGCGCAACGGCCTGGCCATCGCGGGCGACTACATCTCGGCGGCCAGCGTGCTGGGCACGGGCGGGATCATCGCCCTGTGCGGCTACGACGGGATCGTGCTGGCGCTGAGCACGGCGCTGTCGCTGATGCTGATGATGTTCCTGCTGGCCGAACCGCTGCGCAACGCGGGCCGGTTCACCATGGGGGACGCGCTGGCGCGCCGGATGCCGGGGCGTGCCGTGCGGATGACGGCGTGCGCGGTGACCATCGCCGCGCTGGTGCCGCTGATGCTGGTGCAACTGGCGGGCACGGGCCAGCTGCTGGCCTTCATCCTCGGCTTCTCCAGCGACTCCCTCAAGACCGGCTGTGTGATCGGCCTGGGCGCGCTGATGATCAGCTACGCGGCCATCGGCGGGATGAAGGGAACGGCCCTCATCCAGATCCTGAAGATCGTGATGCTGCTGGGGTCCGGGGCCGTGGTCGCCCTGCTCATCCTGCGGCGGTTCGACTGGGACCCCGGCCTGCTCTTCGACGCGGCGGCGCAGAAGAGCGGAGTCGGTCAGGCCTTCCTGCACCCGGGCATCGAGTTCGCGGGCGGCGCCCACCCCCGTCTCGACATGATCACCGGCGAGCTGACGGTGGTCCTGGGCGGTGCGTGCCTGCCACACATCACCATGCGCACCTACACCGCCTCCAGCGCACGGCAGGTGCGGCGGTCGATGTCCTGGGCGGTGTCGAGCGTGGCCCTGTTCGTGCTCATCGTCACCGTGGTCGGCTTCGGCGCCACCGCGCTCGTCGGACGCGCGGTGATCGCGGGGGCCGACCCGCAGGGCAACACCGCCTATCTGCTGGGCTCGCGGGCCGCGTTCGGGGCGGACATCTCCACCGGGGAGACGTTTCTGTTCACCGCCGTCACCACGGCCATCTTCCTGACGCTGCTCGCCTCCGTCGCCGGAATGATCCTGGCCTGCGCCAACTCCCTGGCCCACGACGTCTTCGCCGCCCGCGTGCAGGAGATGCCGGCGCGCCGCGAGATGACACTGGCCCGCCTCTCGGCACTGGCGGTGGGCGTTCCCACCATCCTGCTGGCCACGCTGGTCCAGCACCGCAGCCTCCAGCCGCTGGTGACGCTGAGCTTCTGCCTGGGCGCCTCCGCCATCGCGCCCGCCCTGGTCTACGGCCTCTTCTGGCGCCGTTACACCCGAACGGGCCTGCTGAGCACCCTGGTCGGCGGCACCCTCGCGGTGCTGCTGCTGATGCCGGGCACCAACATCGTCTCCGGCTCGCCGCTCGCCGCCTTCCCCGACGCCGACTTCAACTACTTCCCTTTCACCACGACCGGTGTGGTCACCATCCCCCTCGGCTTCCTGTTCGGCTGGCTGGGCACGCTGGCCTCCGGCCGGGCGAAGGCGGAGGAGCAGCGGCACCAGTACGAGTCGGTGGAGGGCTGGATCCTGGCGGGCGCGGTACGCAGGGGGAGCTGACCCGAGGCCCTGTCGCCGACAGGCACGCGGGAACCCGACGACAGGGCCTCAGGACGGCCGCCCGGCGGGCCCGTGCCGCCGCCCGCCGGGCGGCCCTACTCGGCCCAGGCCCGCCCGGTCAGTGCGGTGATGCTGTCCTGCACGGTGTCCATCTGGGCCCGCACGTCGTCCCACATCTCGCCGTGCTCGCGCAGCACCCGTTCGGTCTCACGGGCGATCCGGTCCGCCCGCAGCCGGGCCTCGGCCAGCACCTCGGCCGCCCGCGCCCGCGCCTCCTCCGGCGCCCGCGGCTCCTGCTCCCGGGCGTCGGCCAGGTCCTGCTCGGCCGCCGTCAGCGCGACCTCGGCCGCCTCCAGCCGCCGGGCGAGGTCGGCCTCCAGCGCGGCCTGACGCCCGCTCTCCTCCCGTTCCGCCTCGGCGAGCCGGGCGGCGTGCTCACGGGTCTGCTCGGTGAGCATCCCCGACGTACGCTGCCGCATCTCGCGCAGGGCCGCCACGGCCTCGCCCCGGTACGCCTTCACCTCGCGGCGCACGGAGACCCGTAGTTCCTCGGCCTCGGCCTGGGCGCCGAGCAGCCGCTGCCGGGCTCGTTCCTCGGCCTCGGCGCGTACGGTGTCGGCGTGCGCCCGAGCGGCCTGGAGCACGGCGTCCGCGTGCGCCCGCGCCGACTCCTGAAGCTGCCCGGCCTCCTGCCGCGCCCGCTCCCGCACCGCCTGCGCCTCGCGCCGCCCCAGTTCGTACAGGCGCCGGGCACCCTCTCCCAGCGACTCGTAGGTCTGCTCACCGATCCGGTCGGCGGCCTCCCGCAGGGCGGCGAGCTCCGCCTCCATGTTCTTGGCCAGCACGGTCAGCCGGGCGGCTCGCTCCCAGGCGGCGTCCCGTTCGTCGGAGAGGGCGTCCGCACAGGCGTTCACCTGGCTGGGGCGGTAGCCACGCCCCCGTACGACCACGAAGCCGTGAAACGCGGCCGATGCCCTGGCGGCGCTGCCCATCCTGAACCCCTCTCCGCCGAAGCCTCGTCGAGCGGATGCGACACGATGATTTCGCGCACATCTTGAGGTATTGGGCGGAAATGTTCATAACGCGACACTCCGGGCACGCGATTCGATCAGCCGCCGAACACAGAAAGGCCGGGTGTGGTCGTACCGGTCGTACGACCACACCCGGCCCCTTCGGCATCGTCCGGCCGCGCCCGGCCTTCCGGCCCCGCACGCCGTCGGATGCCGCTCACACGCTCACAGCAGGCCGTCCCACATCTGCTCCAGCAGCACCGACCACCAGCTCTCCGGCGAACCGAGCGCCGCCGGGTCCAGGGCGGCCAGCTGGGCCTGGAAGTCGACGGTCCACCGACCCGCCTGCTCCTGGTTCAGGCCGTGGCGCAGCCGCCACATCCGCCCGAGCAGCGCCAGGCAGCGCGCGAACTCCGGCAGGCCGGTGTTCACGAACTGCGGCGGCACGGACGTACCTCCCGGCCCGGCCTCCACCGGCACCGCGACGATGTTGGCCGTGCCGTACTGCACGCAGACCGCCTTGCCGAAGTCGCTGCCCATGACCAGGTACGAGCCCGCGTCCGGGGCCGGCCGCACACCGCGCTCGGCCGCCAGTTCGGCCAGCGTCGGCACCGGCCGCCCCGGCTGGGCCTGCGCCCAGAAGAACGGGCCCATGTCCATCGGCAGACCCGCCACCACCAGCGTCTGCGCCACGACCGGCGGCACGCCCTGCCGGGACACCGCCGCCTGCTCGAAACGGAACACACCCGGCCCGAAGGCCGCGCCGAGCTCCTGGGCGATGCCCTCCGGCGGAACCGGCGGCACCGCCTGCACCGGTGGGATCGGCGACCGCACCGGGGCCGGACGGGCGGGCCCGTCGGCCACCTGGTGCAACTCACCCTGATGGGCGAGGAGCTGCGCCATGCCCTGCTGCCGGCTCGCATGGTCGGTGCCGTACGGCGCGATCGACGTGATCCGCGCCTGCGGCCACTGCTCACGGATCATCCGCGCGCAGTAGGCGCCCGGCAACTGGCACGACTCCAACTCGGTGTGCAGCTCCAGCACCTGGTCCGGCGGCACGTTCATGGCCCGCAGCTCGTGGAAGATCTGCCACTCCGGGTGCGGCATGCCCGGCGCCGAACGCCGGATCAGCTGCTGCTCGGAACCGTCCTGAGCCCGGTAGCGCAGCACGGCCTGGTAGCCGGGGCCGACCGTCGGCAGGCCCTGCTGGGGGTAGCCGTAGGCCGGGGGCTGTTGACCGGGCACGGGCCGGCCGGGCGGCGGCATGGCACCGGGGGGCATGGGCTGCGGAGGCTGCGGGACGCCCGGAGGCGTACCGGGGGCGCCCGGGACCGGCGGTGGCGGAGGCGCGCCGGGGCCGCCCGACGCGGGCCCGGCCAGCATGGTCGCCGCGTGGTGCACGGCGCCCTGCCCTGCTCCCGGCGCACCGGGGACACCCGGAGCGGCGGGCGCACCCGGCGGCTGCGGCGGCCCGGGAACACCCGGAGCCGCGGGCGGTCCCGGCGGACCGGGCGGCTGCGGGACGCCGCCGCCCTGGCCGGGGTCGGCGAGCATCGTGGCGGCGTGGTGGACACCGCCCGGAGGCGTACCGCCGGGCGTGCCGGGTGCACCCGGGGTGCCCGGTGCCCCCGGCGGGGGAGGCGTCGGCGGACCGGCAGGACCGTCGGGCCCGAGCGACGAGACGAGCTGGGTGGGCACGTACCCGCCCGCGGCACCGGGGGCATCCGGAGCACCCGGAGCACCCGGGGTGCCCGGGGTGCCGGGCGCAGGCGGCGTGGACGCCGTGCCCGGCCGCGCACCCGGCGTGCCGGGGGCTCCCGGCGGCGGAGGCGTGGACGAACCGCTCCGCCCACGGCGCGGCGGAGGCGCGGCCTTGCTCGTCGCGGCGTCCGCGATGTCACCGGCGTGCGGCGCGAGAGGCCGTCCGGGACCGGCCTGCGGCGGAGCGGTCGGCGCCCCCGGGGCCGGGGTGCCTGGGGCGCCCGGGGTTCCCGGGCCCTGCGGGTGGCCGTACGGCGCCCCGTCGGGAGGCGGAGGCGGCGTGCCCGGGCCCGCCGCGGCGCCGGCGCCCGGAGCACCGGAACCACCAGGGGCACCGGGTGCACCGGGTCCCTGCGGGTAGCCGTACGACGGAGCGGCCGGCGGCGGGGGCGGAGTGCCCGGACCCTGCGGAGAGGCGTTCGACGCACCACCCGGCGGCGGAGGCGGCGTGCCGCCCTGGGAGTCAGCGGAAGGCGCACCCGGAACACCCGGGACCCCCGGATCGTCGAGCGCGGGCGCCAGAGCCGTCCGCGGAAGCCGGCTGCCGCCCTCCATCAGCGACGTCTTGGCGTCCGGGGCGGCGGCCGGCGGCGGGGTGTCGTCGGCGTCGCTCAGCGGCGGCGCGAACACGGTGGCGGGCAACGGCACGGAACGGTCCTCACCACCGTCGGCGTTGGTGTCCGTCCCGGCCCACGGAGTCGCCCCCGCGGGCGCACCGGTGTCGGCGCCCGTGGCGGCGGGCGCCGCGGGAGCACCCGTACCGGCCGGGGCCGACCCGCTCACCGGCACCCCCGCCTGCGTCCGCGGCAGCGCGTCGCCACCGGCGCCCGCACCCGCCCCGGAACCCTGATCCGCACCCGCATCGGCGCCCGGCCCGCCGCTGTCACCACGCCGGTCCGGGATCCCGAGCTTGTCCGCCGCCTCCTGCAACCACTCCGGCGGACTCAGCAGGAACGACGTCTGGTTCAGATCCACCCGGACGGGCGGCGCCGCGGCGGCCCGGTCGGCCTCCCCGTCCGCACGGCCGTACTCCTCCTCGTACCGGCGGATCACCTCGCCCACCGGCAACGCGGGCCACAACGTGGCCTCACCGCTGTCCCGCGCGATCACCAGCCGCTGCGCACCGCCGTCCGAACGCGGCCCGTCCGCGCGGTCCTCGGCCCACACCACGAAGCCGAGGTCGAACTCCCGTACCCGCACCTCCCGATGCTGGTACGACGGCACATCACCGTTGATCCACTCTTCCGCGCGCTCCTGCGCCTGCGCGAAGGTCACCATCGCCCGACCTCACTCCCCCACCGACGACACCGAGGACGACGCGGACGGCACCGCGACGGCCCGCGCGAAACCGCCGTCCACCATCAGGTTCGCCACCGTCTCCAACTCCGGCGGAGAACCCGCCAACCGGGACAGGAAGGCATCGAAGTCCGCACCGCAGGGCAGCAACAGCCGCTCCACACGCTCGGCCTGCGACCACGACGGATCGACGTCCCGCACGTCGTCGTACGCGCAGAACCACACCGAACCGGCCCGCTCGCCCTTCACCTTCACGGCCAGCAGCCCGCCCTGCACGAAACCGACCCCCAGGTAGTCCTTCGTCAGGTGGTCGCGCAGACACTTGTTGACGTACACCAGGTCGTTGACCGCCGCCTCCTCACGCACCGTGAAGAACGGCTGGTCGATCAGCAGCCCCAGCTCCGCGTCCAGCGCCGTCCCGACCGGCGCGCACCCGCCCGCCGCCTTCAGGAACGACCGGTACGCGCCGGGCAGCCGGTACCCCAGATCCTCCTCGATCCCCTGCACCTGCTGCTCCGACACCGCCGCACCCGACTTCGGCAGCCCGAAATGCGCCGGCCGGGTCTCCTGCAACGGCCGCGTGCCCCGCTTGGCCTGGTCGACATTCGCGGTCGCGATCCCGCCGTGATGACGCAACAGCGCCTTCACCTCCACCGGAACCAGCTCCAGGCGCCGGGTACCCGCCACGTGATGCCACGTCCAGCCGTGCGGGGTCGCCACGTTCGGCACCGTGTCCCACAGCTCGTGCCCGGACGCCGCCAGCGCCGCGTTCGCGGAGACGTAGTCCGTCAGCCGCAACTCGTCGACACCGAAGCCCTCCGGCGGCTCCGCGATCTCCGCCGCCGCCCGCGCGTACGGCGAGAAGTCGGGGTAGCCACGCTCGTCCACCCGCACCCCTCTCGGGTGACGAGAAGCCCGCACCGGGTCCGGGAAGTGCACGACCTGCCCGGCATAGGCCGCGTTCGGCGGCACGGCTTGTCCCCCAGCCTGGCGGCTGGGCGGTGCCCCCAGCCCGAGCCGACCTGATGTCATGGCGGTTGCCCCCTGCGGCACTCTGTACGACCCAGAGCGGAACGGCTGCTGACGCCGTACCGCCCAGACCCGTATCGACTACTTCTCTCCAACGCGTCGACCGCGCGCATCGCGGCGTGCCGACAGCCTATGCGGTACGCCGACACCGGTCACCGGGCCACCACCCACCGGCCACCCACTCCCCACCATCCCGCCGTGACCAGCCGTCACCCCATCGTGACGCACCGCCCCGGCCCGGGCGTGTCGCACCGCCCCAGCTTCCGCACCCGCCACGCGATTTGGCACTCTGTGTCCTCCGGGGGGATGCTCGGGAGGGGATGATGATCATGAATGCGACGCAGACGGGACCGCATGCCGGTGCCTCCGGCGACCCGAGAGTCGACTGGAGCAGCACCGAGGCACCCCACGCGCCCACCCTCCGCCACCGCCGCGACGGCATACTCCCCACCATCGCCGCCGCCCTGTCCGTACGCGGCGCCACCCTCACCGGCACCGCCGCACGCGGCGAGGAACCCCCCACCCTGCACCCCCTCGTCCAGGACTTCCTCGACGCCCTCACCAGCGCCCAGCGCGACCGCTTCACCGGGCGCTGCGCCGAGACCATCCTCATCTCCCGGCACATCAGCGCCGTCGACGCCGGCCGCAGCAAACGCGCCGCCCGCAAACCCATGACCAACGGCGAAGCCCGCAAAGCCCTCAAACAGGGCAAACTCACCGCCCGCCGCATCCGCGAGGACGGCGACCCCCTCCACGGCAGCTTCGCCACCCCCTGCCGCGCCTGCACCGCGCTCAGCGCCCACTTCGGCGTCCGCATCGTCGACCCCTCGGACGACGAAGCCTGACCACCCACAGACCGGGCCACGCGCGCCGCACCCCACCGCGGCCACGACGATCGAAGGGCAGATGCACGCCGACCGCCACACCACCACCCGCTTCGCCGTACCCGTCGACGCGGCCCTGCGCGCCGCCGGCTGGCAACCCGGACGCTGGGACATAAAACAGGCCGAGATCTGGGCGGACACCCTGCGCGACCACGCCTCCCCGGCCGGCCACCGGCACACCGTCTTCCCCGCCGCCGTCGAAGCCTGGGCCGAATTCGGCGGCCTGCGCATCACCCCCACCGGCAGCGGCCGCCAGATCGCCCCCACCACCCTCGACCTCGACCCGCTGCACGGCCTCCACATGGCCCGCACCCTCGGCGACCTCGGCCGCGCCCTCGACACCGAGGTCTGCCCCCTCGGCGCCGAGACCGACACCGAGTCCCTGCTCGCCATCGACACCGAAGGCCGCGTCTACGCCCTCGACCACACCGGCGACTGGTACCTCGGCCCCGACATCGACCAGGCCCTGTCCACCCTCATCTCCGGCACAGCCCCCGTACGCCTGACGACTGGCTGACCGGCCGGCCGCCTACCCGGCCGGGATCAACGCCGACACCCGGAAACCCCCCGCCTCCGTCGGCCCCGACACGAACACGCCGCCCAGCGCCACGACCCGCTCCCTCATCCCGAGCAGACCGTTCCCGCCGGACGGCAACCGCGCCGACAACGCCGACGACGGCTCCGGCGGCGGCTCGTTCTCCACCTGCATCGCGATCTCCGACCCCCGATGCGCGAGTCGCACATGCGTCTTCGCCCCCGCCGCATGCTTGTGGACGTTGGTCAGCGCCTCCTGCACCACGCGATACGCGGTCTGCTCGATCTCCGGGCCGTAGGACCGCACCTCCCCCTCCACCGACAGATCCACGACCATCCCCGCGGCCGCCGACTGCCCGACCAGCTCCTCCAGCTCCTCCAGACACGGCCCCTCCGCGCCCCCCGGCTCACCGGCCGCCCGCGAAGCCGCGGCAGCCGCGGCCACCCCCACCGCGACCAGCGGCACCGAAGCGGAAGCCCGCTCACGACGCCGCTCCCCCTCCCCGTCCCCACTGCGCAGCACCCCGAGCATCTCCCGCAGCTCGGTCAGCGCCTGCCGCCCCATGTCCCCGACCAGCGCCGCGTTGCGCACCGCCTTCTCGGGATCCTTCCGGGCCACCGCCTGCAACGCGGCGGCATGCACGACCATCAGACTCACCCGGTGCGCGACCACATCGTGCATCTCCCGGGCGATCCTCGTCCGCTCCTCGTTACGGGCCCACTCCGCCCGCTCCTCCGCCCGCTCGGCGAGCAGCTGCAACTCCCGCTCCAGACTGTCCGCCCGCTCCCTGAGCGACTCCATCAGCCGCCGCCGCGCACCCACGTACAACCCGAGAAGAAGAGGAGGAGCCGTCAGCCCCAGCGAGGTCGTCACGGCCGCGAACGGAACGAACCAGTCCCCGAGGGAGAAATCCCCCCGCGCCATGTCCTGCCGCACCCGCACGAACGTCACGATCATCGTGCCGAGGAACGACATCCCGGCCAGCGCCCCGATGATCCGCCGCGGCAGCTCGCACGCGGCCAGGGTGTACAGCCCGACGATCCCCATCAGGAAGCCCATCTGGGCCGGCGTGACGGCGATCGCCACCAGCACCACGGCCACGGGCCACCGCCGCCGGATCAACAGCACCGACCCGGCCAGCACCCCGAACACGATCCCCACGGCCGGCGGGACCCCGGCGTCCCGCGCGAACGGCACACCCTCGGCCCCGCACTCCACCGCGGACACCAGCGCCAGACTCCCGTCGAGCACCGCACTGCGCCACCGCGCCCACCACCACGGCCCGGCCCCGGCCGCCTGGTGGTCTCCCCCCGTCCTGGTCATGCCCTCCAGCGTACGGGCGCGCGCGGGGGCTTTTCCGGTGAGTTTCGCCTGCCGCCTCCCACCACACTCCGTGTCCGAACGACAGCAGGCCTGATCGAAATCCCTCGAACTGCTGAACATCTTCTGTTCGAGCCCGGAACCAGGCATTCCATCCGGACGGTATGCCTATGGCACGAACGAACGACAAATACGCCGACTTCGAGGGGCTGCGGGAGCGGGCGGTCGCACTGCGGCGCGGGGGCTACAGCCTTCGGCAGATCCGGGACGAGCTTCAGGTCCACAACAAGGAGATCCTTCAGCGCCTGGTGGAGGGCGAGCCGCCGCCGGAGTGGACGAAGCGCCCGCGAGCCAAGGACGACATGTGCGAGCGAGCGCGAGAGCTGCGCAGGCAGGGGTGGACGTACAACCAGATCCAGGCCGAGCTGGGCTGCTCCAAGAGCTCCGTCTCGCTGTGGGTACGGGATCTACCGAAACCGGAGCCCCGCTGCACGCCCGAAGAGCAGCGAGCGCGCATGAACGCCGGGCTTGCGCGCCTACGCGCTACCCGTGAACAAGAGCGGCGGGCCACACAACAGGCAGCGAGCTCTGCGATCGGTGAGCTGTCACAGCGCGAGCTCTTCATTGCAGGCGTCGCCCTCTATTGGGCCGAGGGAGCAAAGTCCAAGCCGTACCGCCGCGCCGAGGTCCTGCAGTTCATCAACAGCGACCCGAACGTGATCAGGCTCTTCCTCCGTTGGCTCGACCTGCTGGAGGTGGGACGTGAACGCCTGACCTTGCGCGTGAGCATTCACGAATCCGCGAACACCGAAGCCGCCGAGAAGTATTGGGCCGATGTCGTTGGCGTCGATGTGGCCTCGTTCAGCAGGGCCACACTCAAGAAGCACAACCCTCGAACGGTTCGCAAGAACACCGGCGAGGCCTACCACGGCTGCCTCATGATCTACGTCCGACAGAGCGCCCACCTATACCGTCGCATGGAGGGCGCCTGGTACGGCATAGTAGGGGCTGCACCTGCAACCGATCTAGAGAATCGGACATAGCAGGCAAACCATCCCGGGTCGTCTAATGGTAGGACAAAGAGTTTTGGTCTCTTGAATGAGGGTTCGATTCCTTCCCCGGGAGCCGTAGGTTCGGGTCCTGACCCCACAGGGTCAGGACCCGCTCTCGTCTCCCCCTCCCCCCGCCCCGCTATCCTGCGGATGTCCACCCCACCCCAAAGCCGAAGGGCATCCCGTGAGCGCCATTCGCCCGGCAGCCGTCGTCGTTCTCGCAGCGGGTGAGGGCACCCGTATGAAGTCGGCCACACCGAAGGTCCTGCATGAGATCTGTGGCCGCTCCCTGGTCGGTCATGTGCTGGCGGCCGCGCGTGACTTGAAGCCCGAGAACCTCGTGGTCGTGGTCGGGCACGCGCGGGAGAAGGTGACCGCGCATCTGGCGGAGGTCGACCCCCAGGTCCGTACCGCTGTGCAGGAGAAGCAGAAGGGCACCGGGCACGCCGTCCGGATGGGTCTGGAGGAGCTCGGCGGGGCCGTCGACGGGACCGTGGTCGTCGTCTGCGGGGACACCCCCCTGCTCACCGGCGAGACGCTGCGGAAGCTCGCCGAGACGCACGGCGAGGACGGCAACGCCGTCACGGTGCTGACCGCCGAGGTGCCGGACGCCACCGGGTACGGCCGGATCGTGCGCGACGGCGACAGCGGCGCCGTGACCGCGATCGTGGAGCACAAGGACGCGACCGAGGCGCAGCGGGCGATCCGGGAGATCAATTCCGGGGTGTTCGCGTTCGACGGGCGGCTGCTGGCGGACGCGCTGGGCAAGGTGCGGACGAACAACAGCCAGGGTGAGGAGTACCTCACCGATGTGCTCGGGATCCTGCGGGAGGCCGGTCACCGGGTGGGTGCCTGTGTGGCGGGCGATCACCGGGAGATCGCGGGGATCAACAACCGTGTGCAGTTGGCGCAGGCACGGCGGATCCTGAACGACCGGCTGCTGACGGCCGCGATGATGGCCGGTGTGACGGTCGTCGATCCGGCGACGACCTGGGTGGATGCGACGGTGACGTTCGAGCAGGACGTCACGGTGCTGCCGGGGACGCAGTTGCACGGCTCGACGCATCTGGCCGAGGGCAGTGTGGTCGGTCCGAACAGCCGGCTGACGGACACCCGGGTGGGGGCGGGTGCGCGGGTGGACAACACCGTGTCCGACGGGGCCGTGGTGGGCCCGGAGGCGTCGGTGGGGCCGTACGCCTATCTGCGGCCGGGTACACGTCTGGGGCTGAAGTCCAAGGTGGGTACGTACGTGGAGACGAAGAACGCCTCGATCGGCGAGGGGACGAAGGTTCCGCATCTGTCCTACGTCGGTGACGCCACGATCGGCGAGTACACGAACATCGGTGCCGCGAGCGTGTTCGTGAACTACGACGGGCAGGACAAGCACCACACGACGGTCGGGTCGCACTGTCGTACCGGTTCGGACAACATGTTTGTGGCGCCTGTCACGATCGGGGACGGTGCGTACACCGCTGCCGGGTCCGTGATCACTCGTGACGTACCGCCCGGTTCGTTGGCCGTGGCCCGTGGTCAGCAGCGGAATATCGAGGGTTGGGTGGCGCGAAAGCGTCCGGGCAGTGCGGCGGCGAAGGCGGCCGAGGCGGTGTCGCCGAAGAGTGAGGGCGAGGCCTGACGGGACACGGGTGCGCCAAACACGGCGTACCGTGATAAGTGCACACCCGCACCCCCACCAGCTGAGACGGCCTCTTACCGCGGTCTGACACGGCTCATGAGGTCATCTCGACATCCAGCTGCGAACACCCTCTGAGGAGACACTGCTGTGACCGGGATCAAGACGACCGGCGAGAAGAAGATGATGTTCTTCTCCGGCCGCGCCCACCCCGAGCTTGCCGAGGAAATCGCCGACGAGCTGGGTGTCGGGGTCGTCCCGACGAAGGCCTTCGACTTCGCCAACGGTGAGATCTATGTGCGCTATCAGGAGTCGGCGCGTGGCGCGGACTGTTTCCTGATCCAGAGCCACACGGCTCCGATCAATAAGTGGATCATGGAGCAGCTGATCATGATCGACGCGCTGAAGCGTGCGTCGGCTCGTTCCATCACGGTCATCGTGCCGTTCTACGGTTACGCGCGGCAGGACAAGAAGCACCGTGGCCGTGAGCCGATCTCGGCGCGTCTGGTGGCCGATCTGATGAAGACGGCGGGTGCGGACCGCATCCTGGCCGTGGATCTGCACACGGATCAGATCCAGGGCTTCTTCGACGGTCCGGTGGACCATCTGTTCGCGCTGCCGCTGCTCGCGGACTACGTGGGCAGCAAGGTGGACCGTTCGAAGCTGACGGTGGTGTCGCCGGACGCCGGCCGAGTGCGGGTGGCGGACCGCTGGGGCGACCGGCTGGGCGCGCCGCTGGCGATCGTGCACAAACGGCGTGACAAGGACGTGGCGAACCAGGTCACGGTGCATGAGGTCGTCGGTGACGTGAAGGGCCGTATCTGCGTCCTGGTGGACGACATGATCGACACCGGTGGGACCATCTGCGCCGCCGCCGACGCCCTGTTCGCGCACGGTGCGGAGGACGTCATCGTGACGGCGACGCACGGTGTGCTGTCGGGTCCGGCCGCGGACCGGCTGAAGAACTCGCAGGTGAGCGAGTTCGTGCTCACGAACACGCTGCCGACGCCGGGCGAGTTGGAGCTGGACAAGATCACGGTGCTGTCGATCGCGCCGACGATCGCGCGGGCGGTGCGTGAGGTGTTCCGGGACGGTTCGGTGACGAGCCTCTTCGACGAGCAGTAACGATCATTCTGTGACCCTTCACGGGTTCTGTCAGATCGTTTTGGGTACGGCCTCCTTCTGCGAGTAGACTTCTCGAGTTGCTCGGCGAGGGAGGCCGTGGCCGTCTTCGGGCGGATGCGGCGGTCCGTAATCGACGCGCTCTTCGTAGCAGGCCGTTCGTGTGGCCGGGTGACCATGTCCCCTATTTCTACGAGGAGTGAGAAGTATGTCCGAGGTGAAGCTCGCCGCCGAGACCCGTACCGAGTTCGGCAAGGGTGCCGCGCGCCGCATCCGCCGTGACGACAAGGTTCCGGGTGTCCTCTACGGCCACGGTTCCGAGCCGCTGCACCTGACGCTGCCGGGTCATGACCTGCTGATGGCGCTGCGTACGCCGAACGTCCTGATCTCCCTGGACATCGACGGCAAGACCAACGAGCTGGCGATCCCGAAGTCCGTGCAGCGCGACCCGCTGAAGGGTTTCCTGGAGCACGTCGACCTGCTGCTGGTCAAGCGCGGCGAGAAGGTCACGGTCGAGATCCCGGTGCAGACCGAGGGTGAGCTGGCCCCGGGCGGCAACCTGCTGGAGCACGTCCTGGCCGCGCTGCCGGTCGAGGCCGAGGCCACCCACATCCCCGAGGCCGTCACGGTGTCCATCGAGGGTCTCGAGGCCGGCGCCTCGGTCCACGCCAAGGACATCACCCTGCCGAGCGGTGTGACGCTGGCCGTCGAGGAGGACGCGGTCGTCCTCCAGGTCCTCCAGGCGCAGGCCGAGGAGGCCGCCGAGGGCGAGGGCGCCGAGGGCGAAGAGGCCGCGGAGGCCTGATCCCGGCCGGTCGTCGTTTCAACAGGCCGCTGCTTCCCGTACTCCGGTAGGGGGAGCGGCGGCCGGCGCGTATCAAGGAGAGGCAGACGTGACCACCCCGGCGAGTTCCGCGAACGCCCCTTGGCTGATCGTCGGCCTGGGCAATCCCGGACCGGAGTACGCCATGAACCGGCACAACGTGGGGTTCATGGTGGTGGATCTGCTGGCCGACCGTATCGGTGGCCGGTTCAAGCGGGCGGGCAAGGCACAGGCCCAGGTGGTGGAGGGCCGGATCGGTCCGCCTGGCCCGGAGAGCCGCCGGGTGGTCCTGGTGAAGCCGATGTCGTACATGAACCTGTCGGGCGGTCCGGTGAACGCGCTGCGGGACTTCTACAAGGTTCCGGTGGCGAACATCGTGGCGGTCCATGACGAGCTGGACATCGACTACGGCGCTCTGCGGCTGAAGCTGGGCGGTGGGGACAACGGGCACAACGGCCTGAAGTCGATGACGAAGGCGATGGGTGCGGAGTACCACCGGGTGCGGTTCGGGATCGGACGTCCGCCGGGCCGTATGCAGGTGGCCGACTTCGTGCTGAAGGACTTCTCGGCGGCGGAGCGCAAGGAGCTGGACTACTTCGTGGACCGGGCGGCGGACTCGGTGGAGTGTCTGCTGGCCGAGGGCCTGGAGCGGGCGCAAAGCGCGTACAACTCCTGACTTGTCGGGTGGCCGGCCTCGGCGGGAGTTGACCGGGCGTACGGGAATGGCCAATGATCCCGGCCATGCCTGCCGCCGCAGCCACCGCCCGCAGCCGTTCCCGTCAGGCCCGTACGCCCCGCAAGCCCGGTCGTAGGGACCGCAAGCCCGCGCGTACGGCCTCGTTCGCCGCGCTGCGGTTCGGGCGGGTCGCCGCGATGGGCGCGGTCACCGTGCTCCTGCTGATCGCGGGTGTGTGGGCGTCCTGGAGCACCGCGCCGTACGTGATGCTGACCAAGGGGCGGGAGCGGGGGACGGTCGAGGTGACGCGGTGCGCCCACGACACGTGCAGCGGCCCGTACACGCCCCTGTCGCCGGGGTCGAAGGCCAGGGACCGGGTGGAGATCGGCTCGGCGGCGGTGCACAAGGGGCGGACGTACAGCGTCGTGGTGAAGCCGGGCACCGACCGGGTGCTGCGTTCGGGTCCGGCCGGGATCCTGTACGCGTGGGCCCCGCTGGGCGGTGCGCTGCTGCTGGCCTCGGTGGTGGTGGCGGGCGGGTTGCGGCTGACCCGGGTCGCGTGGGTGCTGGGCGGGTCGGGGGTCGCGCTGCTGACCGCGGCGTTTCTGGCGCTTTGACCGGTTCGGGGGCAAGGCATGCCGCCGGGGTCCGTCTTTGTTCCCGGTTTGTGATTGACGGGGCTGGGGGTGCGGCTGGGAAGCTGAGTGGCCCCCTCCACATCTTCCTGTTCGCTTCTCGAAGATGGACTGCCCCATGCGTACCCTGATCCGCGCCGGCGCGGTGACCGCCGGTGTCTCGGCGGCGCTCGCGATGGCTCCCCTCGCGCACGCCGCCTCGCAGAACTCCCACCACGGTGACAACGGCACCGTGAAGATCCACGACGCGAAGACCGGCGAGGAACTGCGCCGGAACGAACCGCACGTGTGCACCTTCTACCTGGACGCCTTCGGATTCGACGGCGGGCAGGAGGTGGACTGGCACATCGAGGCGTGGGCGCCGACCGCCGACGTCAAGGGCGAGACCGTGAAGTCCGGTGACATCACCCTGGACGCCGACGGCCACGGCCGCACGGAGGACCTGTCGCTGCCCGACGGCCACTACAAGCTGTTCTGGAACTTCGACGGCGAGAACGGCCGTGCGAAGCACAAGGTCTTCTGGACGGACTGCGGGTCCGAGGAGGGCGGCTCCGGCTCCACGCCGAGCTCGCCCGGCACCACCCCCGGCGGATCCGATTCCACGCCGAGCGGGTCCACCACGCCCGCGCCGGACAGCTCCGCGACGCCGACGGCGGAGGCCACGTCCTCGGCCCCGGCCACCTCGGGCGCGGCTCCCGCCGCCTCCTCCTCGCCGTCCGCGCAGGGCGGCGCGAGCGGCGACCTCGCCGAGACGGGCAGCAGCGCCCCGGTGGGGCTGCTGTCGGGTGTGGCGGCCGCGCTGGTCGCGGCGGGTGGCTTCCTGGTGCTGCGGCGCCGGGCCCGCCGCGGCTGACACCACGGAACGGACATGAGGGTGGGCCCGGGATCCGCGCGGATCCCGGGCCCACCCTCATGTGGTGCTGACGGTCCCGGTCAGCCGGTGTTGCGCAGGCCGGCCGCCACGCCGTTGACGGTCAGGAGCAGCGCCCTGGACAGCAGCGGGTCGGTTTCCTCGCTCGCCGCCGCCGCGTCGCGCTGCCGCTTGAGCAGGGCGACCTGGAGGTAGGAGATCGGGTCGAGGTAGGCGTCGCGGATGGCGAAGGTCTGCTTCAGGACGGGCTGGGCGTCCAGGAGTTCGCGCTCGCCGGTGACCTTGAGGATCTCGGCGACAGTGAGCTCGTGCTCGGCCTTGATGACGTCGAAGACGTGCCGCAGCTCGTCGGGGACGAGGGTGTCGACGTAGTGCTGGGCGATGCGCAGGTCGGTCTTCGCGAGGGTCATCTCGACGTTGGAGACGAAGTTGCGGAAGAAGTGCCACTGCTCGTGCATCTCGTCGAGCACGGTGTCCAGGCCGGCTTCGCGCAGCGCCTTGAGTCCGGAGCCGACGCCGAACCAGCCGGGGACGATCTGCCGGGACTGGGTCCAGCCGAACACCCAGGGGATGGCGCGCAGGCCGTCGAGCGATACGCCCGAGCCGGGGCGGCGGGAGGGGCGGGATCCCAGGTGCAGTTCGGCGAGCTGGTCGACCGGGGTGGAGGCGAGGAAGTACGTCGGCAGGTCGGGGTCGTCGACGAAGGCGCGGTAGGCGGCGTGGGCGGCGTCGGAGATGACGTCCATGGCCGCGTCCCAGCGGGCGAGGGCCTCGGTGGACTGGCGGGGGGCGGTGTGCAGGGCGGAGGCCTGCAGGGTGGCGGCCACCGTCAGTTCCAGGTTCTCCCTGGCCAGCGCCGGGATGAGGTACTTGTCGGAGATGACCTCGCCCTGTTCGGTGACCTTGATCTCGCCCTCGAGGGTGCCCCAGGGCTGGGCGAGGATGGCGTCGTGGGTGGGGCCGCCGCCGCGGCCGACGGTGCCGCCGCGGCCGTGGAAGAGGCGCAGCCGGACGCCGTAGCGGTGGGCGACGTCGCGCAGCCGGCGCTGGGCGCGGTGGATCTCCCACTGGGAGGTGGTGATGCCGCCGAACTTGGAGGAGTCGGAGTAGCCGAGCATGACCTCCTGGACGTCCCCGCGCAGCGCGACCAGGCGCCGGTAGGAGGGGTCGGAGAGCATGTCCTCCAGGATGGTGTCGGCGGCCTTGAGCTCGTCGGTGGTCTCCAGCAGCGGCACGATGCCGATCCTGGCCCAGCCGGCGTGCAGGTCGATCAGTCCGGCCTCCCTGGCCAGGACGGTCGCCGCGAACACGTCGTCGGCGCCCTGGCACATGGAGATGATGTAGGACTCGATGACCTCGGGCCCGAAGACCTCCAGGGCCCGCTTGATGGTCTGGAAGACGCCCAGGGTCTTGGCTCCGGCGGCGTCGACGGGGGCCGGGGTGGGGGCGAGCGGGCGGCGGGACCTGAGTTCCTTGGCGAGCAGCTTGGTGCGGTACTCGCGGGGCATGTCGGCGTAGCGCCAGGACTCCTCGCCGAGCCGGTCGAAGAGCTGGCCGAGGGCGTGGTGGTGGGCGTCGGCGTGTTCGCGGACGTCCATGGTGGCCAGCTGGAGGCCGAAGGCGGCCAGGGTGCGGATGGTGCGGGCGAGGCGACCGTCGGCGAACAGGCCCCCGCGGTGGGCGCGCAGGGAGTCCTGGACCATGCGCAGGTCGGCGAGGAGTTCGGCGGTGCCGAGGTAGTCGCGGCCGGCCATGTGGGGGGTGCCCTTGGCGAGGCGCTGCTTGGTGTTGACGAGCTTCTGCCGGATACAGGTGGCCTTGAGCCGGTAGGGCTCCTCGGCGTTGAGCCGCTTGTAGCGGGGGCTGATCTCGGGCAGGTTGTCGAGGTCGGCCTGGAGGGAGGCGAGCAGTTCGTCGGTGGCGCCGCTGTAGCGGATGGAGTTGGAGAGGAATCCGCGCAGCTCGTCGATCATGTCGAGGGCGTCGTTGATGCCGTGTTCGTGCTGGAGGATCAGCACGTCCCAGGTGACGTCGGGGGTGACGTTGGGGTTGCCGTCGCGGTCGCCGCCGATCCAGGTGCCGAAGGTGAGGGGGCGGGTCTCGTCGGGGAGCTTGACGCCGACGCGCTCCAGTTCGGCGGTGAGGTCCTCCAGGACGTCGCCGACGGCGCCGGCGTGGAGTTCGTCGAGGTAGTAGATGGCGTTCCGGGCCTCGTCGGTGGGTTCGGGGCGGACGACGCGCAGTTCGTCGGTCTGCCAGACGAGGTCGATGTTCTCGGCCAGCCGGGTGTTCAGGCGACGGCGGTCGGATTCGAGGACCGGGGTCTCCAGGAGGGCGGCGATGCGCCGGAGCTTGTTGAGGACGGAGCGGCGCGCGGCCTCGGTGGGGTGCGCGGTGAACACCGGGCGCACGTTGAGGTGCTGGACGGTCTGGCGCAGGTGGTCGGGGTCGGCGTCCTTGAGCCGGTCGGCGGTGCGGGAGATGAGACCGCCCTCGGCGGCGCGACGGGCGCGCAGTTCGCGTCCGCGGTGGACCTGCTCGGTGACGTTGGCGAGGTGGAAGTAGGTGGAGAAGGCGCGGACGAGCTTGGCCGCGGTCTCCAGTTCGGTGCCGCGCAGCAGTTCGGCGGCGGCCTCGCCGTCCTCACGGGTGAGGCGGCGCACCTTCTCGACCAGGTCGAGGAGCTCGGGGCCCTCCTGCCTCACCAGGGTCTCCCCCAGGAGGTCGCCCAGTCGGCGGATGTCGGCACGCAGCTCGCTGCTGGTCGTGGTCTGGTCGTCGGCACTGCTCACAGGTGCGGCTCCTTGCAGTGTTGAAGCACGTCTGGGAGGGAACTCGGATGGGTGCCGCGCGGCGGCTGCCGCATACGGACCGGGCATCCGGGAAGGAATCTTCAGAGCGGACCGCGCTGTCCGACCGACACCAAGTCTAGGTGTCGGCCGGGACGCGCAGGCCAGGGGCTCTTGCCGCGCGGCGACGCACTGCCATACTTACGTCGCCGTAGGTTACGGAACCGTAGGGAGCTGGTCGTTTCCGAAACCCCACGGCACCACCGGCACCACCGGCATCTGTCACAACCCTCGACCCCACAGAGGACGCCCATGACCACAAGCTCCTCCGATGTGCTCGACGACGCCCCGGAGGCGGCCGTCGGCGTGACGCCTACCGCCACTCTGGGCGGCGAGCAGAAGCGTTCGATCGAGCAGATCACGCTGCTGCTGTTCATCACCGTTCCGTTCCTGGCGCTGCTCGCCGCGGTGCCGCTGGCCTGGGGGTGGGGGGTGAGCTGGCTGGATCTCGGTCTGCTGGTCTTCTTCTACTTCCTCGGCTGCCACGGCATCACGATCGGTTTCCACCGCCACTTCACGCATGGCTCCTTCAAGGCCAAGCGGCCCCTGAAGGTCGCGCTGGCCATCGCGGGGTCGATGGCGGTCGAGGGCCCGCTGGTGCGCTGGGTGGCCGATCACCGCAAGCACCACAAGTTCTCGGACGCGGACGGCGATCCGCACTCGCCGTGGAAGTACGGTGAGACGATCCCGGCTCTGGTCAAGGGCCTGTTCTGGGCCCATGTCGGCTGGATGTTCGACGAGGAGCAGACCCCGCAGGACAAGTACGCGCCGGATCTGATCAAGGACCCGGTGATGCGGCGGATCTCCCGTCAGTTCGTGCTGTGGACGACCGTGTCGCTGCTGCTGCCGGCGCTGATCGGCGGCCTGGTGACGATGTCGTGGTGGGGTGCGCTCACGGCGTTCTTCTGGGGTTCGCTCGTCCGGGTGGCGTTGCTGCACCACGTGACCTGGTCGATCAACTCCATCTGCCACGCGGTGGGCAAGCGACCGTTCAAGTCGCGGGACCGCTCGGGCAACGTGTGGTGGCTGGCGATCCTGTCCTGCGGCGAGTCCTGGCACAACCTGCACCACGCCGACCCGACCTCCGCCCGGCACGGCGTGGAGCGCGGCCAGCTGGACTCCTCCGCCCGGATCATCCGCTGGTGCGAGCAGCTCGGCTGGGCGTACGACGTGCGCTGGCCGTCACGCTCGCGTATCGATTCCCGCCGGAACACCGACGAACGCGGCTCCCGGCGCCGGAAGGAGACCGCCGAGGCGGCATGATTGACGCCGTGGCGACCGACTCCAGCACCCCCAGCAGCGACAAGCCGCGGCGCACCCGCCGCACCCGGATGACCGGTGCCGAGCGCCGCCAGCAGCTGCTGGAGATCGGTCGCACCCTGTTCGCGGCGAAGGGTTTCGAAGGCACGTCGGTGGAGGAGATCGCGGCGAAGGCCGGGGTGTCCAAGCCGGTGGTGTACGAGCACTTCGGCGGCAAGGAGGGCCTGTACGCGGTGGTGGTGGACCGCGAGATGCGGCGCCTGCTGGACATGGTGACCAGCTCGCTGACCGCCGGCCATCCGCGGGAGCTGTGCGAGCAGGCGGCCTTCGCGCTCCTGGACTACATCGAGGAGTACACGGACGGCTTCCGCATCCTGGTCCGGGACTCCCCGATCCCACAGTCCACGGGTTCCTTCGCGTCGCTGATCTCCGACATCGCCACCCAGGTGGAGGACATCCTGGGCCGCGAGTTCAAGTCGCGCGGCTTCGATCCGAAGCTCGCCCCGCTCTACGCCCAGGCGCTGGTCGGCATGGTCGCCCTGACCGGCCAGTGGTGGCTGGACGTGCGCCGCCCGAAGAAGGCGGAGGTGGCCGCGCACCTGGTGAACCTGGCGTGGCACGGTCTGGACGGCCTGGAGCCGAAGCCGCGGCTGATAGGGCACCGGAAGAGCTGAGAGCACTCCACCGAGTGACATCAATAGACCGCAAGATTAATCTTGTGACACCATTCGGGCATGACTGAGATTGCGATCAGCGCTGCCCGTTCCCAGCTCGGTGACCTGGTCCGCCGAGCGGCCCACAGTCGCGAGACCATCGCTCTGACGGACCACGGGCACGTGGCCGCACTCCTCGTGTCTCCCCAGGTGATAGAGGATCTTGAGGACGCCCTGGCCGTCTCCGACTACCAGCGGCGGAAGGCCGAGGGAACGCTGGGCGAGGGCATCCCCATGGCGGAGGTCCGGAGGCGACTGGGGCTCGAGAAGCCATGACCTACGAGATCGTCTTCGAACCTCACGCCCTGGACGCTGCGGCGCGGTTCCTGAAGGAGGACCCAGCCGGCCTCGCCAGGGTCCTGGACGTGATCGACGATCTGGCCCGCGATCCACGTCCCGCCGGGTCGATGCCGTACGGCCTGGACATTCGCCGCCTCCGGGTCGGCGAGTACCGGGTCCTGTACGTCATCGACGACGACACCATCCGCATCCTGGTCACGCACCTCGGCCGGAGGGCCTGAGCTCTTCGAGGAACTCCAGCCTGTTGCCCACCGGATCCTCGGAGTAGAAACGCCGATGGCCCGGCAGGTTGTCGTCCCAGGTGACCGGTGCGCCCCGGGCGGCCAGCCGTGCTGCGTACGCCTCGATGTCCGTCACCCTCAGGCCGGGGTGGGCCTTCCTCGCCGGGCGGAAGTCCTTCTCGACGCCCAGGTGGAGCTGG
This sequence comes from Streptomyces sp. NPDC003393, assembly GCF_053589015.1. NCBI lineage: Bacteria > Bacillati > Actinomycetota > Actinomycetes > Kitasatosporales > Streptomycetaceae > Streptomyces > Streptomyces sp. NPDC003393. Next base: position 132,297 of record NZ_JBSFRB010000004.1, on the reverse strand, counting down.
ACGGACCCGGCCTGGAACCAGCAGCCTCCGCGCGCGGCCAGCACCGGCGGCTTGGGGATCTCCGTCATGCCGAGAACACCCGCGTAGTACGCCCGCAGCGTGTCCTCGCAGCCGGGCGGGGCGGCGAGCTGGACGTGGTCGATGGCCGTGAGCATGGGTCACGCCTCCTTGACGGCGACGGCGAAGAGTCGGCGGAACGGGAACGGGGTGCCGTGCGGGCCGGCCGGGTAGGCCTCGCGCAGCGCGGCCCGGTACTCGGCGAGGAAGGCGTCGCGGGCCTCCGGGTCGTCGGCGAGGGCCGTGAGGACCGGGCGCAGGCCCGTGCCCTTCACCCAGTCCAGCACCGGGTCCTGGCCGCTCAGCAGGTGGATGTACGTCGTCTCCCACACATCGGCCGCGCAGCCCAGCCCGGTCAGCCGCTCCAGGTACGCCTCGGGGGCGAGCACCGCGTCCTCGTGCCGCAGCACGTCGCCGAGGCGGTCGCGCCAGCGCGCGGAACCCGCGAGGTCGCGCATCAGCCGGTGGCTGGGGGCGGAGAAGTTGCCGGGCACCTGGAAGGCGAACACCCCGCCCGGCTTCAGGGCCGCCACCCAGTCGGCGAAACGCTCCACGTGCCCGGGCACCCACTGGAGGGTGGCGTTGCTGACGATCAGGTCGTACGGCTCCGTGGGCGTCCAGGTGCGGGCGTCGGCAGCGGTGAAATCGAGGCGGCCGCCGCCGGGGGTGGGGCCCTCGTGGTCCACCACGGCCTTGTCGAGCATCTCGGGCGAGTTGTCGTAGCCGGTGATGTGCGCGGTGGGCCAGCGGTCCGCGAGGAGGACGGTGACGTTGCCGGGGCCGCAACCGAGGTCGGCGACGCGGGGCGGGCGCGGGTCCGCGGGCAGGTCCGGGATGCGGGCGACGAGGTCGGTGAACGGGCGGGCCCGGTGGCCGGCGTGGCGCAGGTACTGGGCGGGGTCCCAGGTGGGACTGTCGGCGCGGCGGGCTCGGCGGGCGCTTTCTGCGGGCATGACGGCCTCCCTGTATCTTGATTCCAAGATAGTTGATATCAAGAGACTTCACATCGACACAACCACTACACTGATCGCATGGAGGACGAGGTCGATCGGCTGGTCGCGGCGTGGCGGCGGGAGCGCCCTGACCTCGACGTGGAACCGCTCGAGGTGCTCAGCCGGGTGAGCAGGCTGGCCCGGCACCTGGACCGCGCGCGCCGGCTGGCCTTCGCCGAGCACAGCCTGGAGCCCTGGGAGTTCGACGTGCTGACCGCGCTCAGGCGCGCGGGAGCGCCGTACCAGCTCTCCCCCGGGCAACTGCTGACCCAGACCCTGGTCACCTCGGGCACCATGACGAACCGCATCGACCGGCTGGCCAAGAAGGGCCTGGTGGAGCGGCTGCCCGACCCCAGCGACCGGCGCGGTGTGCTGGTCCGGCTCACCGAGGAGGGCCGCGACCGTGCGGACCGGTCGCTCGCGGGCCTGCTGGACCAGGAACGCACGCTCCTGGCCGAACTCTCCTCCGCCCAGCGCGCCGAACTCGCCGGACTGCTACGCCAGCTGACCGCCCCGTTCGACAACATCCCCGGCTAGGTGGTCCTCCCCGGCCAGGTCGGCCGGCCCGACCCCGGCCCGGCGGGCCAGGGCGACGGCGGCGAGCGTGGAGTGCACGCCGAGCTTGCCCAGGACGTTCTGCATGTGCGTGCGCACGGTGTGCGGGGACAGGAACAGGCGCTCGGCTACGGCCTTGCGCCCCAGTCCCGCGACCATGCAGCGCAGCACCTCACGCTCGCGCGGCGTCAGGGACTCCACCAGCCGTTCGCTCTCGGTGCGGTGCTTGCGCGCGGCGGTCAGCTCCCGCAGGACGCCGGTGAGCAGGGCGGGCGGCAGATGGGTCTCGTCGCGCAGCACCCCCCGGATGACGGTGAGCAGCCGCGACAGCGAGCAGTCCTTGGCCACCCAGCCGCAGGCGCCGGCCTGGAGGGCGAGCGCGGCCCGACGCGGGTCGTCCTTCTCGGCGAGGACGACGGTACGCACCCCGGAGTGCGCGCCGCGTACGCCGGCGACCAGGGAGATCCCGTCCACCAGCCCGTCCGCGTTGCCCTCCTGGACGGGCACGGCGGCCCGGCCCCCGGGCACGTTCCCGCCGAGATCGGCGTCGACGAGCAGCACGTCGAAGCGGCGTCCCTCGGCGCCGGCCCGTTCCAGGCAGCGCAGCGCCGCCGGTCCGGACCCGGCGGCGGAGACGTCGACGTCCGGTTCCGCGGCCAGCGCGGCGGCGAGCGACTCGGCGAAGATACGGTGGTCGTCGACGACCAGAACGCGGATACGCACCACTGAAACCCCCTTCCCCAGGCTCCTCGTGGAGCAGGGGATTCCCATTGTCCCGAGACCTCGGCGCCACCGGCGCCGCCGGCACGGCTGACACCGCCGGCAGCACCGACCGCTCTCACCGGCGCGGGCACGACGCCTGGGGTGGGCGCCACCGCCGCACGGCCGCCGCCATGCGGAACAGTTACCCCCACTTCGGGCGTCGTACCCGGCTGTCTCGCCCCCTGATCGGCACCGGCCCCCACCGGCACCGCTCCTCAGAGTACGGCCGGGGACCGCAAGGGGAAGGCGATTCGCAGAACTGACCGCCCGGCGCGTTTAGGGTGTGCCGCATGTTTCGTATTGAGGCAGAAGTCGACAAGCAGCGCCGTGATCTGCTCCGCTCCCGCCTCCGCGACACGAACACGGCCGCTTCCCCGGTCCTGGCCGCCCTGCGCGGAACCCCCGCCGAACGCGACCTCCCCCTGCACGTCTGGGCCCTGGACGAATCGGGCGGTCTGGCCGGCGGCCTGGTCGGCCACACCTGGACGACCTGGCTGCACGTCACCTACCTCTGGGTCGACGCACCGCACCGGGGCGAGGGCCTCGGCTCCCGCCTCCTCACCCGCGCCGAACGCATCGCCCACGACGCACGCGGCTGCCGCGGCGCCCGCCTGGAGACCTGGGACTTCCAGGCCCCGGAGTTCTACCGCCGACACGGCTACAAGGTGGTGTGCGCGATCCCCGACTACCCGCCGGGCGTCACGGAGTTCACCTTGATCAAGCCGCTGCGCTGACAGCAGCTCAGGATGCCGGCCTCGTCCCGCGTCACCGTTCCCCGTAGCGGGGCAGCTCCTCGGGAGAACCACGCGAACCCTTGTACTGGGCCAGCGCTTAGGCGTGTCTGGTCAGTTGGTAGGCGATAGCGGTAGGGGTCTGTCGCAGTGACGTGCCACTCGACGGGTGGGCCCGACTTCGCCGGGGCCACCCAACACGCTTACGGTTGGGGAATTTCGTACTACGTGGGGGCAGTTCCTGCCCGCATCTTGAACCGCAGGCCCTGGAAGACGCGCGGGCGGCGCCAGTGGCCGGATGGCGCCGCCGCGTGGTCGGTGGGGGTCAGGTCAGTCGTCGGGCTCCCGGCGAGGGGACCGCCTCGAAGACTCGGGGAGTGGTGAAGCCGGCGCGGGCGAAGGCGTCCTCGATGGTCTTCGTGAGGGCCGGCACCTCCGTCTCCTCCGTGAGGACGATCGCCGAGCCGCCGAAGCCGCCGCCGGTCATCCTCGCTCCCAGCGCGCCCGTGCTCAGGGCCGTGTCGACGACGAGGTCCAGTTCCGGGCAGGAGATGCGGAAGTCGTCGCGCAGGGAGGCGTGGCCCTCGGTCAGGACCGGGCCGATGGCGCGGGGGTCGCCGGACTCCAGGAGGGAGACGACCCGTTCGACGCGCTGGTTCTCGGTGACGATGTGGCGGACCAGGCGGCGGACCTCCTCCTCGTCGCCCAGCTGCTCCAGGGCCGCGTCCAGGCCGTCGTAGGGGACGTCCCGCAGGGCGTCCACGCCGAGCAGGGCCGCGCCCTTCTCGCAGCCGGCGCGGCGCTTGCCGTACTCGCCGTCGCTGTGGGCGTGCTTGACCCGGGTGTCCACCACCAGCAGGCGCAGTCCCCGGCCCGCCAGGTCGAAGGGGATCTGGCGCTGGGACAGGTCGCGGGTGTCCAGGAACAGGGCGTGGCCGGCCTCGCAGCAGGCCGCGGCCGTCTGGTCCATGATGCCGGTCGGGGCACCGACGTAGACGTTCTCGGCGCGCTGGCACAGGCGGGCCAGCTGCCGGCCCTTCAGGCCCAGGGCGCACAGGTCGTTCAGGGCGAGGGCGACCACGACCTCCAGCGCCGCCGAGGAGGACAGGCCCGCGCCGGAGGGGACCGTCGACGCCAGGTGCACGTCCGCGCCCGTCACCGCGTGGCCGGCTTCGCGCAGGGCCCAGACCACGCCCGCCGGGTACGCCGTCCAGTCCTTGTCCGACCCGGGCGCCAGGTCGTCGACGCGCAGCTCGACCGGGCCGCCGGGCACGTCCGCCGAGTGCAGGCGCAGCACGCCGTCCTCGCGCCGCGCCACCGCGGCGATCGTGACGTGCGGCAGCGCGAAGGGCATCACGAAGCCGTCGTTGTAGTCGGTGTGCTCGCCGATCAGGTTGACGCGGCCCGGCGCCGCCCAGACTCCGTCCGGTGCGGCGCCGTAGAGGGCCGTGAAGTCTTCCCTGGTCTCCCGGGCCCGCCGGGTCTCTTCCGTCTGTTCCGCGGCCACTACTGCTCCCTCGCGATGTGCTGCGCGAACTCCCAGGCGTCCGCGACGATGCCCGCGAGGTCCGCGCGGGACGGGTTCCAGCCGAGCTTCTCGCGGGCGGTGGCGGCCGAGGCGACCAGGACCGCCGGGTCGCCGGCCCGGCGCGGGGCCACGACCTCCGGGATCGGGTGGCCGGTGACCTGACGGACCGTCTCGATCACCTCGCGGACGGAGAAGCCGTTGCCGTTGCCGAGGTTGCAGATCAGGTGCTCGCCCGGGACGGCGGCCCGTACGGCGAGCAGATGGGCCTCGGCCAGGTCCGCCACGTGGATGTAGTCGCGGACGCAGGTGCCGTCCGGGGTGGCGTAGTCGTCGCCGTAGATCGAGATGGCGTCGCGGCGGCCCTGAGCGACCTGGAGGACCAGGGGGATCAGGTGGGACTCGGGGTCGTGGCGCTCGCCGTACGTGCCGTAGGCGCCGGCCACGTTGAAGTAGCGCAGCGAGACCGCGCCCAGGCCGTGGGCCGCCGCCTCGCCGGTGATCATGTGGTCGACGGCGAGCTTGGAGGCGCCGTAGGGAGAGGTCGGGGCCGTCGGGTCGGTCTCGGTGATCGGGGTGTTCACCGGCTCGCCGTAGGTCGCGGCCGTGGAGGAGAAGACCAGCTTCTTCACGCCGGCCGCGCGCATGGCGCCGAGCAGGGCCATGGTGCCGCCGACGTTGTTGTCCCAGTACTTCTCCGGCTTCACCACCGACTCGCCGACCTGTGAGAACGCCGCGAAGTGCAGCACCGCGTCGAAGGAGGCGTCCAGCCACTTGGCGGCGTCGCGGATGTCGCCCTCGACGAAGGCGGCGCCCGCGGGCACGCCCTCGCGGAAGCCCGTCGAGAGGTTGTCGAGCACGACGACCTCGTGCCCGGCCTCCAGCAGGTGCTGGGCGACCACGCTCCCCACGTAGCCCGCGCCGCCCGTCACCAGGTACTTCCCGCTCATGAACTCGCTACCTCCCGCAGTCGCTCGGCCGCGCGCTCCGGCGGCACGTCGTTGATGAAGACGCTCATGCCGGACTCGGAGCCCGCGAGGAACTTCAGCTTGCCGGACGTGCGCCGGATGGTGAAAAGCTCGAGGTGGAGCGCGAAGTCCTCGCGGACGACTCCGTCGAACTCCTCCAGCGCGCCGAACGGTGCCTGGTGCCAGGCGGAAATGTAGGGCGTCGGGGGCTCACCTTCGCCGAAGAGCCGGTCGAAGCGCCTCAGCAGTTCCAGATAGACCCGGGGGAACTCTGAGCGGGCCGGCTCGTCCAGGGCGAGCAGGTCCGGGACGCGGCGCCTGGGGTAGAGGTGCACCTCGTAGGGCCAGTGCGCGGCGTACGGCACGAAGGCCACCCAGTGTTCGCTCTCCAGGACGATGCGCTCGTCGGCGAGTTCCCGGGCCAGGACGGCGTCGAAGAGGTTCTCCCCGCCGGTCGCGTCCTTGTGGGCGGCCAGCGAGCGGAGCATCAGCGCGGTGCGCGGGGTGGTGAAGGGGTAGGCGTAGATCTGGCCGTGCGGGTGTCCCAGCGTGACACCGATCTCGGCGCCCCGGTTCTCGAAGCAGAACACCTGCTGGACGGAGGGCAGATGGGACAGTTCGGACGTGCGGTCCGTCCAGGCGTCCAGCACCAGCCGGGCCTGCTCCTCGGTCAGGTCGGCGAAGGAGGAGTCGTGGTCGGAGGTGAAGCAGACGACCTCGCAGCGGCCGGAGTCACCGGCCAGCGACGGGAAGCGGTTCTCGAACACCACCACGTCGTACGCGGAGTCGGGGATCTCGGTCAGCCGCTCGCCCTTGCTGGGACACAGGGGGCACTCGTCGGCCGGCGGGTGGTAGGTGCGGCCCTGGCGGTGGGAGGCCACGGCCACCGCGTCGCCGAGCAGCTCGTCCCGGCGGATCTCGGAGGTGGTGACGGTCCGTTCCAGGGGCCGGCGGTCGGCAGTGTCACGAACGGTGTCGTCCCGCTGGTCGTAATAGATGAGCTCACGACCGTCGGCCAGCCGGGTCGAGGTCTTCTTCACTGTCGGACTCCCTACCGGATCCAGGTCCGCTCCGCACTTCATCACCCAACACAATCAAACATAACACATCACAACTCACCACCCCTGCCTCGTCGCCCTTCCGGCCGCCCCCCACATCACAATCAAACAAAGACCACCAACAAAAGTGTTCATTTCCTGAAGGCAGGAGCGTAGTTTCCCCGCTGGATCAGTTCGCGCGACGAAGCGAGTTCTCATGCAAACCCCCACATACGCACCCGCCTACCTGGCGGCGGAGCTACGACTCCCCACCAATGGCCTGGACTACGCGATCCTCGCCATCTACTTCGTGGTCGTCCTCGGCATCGGCTTCGCGGCGCGCCGCTCCGTCAAGACCAGCCTCGACTTCTTCCTCTCCGGCCGCTCCCTGCCGGCCTGGATCACGGGGCTGGCGTTCATCTCCGCCAACCTGGCCGCCACCGAGATCCTCGGCATGGCCGCCAACAGCGCCCAGTACGGCGCGTACACCGTGCACTGGTACTGGATCGGCGCCATCCCCGCCATGGTCTTCCTCGGCCTGGTGATGATGCCCTTCTACTACGGCAGCAAGGTGCGCTCGGTGCCCGAGTTCCTGCTGCTGCGCTTCGACCGGGGCGCACATCTGCTCAGTTCGATCCTGTTCGCCTTCGCAGCGATCCTGATCGCCGGAGTGAACCTGTACGCCCTCGCGATCGTCGTGGAGGCGCTGCTGGGCTGGCCGCAGTGGGTGGCGATCGTGGTCGCCGGCTTCTTCGTCCTCGCCTACATCACCCTCGGCGGGCTGTCCTCCGCGATCTACAACGAGGTGCTGCAGTTCTTCGTGATCCTCGCGGCCCTCATCCCGATCGTGGTGCTCAGCCTGAAGAAGGTGGGCGGCTGGGACGGCCTGACCGACAAGCTCACCGCCGCCCACGGCGAGAACTTCACCACCGCCTGGGGCGGCACCGGGATCGGTCACGCCAACCCGCTCGGCGCCAACTGGCTCACCATCGTGCTCGGCCTCGGCTTCGTGCTGTCCTTCGGCTACTGGACGACCAACTTCGCCGAGGTGCAGCGCGCACTGTCCGCGAAGAACCTCTCCGCCGCCCAGCGCACCCCGCTGATCGCCGCGTTCCCGAAGATCTTCATCGTCTTCCTGGTGATGATCCCGGGCCTGGTCGCCGCCGCCCTGGTGCCGAAGATCGGCACCTCCGGCTCCGACCTGCAGTACAACGACGCCATTCCGTACCTGATGCAGGAGCTGCTGCCCAACGGCGTGCTCGGCATCGCCGTGACCGGTCTGCTCGCCGCCTTCATGGCCGGCATGGCGGCGAACGTCTCGTCGTTCAACACCGTGTTCACCAACGACATCTGGGCCAAGTACGTCGTCAAGGGCCGCGAGGACACCTACTACGTGCGGTTCGGGCGGCTGATCACCGCGATCGGCGTGCTCGCCTCGATCGGCACGGCGTTCCTGGCGTCGTCGTTCTCGAACATCATGAGCTACCTCCAGACGCTGTTCTCCTTCTTCAACGTGCCGATGTTCGTGGTGTTCATCGTCGGCATGTTCTGGAAGCGCGCGTCGAAGAAGTCCGGCTTCTGGGGGCTGCTCGCCGGCACGACCGCGGCGATGGTGAACTACTTCGTCCTCTACCAGCAGGGCGTCATCGACATCCCCACCGACCAGGGCGCCAACTTCGTCTCCGCGATCGCCGGGTTCGTCGCCGGCGCGGTGGTCATGGTGGCGGTGTCGCTGTTCACCAGGCCCCGGCCGCGGGAGGAACTGCAGGGCCTGGTCTACGGCACCCGCTCGCCGGGCATGGCCGAGCCGGCCGCGCCCGGTGACGAGGCCTGGTACCGCAGGCCCGCGCTGCTCGGGTGGGGCGCCGTCGTCCTCGCCGCCCTCTGCTACATCCCGTTCTCGTTCTGATCGCGGGAGGATTGGAAGACCATGTCAGACTCCGAGAACTCCGCACGCCGCTCCGGGCAGTACGAACCCTCCGGGTACTCCGAGCAGGATGTGCAGCGGGAAGTCTCCGAACTGGAGGGCAAGTCCGCGACCGCCGCGCGGATCTTCGATCTCCGGCGGATCATCGGCGGGCTGTTCGTGCTGTACGGGATCATCGTGACGATCACCGGCATCACGGACTCGCAGGCGGCGATCGACAAGGCGCAGGGAGTGAACATCAACCTGTGGACCGGCATCGGGATGCTGGTGCTGGGGGTGTTCTTCCTGGTGTGGCTGAAGCTGCGGCCCGTGGCTCCGCCCCAGGGGACCGATTCCGAGTGACGACCCGGCTGCGGGCGCGCCGAGCGCCCGCAGCCACCTGGGCGGCGTGACCGCCCACGGTCATGTCGGCCGGCTCGCGCGGTCCAGCAGGCCCGTGCGGGCGGCCAGGGCCGCCGCTTCGAGGCGGGAGCCGACGCCCAGCTTCATCAGGACGCGCTGCACATGGGTACGGGCGGTGCTGGGGGCGATGCCCATGCCGGCCGCGATCTGCCGGGTGTCCTCGCCCTCGGCGACCCGGACCAGGACCTCCACCTCCCGCGCCGTGAGCATCCGCAGCAGGCGCTGGCCCTCGTCGTCCGGTTGGACGGCCGGGTTGAGCAACTCGCCGAAGGCCCCCTGCAACAGCTGCGGGGCCACCGCCGCCTCCCCCGCACGCGCCTTCATGATCGCGCGTTCCACGCCCTCTATGCGCTCGTCGTGCCGTACGTAGCCGGAAGCGCCCGCGGCGAAGGCCGCCGCGATGCCGCGCGGGGAGGGAACGGGGCCGAGGACGACCACCGCCACCTGCGGGCGCTCCCGCTTGATCTTCACCACCGGGTCGAACGCTCCCTGCTCGGCCGGTGCCGCCGTGCCCAGCAGGCACACCTCCGGCGCGCGGCTGATCACCAGGTCCGCCGCGCCCGCCGCCGGTGCCGCGGCGGCCAGCACGCGATGCCCCCGCAGCTTCAGCGCCGAGGCCAGCGCCTCGGCGAGCAATCGGTGGTCGTCGACCACCATGAGCCGCACTCCCATCGAGCAACCCCCCAGTCCCCGATACCTGATCCGCGATCCGATCCGCGATGCCCGGAAGCTACAGGCTTGTTCGGCATCACGCCTCCCCTACCGGTAAGAACTGCCCCGGATCCCGGAAGTTCCTCGCCGAACGCGGCACGGCCCCGTCCCTGGACGGGGCCGTGCTCACTCGGGGTGCCTCAGCGTGTGCGGACGGGGCCGGCGACCCACGCCCTGCCGGGGATCGACTCAGCCGGTCCCGAAGGCGATGGCCAGATAGCGGTCGCTCGAGCTGGAGAAGTCCGAGGCGTAGACCTGGGACATGAACAGGCGTCCGTCGTGGTACAGGATCTCGGCGTAGTCCGTCGAGAAGGTGGTCTCCGCGTCACGGACCGCCTTGTCCGCCGGGTTCTCCAGGAGCTTGGTCTCCTTGAACGAGGCGCCGTCGATGCTCACGATCTGACCGCCCTTGTCGTAGGGCGGCTCCTTGTAGGCGAGGATGTTGCCGCCGTCCATGCGCAGCGGGGTGATGGTGTAGCCGTCTCCCGCGTCCGCGCGCTGGCCGGTCTGCTTGCCGGTGCCGAGGTCGAAGGCGACGATCTCGTTGGTGTCACGGAAGCTGCCCGAGCTGCCGTCGTGTTCGGCGGTGGCCAGGTAGGCATGGTCGTTGCCGATCACGATGCCGGTGCAGGCCTCGATCCGGGTGATCCCGTCGCACCTGGCCGCGTACCGGTCGCCGGGCACCGAGATCCTGTTGCGCAGGGCGCCCGTCCTGTTGTCGATGCTGAAGAGGTCGGAGACGCCGTGCGACTTGTCGGAGTCGCCGACCTCCGCCGCGACCACCAGCGGGTTCGTCGACACCACACTCGCGTACTCGATGCCCGTCGCCATCTTGTACTCGGAGATCACCTTCCCGGACTTCGGGTCGATGGTCTGGATGCGCAGCTGCGGGTGGTCGTAGGTGCCGCACTTGCGCACCGCGACCAGCTTCTCCCCGCCGCCGTAGCCGGCGTCGTAGCAGGAGTCACCCGGCTTGGGCGTCCACAGGGCCTTCCCGGTCGCGAGGTCGAAGGCGGCGCCGCCGCTGGTGCTGCCCAGGGCGGCCGTGCCCCCGCTGATGGTGACGTTGTCGAGTCTGACCGGCTGGTCGCCGATCTTGACCGTCCGCGTCCACAGCTTCTTCCCGGCGTCGAGGTCGATCGCCGAGACCTGGGTGCAGCCGTTGTAGGGCTTGTCCTTGGTCGGCATGGCGGGCTCGTAGGCGACCACCGTCTTGTGGTCCGCCGTGACGCGACGGGTCACCTGGCACACCGGGCCGGGCAGCTTGAGCGTCCACAGCCTGGTGCCCTTGCCGGGGTCGTAGCCGACGATCTGGGCGACACCGCTCTTGGCGTACACCTTGTCGGTGAGCCAGGAGCCGGAGACGGTGGTGGTGTCGTCCACCTTCGGCATCGGCAACTGGAAGAGCACCTTGGCGGCGGTGTCGGCCGGCACCTTCTCGTCGCCCCGGGTCGAGGTGCCGCCGCCCTTGTCTCCGTCCTTGCCTCCGGTGCCGCCGCTGGTGCCGGCGGTGTCCTGCTTGCCGCCACCGTCGCCGGACGACTTCGAGTACACGACGCCGCCGCCGATGATCAGCGCGATCGCGACGACGGCCGCGACGATGATCATCAGCTGCTTCTTCTTCTCCCTGTCCGGCCCGCCCGCCTGCGCCTGCCCCGGCACGGTGGGCTGCTGCCCCGGGTAGCCGGGCGGTCCGGGGTACCCGTAACCGGGCTGGGAAGTGGCGTACTGGCCGGGCTGCGGGGTTGCGTACGGGTTCGGCGCCGGGGCCGGGGTCGGCGCGGGCGTGCCCGGCCCGCCGGGGTAGCCGTAGCCGACGGGCTGCTGCGGCTGCTGCGGGGACTGGGGCGCCTGCGGGTAGCCGTAGCCGGGCTGGGGCTGCGGCGGGCCGGACGGCGGCTGCGCCGGAGGCGGCGGGGTCTGCGGGGCGCCCTGCGGCGGCTGCGTGGCCTGGGCATGGCCGTAGCCCGGGGCCGGCGGCTGTGCGGGCTTGGCGAGGTCCGGACCGCCCGGCGGGGGCGGGGTCTGCGACGGCTGCTCGGGCCGCTGGTCCTGCGGCGGGCCGTAACCCCCCTGCTGCGGCGGCTGGTTGGGCGGGGGCGGCGGCTGGGTCATGACGGCACCTCGGATGAACGGGACGGGGTCGGGAGCGGTACGCAACGGCGCCGGCCGCGCTCGAACGGCCGGCCTCGCCTCACTTGCCGAAGGCGAGCATCAGCTTCTCCCTCGACTCGTCGTTGCCGCTCAGCCGGGTGGTGGAGATGTAGAAGCGTCCGTCGGCCCAGTCGACGTCCTTGGAGAAGAAGCTGTTCTCGATCCGCGCGGTGCTCTGCGGGTTCTGCAGCAGCTTGGCCGGGGTGTGGCTCGATCCGGCGGTCGGCACGGACACGACCTGGCCGCCCGCGTCGTACGACGGCTCGACGTACGCGACGAGCTTCCCGTTCTCGACCTTGATCGGCAGCATCGAGGTGTCCTGCGGGGACTTCACCCGCCACTTCTCCTTGCCGGTGGCGAGGTTGACGGCGACGATCTCGTTGGCGCCGCTGGTGGCCCGCGTGGGCAGGTAGAGCGTGGTGGCGTCGGAGGCGACGGCCTGGCAGCCCTGCAGGTCACGCTCCAGGATGGCCCAGCCGCACTGCGGGTCGAAGGTGGCCTTGGAGTCGACCTGGGAGCGGACGGACCCGTTGCTGTTCAGGGTCGAGATGTTGTAGTGCTTCTTGCCCTCGTCGGTCGAGTACAGCACCACGGGGTCGACGGAGAAGGCCCGCGCCACCGTCCAGCCCTTGGGGATCTTCCTGGTCCACTTGACCTTGCCGGTGGCCGGGTCGAGTTCCTGCACCTCGTCGTGCTCGTTGGAGCTGCCCGCACCGCAGGAGGAGACCGCGATCAGCCGGGCACCGCCCGCGAACGCGTTCGGGAAGCAGGCCTCGCCGTACCGCTTCTTGTCGTAGAGCTTGCGGCCGCTGTCGATGTCGTACGCGACACCCGACTGCGAACGGCCCACCATCAGCGTCTTGCCGGTGACGCTCAGCTCGATGGTGATCGTGCTGTCGAACAACTGGCCCTCGGAGAGCTGGGTGTGCCAGCCCTTCTTGCCGGTGTTCAGGTCGATCTGCTGGAGCTGGTTGCACTTGGCGCGGTCGTTGGAGCCGCTCTCGTAGGCCACGACGACCTTGTCGCCGGCGGACTTCTGCGGGGTCACCGCACAGATCTTCTGCGGGAGGGTGATCGGCTCCCAAGTGGGCTTGCCGTCGCCGACGTTGTAGGCGAAGACTTGCTTGTACGCCGCCTTCACCGCCGCCTTGCCGGTGACCCACATGCCGGGGGCGTCGGCGCCGGAACCGGGCGCGTCGGGCGCCTCCTTGTACCAGAGCACCTTCGCCTCGCCGTCCTGACGGCCCGCGTTGAGGTCCTCCGGGTCGTCACCGCCGTCGCCGCTGCCGTCACCGGGGTTGACCGGATCGCCGGACGCGGCCGGCTTCGAGGGCTTGGAGTCGCCGCTCTGCTGCGCGACCGGCTTCTTCTTCCCGCCGTCGTCGCCGCTGGTCACGGCCCACACGGTGCCGCCGACGACGAGCAGCACGGCCACCGCGGCACCGATGAGGATCGCGGGCTTGCCCTTGAACGGGTTGCGGGAGCCGCCGGGCGGCGGAGTGCCGGGCGCGCCCGGGAACTGGCCCTGCGGGTAGCCGTAACCGGGCTGCTGCCCGTACGGACCGGGCTGGCCCGGCTGGCCGTACGGACCGGGCTGCTGCGGGTAGCCGTACGGACCGGGCGCGGGCGTGCCGGGTGCGGGGGCGCCGTAGGGGCCCGGCTGAGCGTACGGTCCCGGCTGGCCCGGCTGGCCCGGCTGGCCCGGCTGGCCGTAGGGGCCGGGCTGCTGCGGGTAGCCGTAGCCGGGCTGGGGCTGCGGCGGGCCGGACGGCGGCTGCGCCGGAGGCGGCGGGGTCTGCGGGGCGCCCTGCGGCGGCTGCGCCGGAGGCGGGGGCGTGGACTGCCGTGGATCCTGCGGTTCCGGTGCTCCGAATCCGCCCTGCGGCGGCTGGTTGGGCGGCTGAGTCATCAGCGCGTTTCCCCCTCATCGACTGACTTTTAGCCACGCCCTGAGATTCGTGAAGGCCCCAGAGTCGTACGCGCACAGGCCGGACACTTCTCCGGCCGCTCTTTCTTATCACCCGGCGCCGACACCTCACGGGGCCACGTTCACCCCTGTTCCCAAGGGAGGACCGGCCCGTGATGCCCTCGTTACGCGTCGGGGACCCGCCCGGGGCCCCCCCGGAAAACCTGCACGAGCCCTTCACGCGGCGCACGCGCCGGTCAGCACGCGCCTATGCGTCCTCGGCCAGTTCCAGCCAGCGCAGCTCCAGTTCCTCGCGCTCGCCTGTCAGCTCGCGCAGCCGGGCGTCGAGTTCGGCCACCTTCGCGAAGTCCGTGGCGTGCTCGGCGATCTGGGCGTGCAGCGTGGACTCCTTCTCGGAGATCCGGTCCAACTGCCGCTCGATCTTCTGGAGTTCCTTCTTCGCGGCGCGCTGTTCGGCGGCGCTCTTCTCCGTGGTCGCCGGCTTGGCCGCGGCGGTGGCGGAGGCCTGCGCGGCGACCGACTCCTCCATGCGCCGGCGCCGCTCCAGGTACTCGTCGATGCCGCGCGGCAGCATGCGCAGCGTGCCGTCGCCGAGAAGGGCTTGCACCGTGTCGGTGGTGCGCTCGACGAAGAACCGGTCGTGGGAGATGACGATCATCGAGCCGGGCCAGCCGTCGAGGAGGTCCTCCAGCTGGGTGAGGGTCTCGATGTCGAGGTCGTTGGTGGGCTCGTCGAGGAAGAGGACGTTGGGCTCGTCCATCAGCAGGCGCAGCAGCTGGAGCCGGCGCCGCTCGCCGCCGGACAGGTCGCCCACCGGCGTCCACTGCTTCTCCTTGGTGAAACCGAACGTCTCGCACAGCTGACCGGCGGTCATCTCCCGCCCCTTGCCGAGGTCCACGCGCTCGCGCACCCGCTGCACGGCCTCCAGGACCCGCCAGTCGGGATCGAGCTCGGCGACCTCCTGGGACAGGTAGGCCAGCTTCACCGTCCGGCCGACGGCGATCCGGCCGCCCGCGGGCTGCGCCTCGCCCTCGGTCCGGGCGGCCTGCTCCATGGCGCGCAGCAGGGAGGTCTTGCCGGCGCCGTTGACGCCGACGAGGCCGATGCGGTCGCCGGGGCCGAGCTGCCAGGTGACGTGCTCGAGCAGCACCTTGGGCCCGGCCTGGACGGTGACGTCCTCCAGGTCGAAGACGGTTCTGCCGAGCCGTGAGGAGGCGAACTTCATCAGTTCGCTGCGGTCCCGCGGCGGCGGCACGTCCTTGATCAGCTCGTTGGCGGCCTCGACCCGGAAGCGCGGCTTGGACGTCCGGGCGGGCGCGCCGCGCCGCAGCCAGGCCAGCTCCTTGCGGATCAGGTTCTGTCGCTTGGCCTCCTCGGAGGCGGCGATGCGCTCGCGTTCGGCGCGCGCGAAGACGTAGTCGGAGTAGCCGCCGTCGTACTCGTGGACCGTGCCGCGCTGCACGTCCCACATGCGGGTGCAGACCTGGTCGAGGAACCACCGGTCGTGGGTGACGCACACGAGCGCGGAGCGGCGTTCGCGCAGGTGACCGGCCAGCCAGGAGATGCCCTCGACGTCGAGGTGGTTGGTGGGCTCGTCCAGGACGAGCAGGTCCTGTTCCTCGATGAGCAGCTTGGCCAGCGCGATGCGCCGCCGCTCACCGCCGGACAGCGGTCCGATGACGGTGTCCAGCCCCTTGGGGAAGCCGGGCAGGTCGAGGCCGCCGAACAGCCCCGTCAGCACGTCGCGGATCTTGGCGTTGCCCGCCCACTCGTGGTCGGCCATGTCCCGGATGACCTCGTGCCGGACGGTCGCCTCGGGGTCGAGGGAGTCGTGCTGCGTGAGCACCCCCAGCCGCAGGCCGCCGGAGTGCGTGACCCGCCCGGAGTCGGCCTCCTCCAGCTTGGCGAGCATCCGGATGAGCGTGGTCTTGCCGTCGCCGTTGCGCCCGACCACCCCGATCCGGTCGCCCTCGGACACGCCGAGTGACACACCGTCGAGCAGGGCACGCGTGCCGTACACCTTGCTGACGTTCTCGACATTGACCAGGTTGACGGCCATTTCACTCCTGTGCAGGGGGGTCGGTCAGCCTTCAAGCCTAGGGCCTCGGGGGTGGGGGGTGACGCGCGAGGGAATGGTCACTCTTTGTGATGACGTGATCAGGAAGCGGCCGCTACCGTGGAGGGCAGGCAGCAGGATCCCGTCCATGGGAGGAACCATGACCGCCGAGTCCGTAGAGCACCGCCACGAGTGGCCGGTGCCGCCGCAGGACGGCTACACCGTGGACGACCTGTTCACACTGCCTGATCTCCCGCCGCATACCGAACTGATCGACGGGAGCCTGGTTTTCGTGAGTCCGCAGCGCCGGTTCCACGCCAACGTGATCGACTTGCTCGTCACCCGCCTGCGCAGCAGTCTGCCTGCCGAATTCAGGGTCAGCCGGGAGATGACCGTGGTCCTGGACAAACACAATGGACCTGAACCCGACGTGAGCGTCGTCCGGACCGACGCGATCACCGGACCGGGGCAGACGAGCTACCAGGCCGAGGACGTCCTCCTCGCCGTGGAGGTCGTCTCTCCGGACTCGGAGTCCCGGGACCGCACGACCAAGCCGCACAAGTACGCCCGCTCGGGGATCCCCCACTTCTGGCGCGTCGAGGAAGACGGTGCTGACGGCAGGCCCATCGTCCACGTCTACGAACTCGACCCGATGACCAAGGCATACGTGCACATGGGCGTGCATCGCGACCGGATCGAGATCGACAAGCCGTACGCCATCGACATCGACCTGACAGCGGTCGACAGGCTCTGAGTCCCGGTCCCGCTCCTATACGACCGCCGCCCGCTCCTGTACGACCGTCGCCCCGGCCGCCGGAGACTCGGCGACCCGGGCGGCGCGGCACGTCCCCGACGCCCGCAGGGCCTCCGCCACTGCGGCCGCGGACTCGGCGTCCGCCACGAGGAACGCCGTCGTGGGCCCCGACCCCGACACCAGCCCCGCCAGCGCGCCCGCCGCACGCCCCGCCGCGAGGGTGTCCGCCAGCGACGGCCGCAGGGACAGCGCCGCGGGCTGGAGGTCGTTGGAGAGCGCGGCGGCGAGCGCGGTCGCGTCCCCCTTCGCCAGCGCGGCCAGCAGGTCCTCGGAGGCCACCGGTTCGGGGACCTCGGTCCCCTCGCTCAGCCGGTCGAACTCGCCGTACACCGCGGGCGTCGACAGCCCCCCGTCGGCGACCGCGAACACCCAGTGGAAGGTGCCGCCCACCTCCAGGGCCGTCAGCTGCTCGCCGCGCCCGGTCCCGAGCGCCGCCCCGCCGAGCAGGCTGAACGGCACGTCGCTGCCCAGTTCGGCGCAGATGGCGAGGAGTTCGGCGCGCGAGGCGCCCGTACCCCACAGCGTGTTGCAGGCGAGCAGCGCGCCCGCGCCGTCCGCGCTGCCGCCCGCCATGCCGCCGGCGACCGGGATGTCCTTGGCGATGTGGATGTGGACGGCCGGCTCGATGCCCCGGCGCGCGGCGAGCGCGAGGACCGCGCGGGCGGCGAGGTTGGTGCGGTCCAGGGGGACCTGGCCGGCGTCCGGGCCCTCGCAGGTGACGCGGAGTTCGTCCGCGGGCGCGACGGTGACCTCGTCGTACAGGCCCACCGCGAGGAAGACGTTCGCCAGGTCGTGGAAGCCGTCCGGGCGGGCGGCGCCGACGGCGAGCTGGACGTTGACCTTGGCCGGGACGCGGACGGTGACGCTCACTGGTGGTCGGTCTCCTTGTGCTCTGCGATGCGCGCGAACTCTTCCACGGTCAGCGACTCACCGCGGGCCTGCGGCGACACCCCCGCCGCGACCAGGGCCGCCTCGGCCGCCGCGGCCGAACCGGCCCATCCGGCGAGTGCGGCCCGCAGGGTCTTGCGGCGCTGGGCGAAGGCGGCGTCGACGACGGCGAACACCTCGCGCCGGGTGGCCGTGGTCTTGATCGGCTCGGTGCGCCGCACCAGGGACACCAGCCCGCTGTCGACGTTGGGCGCCGGCCAGAAGACGTTGCGGCCGATCGCGCCGGCCCGCTTGACCTCGGCGTACCAGTTCGCCTTGACGGACGGCACGCCGTAGACCTTGGAGCCGGGGGCGGCGGCGAGCCGGTCGGCGACCTCCGACTGCACCATCACGAGGGTGCGCTCGATGCTCGGGAAGGTGTCGAGCATGTGCAGCAGCACGGGGACGGCGACGTTGTACGGCAGGTTCGCCACCAGGGCGGTCGGCGCCGGGCCCGGCAGCTCGGTGACGTGCATGGCGTCGGAGTGCACCAGGGCGAACCGGTCGGCGCGGTCGGGCATGCGGGCGGCGACGGTCGTGGGCAGCGCGGCGGCGAGCACGTCGTCGATCTCCACGGCGGTCACCCGGTCGGCGGCCTGGAGCAGCGCCAGGGTGAGGGAGCCGAGCCCCGGGCCGACCTCGACGACCACGTCCTCGGGGCGGACGTCGGCGGTGCGGACGATACGGCGGACCGTGTTCGCGTCGATCACGAAGTTCTGGCCGCGCTGTTTGGTGGGGCGTACGCCGAGGGCGGCCGCCAGTTCACGGACGTCGGCGGGGCCCAGGAGGGCGTCGGGGGTGGGGCTGCTCACGGCACCAGGGTACGGGGGTGCGGACCGGGCCCCGTCCCGGTCCGGCCCGAGTCGGACGCCACCCCCTGGCCGTGCAGTCTGTCGCCGCACTGCGGCCAGGGACTCGCCCCGCGCCGCACGTACAGCTTCTTGGCCCGGTACGTCTGTTCCTCCGCCGACGCGTCCTGCGGGCGGCCCCGGCCGCCCAGGCCGTGCCAGGTGGCCTCGTCGAGCTGGTACAGGCCCCCGTAGGTGCCGGACGAGTCCACCGCGTGCGGCCGGCCCCCGGACTCGCACTGCGCGAGCCCCTGCCAGTCGAGGTGGTCGGCGCCGCGTACCGACGGCGGATGGGGCCGGGTGCCGACCTTGACGAGCTGCGGGCGCGGCGCGCGCACCACCTCCGACTCCACGCGCCGCGGCCGCTGCCGTACCCCGTTGACGGTGCGCAGGGTGTACGTGACCCGGAGCATTCCCGGCCGGCCGGCCCGTTCGACGATCTCCGTGCCCCGGAACAGGGTGGGGTCGGCGGTGCGGCGCACGGCGTAGGGGATGGGTTCCTCGCGCACCTCGCGCATGCCGGTGACGCGCAGCACGGTGACGGTCTGCCCGTCGCGCGGGAAGCTGCCGGGCGGCACGGAGGTGGTGTCCTGGCCGCGCAGGGTGACTCCGGCCTCCTCCACCGCCCGCGCGACGGTCGGGGCGTTGGTGCGGATGGTGCGGGCGCGGCCGTCGGCCATGATCGTGACAGAGCGCTCGGTGCGCACGTCGAGCGTGATTCCGGCGTGCCCGATCCGACGGGAGCCGGGGACCGACAGATACGCGCCCTCGGCGCGCACTCCCCATTCCCGGAGCGCCTGCTCGACGGTGCGAGCCGTCGTCCACAGCGCGTGCCGCTGTCCGTCCAGGGTGAGCCGTACCGGGTGCCCGTGGCGGACCGCGATCGCGTCGCCGCTGGTGAGCGCCGCGCCCGGGGCGGGTGCCACCGTGTCGTGGGCCCCGACCCGTACGCCCTGCTCGGCCAGCAGTTCGGAGACGTCGTCCGCGAAGGTGTGCAGGGTGCGCGGGCTGCCGTCGACGCTCAGCTCGATCGCCTTGTCCTGGGCGACGAACGCGGTGGTGCCGCCCGCCAGGAACGCGACGACGAGCGCCTGCGGCAGCAGCCGCCGCACTCCTGTCTCCACGCCTTCCGGGGGGCGCGCCCCGCGCCGCCCGGCCCGCCGCGCCCCGCCGCGCCGCGTATGCCGTGGCCCGGACGGCTCCGGCCCACCGGTCTCACGGGTCCCGGCGGTCTCTTCGTACGTTGCGTACGGCGGGCCGCAGGGCTCGTACGGTCGGCGGTGCGTCTCGTACGGCGGGCTGCTCACGCAGGCACACTCCACAGGGCTGGGGTCCGAGGGTCGTGTCGGAGCCCCAGAACCTAGCGGAGCGGTCGTCACTCACCAAAGCGGCGCGACTACGGACGGTATCGAAGTGACCGTCAGTAGGCGAAGGCCCGGGCGGTGTTCGTGGCCAGGGCCGTCGCCAGCGCGTCCTCGTCGATGCCGCGCACGGCGGCCATCGCGCGCACCGTGACGGGGATCAGATACGGCGCGTTCGGCCGCCCCCGGTACGGCGCCGGCGTGAGGAAGGGCGCGTCGGTCTCCACCAGGACCAGCTCCAGCGGAGCGACGGCGAGGGCGTCCCGCAGGTTCTGGGCGTTCTTGAAGGTGACGTTGCCGGCGAAGGACATGAACCAGCCCTCGCGGGCGCAGATCCCGGCCATCTCGGCGTCGCCGGAGTAGCAGTGGAACACCGTCCGCTCCGGAGCGCCCTCCTCCTTCAGGACGCGCAGGACGTCGGCGTGGGCCTCGCGGTCGTGGATGACGAGAGCCTTGCCGTGCCGTTTGGCGATCTCGATGTGGGCGCGGAAGGACCTCTCCTGCGCCTCCTTGCCCTCGGGCCCGGTGCGGAAGTGATCCAGCCCCGTTTCGCCGACGCCCCTGACCTGAGGGAGCGCGGCCAGCCGGTCGATCTCGGCGAGTGCCTCGTCGAGGGCGGCGTCGCCACCGGGCCGCCGCGCGCCCTGCCGCGACCAGCCACCGTCGGGGTCGCCGTGGACGATGCGCGGCGCCTCGTTGGGGTGGAGGGCGACCGTCGCGTGGACGCTCCCGTACGCGGCGGCCGTCTCGGCGGCCCAGCGCGAACTGTTGATGTCGCAGCCGACCTGGACGACCGTGGTCACCCCCACGGACGCGGCCTTGGCCAGGCCTTCCTCGACCGTGCCGGACTGCATGTCGAGGTGGGTGTGGGAGTCGGCGACCGGTATCCGGAGGGGCTCCGGAAGCGGAGGCGCCGCGTTCTTGTCGGCATCGGAAGGCATGCCCCCGATCCTACGAAAGGGACCTGCCCTCACGGACCCGCCGACGCCGCCCGGCCCGGTGGCCGGGCGCGACCCGTCCGGGGGGCGGTCGTGCCGCGGGCCGACCGCCCGACCGGTCCGTCAGCGCCCGCCGGCCCGCCGGTCGGTCACCCCGCCTTGCGGTGGTGGAACGGGTGCAGCAGATCGGACAGGTGCCAGTGGTGCGGCTCCGGCCGCTCGGTCCCCGCCTCCTCCCCGGGCGCGGACTCGGGTGCCGGGTCCAGCACGGGACCTGCCGGGTGCTGACGCCGGTGCTCGCGTTCGTGCAGATGGCTCTGTGCCGAGGACACCCGGCCCGGCCGCATGATCCGCACGACGTGGTTGCCGCAGTTGCGGCAGCTGGGCCTGGACAGCGGCGACGGCACGACCCGGCCGTCCGAGACGTACAGCACGAAGTCGTTGCCGTCGGCGTCCGTGTGGTGCTCTATCTCGAACGACTGCTCCCAGCCGTGCCCGCATCGCATACAGGCGAAGGAGTACGACTCGTTGACGACGGCGGCGGCCGCGCCGCGGTGGCCGGCCTGCCCTGTGATCTCGCTCATGCCAGCTCCTCGCTTCCGCTGGACGAAGGGACGGTTCCGTCCCCGTCTCCAGTGGACGCCGCCGACGGCGTCCACGCAGCAGGCCTGTCGAGTGTTGGAGCCGATTTGGACCGCGCTTGCCCAAGGCTCACCTGAACGGCAGGTGCCGCTTTGCCATTCGAAAATGATCTTTGCAAGCCCATGGGGCGCCCGCTCAAGCGAGATACGCCCTGCTCACAGGGGGTGTGAGCGCCGCTTCGCACCCCGTGCGCGGCCTGTCCGCGTCAGCCCGCGTGCTTCGCCGCCACCACCGCGTCGAACACCTCGCGCTTGGGCACACCGGCCTCTGCGGCGACCGCCGCGATCGCCTCCTTGCGCCGCTCGCCGGCCCCCTCGCGGACCCGCACCCGCCGCACCAGCTCCTCGGCGCCGATCTCCTCCGGCCCCTTCTCCGGCGCTCCCTCGACCACCACGGTGATCTCGCCGCGCACCCCCTCCGCGGCCCACGCGGCCAGCTCGCCCAGCCCGCCGCGCCTGACCTCCTCGTAGGTCTTGGTCAGCTCGCGGCACACGGCGGCCCGCCGCCCGGGACCGAACACCTCCGCCATCGCCGCCAGGGTGTCGTCGAGGCGGTGCGGAGCCTCGAAGTAGACCAGGGTGCGCCGCTCGTCCGCGACCTCCCGCAGCCGGGAGCGCCGCTCACCCGCCTTGCGCGGCAGGAACCCCTCGAAGCAGAAGCGGTCGACCGGCAGGCCGGACAGCGCCAGCGCGGTGAGCACGGCGGACGGTCCGGGCACGGCGGTCACCCGCACGTCCTCGGCCACGGCCGCCGCGACCAGCCGGTAGCCGGGGTCGGACACCGACGGCATGCCCGCGTCCGTGACCAGCAGCACCCGCGCCCCGCCCCGCAGCTCCTCGACCAGCTCCGGCGTACGGGCGGACTCGTTGCCCTCGAAGTACGACACGATGCGCCCGCGCGGTGTCACGCCGAGTGCCTGCGCCAGCCGGCGCAGCCGCCGGGTGTCCTCGGCGGCGACCACGTCCGCGCCCGCCAGCTCCTCGGCGAGCCGGGGCGGCGCGTCCTGGACGTCGCCGATGGGGGTGCCGGCCAAAACAAGGGTTCCACTCACACCGCCCATCCTCTCAAGTTCCGCGTGCCGCCCCGCCCGGAACGTCCTCGCAAGGCCGATCAAGGGCCCGTGAGCAGACGCATACCCCCCGGTACCGCCCATGCACGGGACTCGCACAGCCCGGTTCCCTACCATGGCGCGGTGACCAGTACCGCGTCCTCCACGGACCCCCGGCAGGACCTGGCCCCCCACGACCAGCGGCCGTCGTGGCAGTGGCGGCTGCGCCGCTTCGGCTACGCGGCGGGCCCCGCCAGCGACGTACGCGACCGGCTGGTGCCGCCGTACACCCGGCCGAGCCCGCGGCTGTGGGCGGCCCTCGGTGTGCCGCACCCGCTCGCCGACCGCCTCCGGCGCTGGTCGGGCTGGGGCGGGCCGCTGCTGGTCACGCTGCTGGCGGGCGTGCTGCGGTTCTGGCACCTGGGCAGCCCGAAGGCGGTGATATTCGACGAGACGTACTACGCCAAGGACGCCTGGGCGATCGTCCACCGCGGCTTCGAGGTCAACTGGGACAAGAACGCCAACGACCTCGTCCTGAACTCCGGCGGTCACGTCACCCTGGCACCCGACGCGGCGTACGTGGTGCACCCGCCGGTCGGCAAGTACGTGATCGGCCTGGGCGAGCTGATGTTCGGGTTCAACCCGTTCGGCTGGCGTTTCATGACGGCGCTGCTCGGCACGCTCTCCGTGCTGATCCTGTGCCGGGTCGGCCGCCGGCTGTTCCGCTCCACCTTCCTCGGCTGCCTGGCGGGCACGCTGATGGCGGTGGACGGTCTGGCCTTCGTGATGAGCCGCACCTCGCTGCTCGACGGCGTGCTGATGTTCTTCGTGCTGGCCGCGTTCGCCTGTCTGCTCATCGACCGGGACCGGGCGCGCGCGAGACTCGCCGCCGCGCTCCCGGTCGACGCGGACGGCCGGGTGCGCCCGGACGCCCGTACGGCGGACACCTTCTGGCTGATGTGGCGCCCCTGGCGCTGGCTGGCCGGCCTGCTGCTGGGCCTGGCGATCGGCACCAAGTGGAACGGCCTGTTCTTCCTGGTGGCCTTCGGTGTGATGACCGTGCTGTGGGACGTCGGCACCCGCAAGGTGGCCGGCGCCCGCCGCCCGTACGTGGCGGTGCTCAAGTACGACGTGGGGTTCGCCTTCCTGGCCATGGTGCCGGTGGCGCTCCTCACCTACCTGCTGTCGTGGACCGGCTGGATCCTCTCCCCGGCGGACGGCACCGGCGGCTACTTCCGCGACTGGGCGGCGACCGCCGGCAGGGGCAGCCACTGGAGCTGGCTGATGCCCGACTGGTGGCGCAGCCTGTGGCACTACGAGCACGAGGTCTACAAGTTCAACGTGGGCCTGTCCTCGCCGCACACGTACCAGTCCAACCCGTGGAGCTGGATCGTCGACGCCCGCCCGGTGTCGTACTTCTACGAGTCCCCCTCCCCCGGCACGGCGGGCTGCCCGGCCGACGCCGGCGAGAAGTGCGCCCGCGAGGTCCTGGCGCTCGGCACGCCGGTGCTGTGGTGGGCGGCCTGCGCCGCGCTGGTGTACGTCCTGTGGCGCTGGTTCCTCCGCCGCGACTGGCGGGCCGGCGCGATCGCCTGCGGCGTCGCGGCCGGCTGGCTGCCCTGGTTCAACTACCAGGAGCGGACGATCTTCTTCTTCTACACGATCGTCTTCGTGCCGTTCCTGTGCCTGGCCGTCACCATGCTGATCGGCGCGATCATCGGCCCGCCCGGCGCCACGGACACCCGCCGCGTCGTCGGCACCACCGGCGCGGGCGTCCTGGTCCTGTTGATCGCCTGGAACTTCATCTACTTCTGGCCGCTGTACACGGGCACGGCCATCCCGATCGACTCGTGGCGGTCGCGGATGTGGCTCGATACCTGGGTCTAGCTGGGAAGATACGACATGAGGGCATGGCGGCACCCCAGGCCCTCATGGTCGTTGTTGGTCGTTAGCGGCCGTCGCTGGTCCCCCTCGGACGGCCCGGAGACGGCCCGGCTCTGCACGTCGGCAGATCTACAACCTGGCGTAACTAGCGCACGCACTTCGGCACTGACCTGCACAAACAACATGGTCAGCCGTTCGAATCTCCAGGTCGTCCACGCCTCGTCCAAGACAGGGAAGAGTCCGCCAGAAGAAGTCAACTCGCTCAACTAGGTGTAAAGTTCATCCGGCGTGTGTCGTTTGGTGACCTCAATTGCACACCTGGGGGACGTGGGGTGGGGGAAGAGCTACTACCGCGCAACCATCAATACAAGGTTGTGCGCGCAGCCCTTGAGGAGATCATGTCCGCTGGCGGCTGGTCACTCCGCAAGGCCGGGCACTGGGGCAGCCTCATATGTGACGCTGGCTGCCACAGCATCCCCGTCAGCGGCACGCCGCGAGTCCCGGAGCGGCACGCTCGCGATCTCCTGCGACTAGCGAGGACCTGCCCACTCCCCGATGATGATCCCCGGAGCAAGAAGCGATCCGTGGCTTGACATCGCGCTTGACGGCCCAGTACTGGGGTAGGTTACCGTTGACAGCCGTCAACAGGTCCATCGACCGGAGGGGGAGCGCCGATGACGACCTACGCACTGAGCTTTGAGGTACAGCCGCCGTGCGACGTAGCCGCTGTCGAGGCAGCGTTCTACGAGCACTTCGACGGAACAGTCGCTGAATCTTTCGGGCGCTCCCTCATCACTATGTACATGGACGGCCACGACAATGGAGTGAGCGCCGCTAAGCATGCGGCGATGGAGCTCCAGCGCAAGCTCGATGTCGTCGTCTGCCGCATGGATCGCGACCTGGTTGACGCCTCAGAGATCGCTCGCCGCACCGACCGCAGCAGGGAAAGCATTCGCCAAATTATTCACGGCGAGCGCCACAAGCGGGAAGCATTTCCAACACCACTGGGCGCCCCTAACGGAAAAAGAATTTGGGAATGGGGTGTTGTCAACGAATGGCTTCATCGGAACATTCCGGGAAGCGGCGACCCTGAGCGTTACCTCAGCCGGGACGAAATGGCCATCGTAGACGCTTGGCTCCTTCGATGGGGCACGATGCCGCAAGACCAGCATGTGCGCTCTGAGTTCTACGAGATCACAGCGGCGCAAACGGTGAGCACCGAGTTTCAGCATCACAAAGCATCTCATCGCCCGAGTATCGGCTGGGTTTCCTCCTGGAACGTGCGGCGCCAGACGCAGACTCAATCGCTGGCTTCGCGAACTGCTGGTTGAGGCGGAACATTATGCCCTTCGTTCTAGATGTAACCGAAGACGAGCAGAGGCAGGCACTCGGCGTTGCCAAACGAGCTCACCTCTCGGGCATTAGAGTTCTTGAGGCGCACGCGAAAGTGCTCGACGCAGAAGCTGCTGATGAACTCCAACCCCTAGAAGAGCTCTCGACGAAACTCACGGTGGGACGTTCGGAGGGCGGCGTGCTGTACCGCTTCGAACACGATCTCACCATCAAGGGCTCGGACGACAAGGACGCCCTGCAAATTAGCCTTCATGTGGGTGCCTTCTTCGAGTTTCCAGAGGAGGGCACCCCAGATGGAGATGCCAGCGATGAAGCGCTTGCCGCATTTGGGCGCACTACCGCACAAATGGCGGTTTACCCCTACGTGCGCGCAACAATTTCAGATCTGGCAGCCCGTTTGGGGTGCGGGCCTATCACGCTGGACCTTCTAGTCTTGCAATAGGTGGGGCGAATGAGCACTGCTGTCCTTCTGGCTCCTATACACGGGCACGACCATCCCCATAGACCACTGGCGGTCGCGGATATAGCTGGAACCCTAGGTCTAGCTGGACAGACACACTGCGACGGCGCGGCGGTCAGCCGCGCCCTCGTGGTCGTTGTCGGTCGGTGATGGTCGCTGCTGACCACCCTCGGAAGGCTCGGTCAAGGCACCACGGCGGATTTCCAGTGGGCTCTACCCACCTTCCGTGAGGTGCACTTTCCCTCACAGCGGGCACTACCGGGGGACGCCTGGGGGAACCGAGTCGGTGGGCGACCGCGGCCTTACATGTCCAAACCCACCTCGGCACCGTCGCAGTCCACTGCACAGACCGGTGCTGCACGTAACTTCCAGCTGCTACCGCAGACAAGCCCGCCTTGAGTTTGACAAGGCCGCCGAAGCGAGACGGGGCTGCTCGAGCGTGAAGCTCCAGAGCCCGCCGCCCCTCGACCTTCAGGTGCTCCGCGCACCATCCGGCGATCTGCCAGCCGAGCGTGTGCGCCGGCAACTTCCACCGACCGAATGCATCCTTCTGCCAGGTCGGCCCGTGGAACTCGGACTCCAGGGCCTCGATCTCTTCGAAGGTGAGGTCTGCCGATGCGGCCATGTCACCCCCTCGACGGGTTACAGTTCAAGACCTGCGGCGCAGCGCCTGAAGGTGTCGCGGTCGGTAAAGTGCAGCCATGCTTCGACAGTTGAGGTCTGGGGACTTCTTTGGCGCCAAGCCGAAACCGACCAAGATCAAGGAGATGATCGACGAGGTTGCGGCACGCTTCGGTGAGGCAGTGGAGGTCGAGTGCTCAACAACCGGACGCACTTACTTTGCGCAAGCTCGCAGCCTAGATGATCTTGTCGATGAACTTGATGCCTCTATTCGCACCATCGACAACCTGACAGTGACCATCAAAGCCGCAGCAACTCGGGCGGCCAGTGTGCGCATACAGTTTGGTGTAACCCGCGGCTCTTGGAAGATGCGTTGGCGGCTGTTCCCCTACACGACGCGCGGCGTGACCTTCTGGTCAGTCTCCCATCCTGACAGCACCACCGCGGACAAGATCGCGGAGAAAATCAGGCAGCATCTGGCGGCTATGGGAAAATCGTCGTGGCAATTCAGAAGTGGAATTTCAAAGGGTTGGTCTTTGACGTCACTCTTTCTGATCAGTGTCGGCGTGAACGGCCTTGTTAACCCCGAATTGGCGAACGCAGACCTCACGACACGGGGTCTTGCTGCCGCCATGATTGCAGTAGGCTGGCTTGTGCTGGTCCTTCTCTACCCCGGCGAGGAGATCCGGATCAGGCCATCAGCAATCCTTAGCGCATGGTCGTCATGGAACCCGAGTGCGGCAACCGTTGCTAGGAGCACTGTGCTTGCCACCGTCCTCGCCGTACCAGCGCTGATCCTGGCCTTCATCTCGATCTTCCAGGGGTGAGTCACTCCCTAAGCCCGAGATTCTTCTTGTAGTCGGCGATGGCGAGCACGGCAGCGGACTGCTCCTCCGGCTCGGGCCCGTGCACCTCGATGCGCACACGGCGCCGGCCGCCCTCTCTGCGAGGAGGAGCCGCAACTGACAGTGGTCTGGAGCATCTGCCCCGACCCGCTTCCCCGACTTCTTGTAGACGGAGAGGTCTTCGCACAGCGAGTAGGCGAGAGCCCAATCCGACGGCTGGTAGGAGTCGGCCTGCCCGGACTCCCTGAGGTAGTCCGGGCAGGCGCTTCGCGATCGGGTGCCACGTTGGCGGCGGCAGCCTAGTCAGGTTCGCTGCCCTGGGAGCTGCGCAAGCGTTCGAGTGTTTGGGAGATGTCCATGGGCGAATCCTTGAGGTCGTCCCAGCGACTCATGACCGCGGCGGACGCTTCAGCCAGATTGGCGGGCTTCTGGCCGCTGTACACGGGCACGGCCATCCCGATCGACTCGTGGCGGTCGCGGATGTGGCTCGATCTAGCTGGGCAGACACGTGCGCGCGTTCCCCGGGCCGCCGGGATCCGGTCAGCGGATCAGGCGGCGCTCCAGGAGCGCCTTGAGCTCCTCGCGCTGGCGCAGGAAGCTCGGCTCGTGCCACATCGATGTGTCCGACATGGAGTAGCCGTGGGGCGCGTCCGGATAGACCTCGTTGGTGTAGGTGGCACCGGCGGCGTCGAGTGCCTTGCCGAGGGCGGCGACATGCTCCGGGGTCATCGAGGCGTCGTTGTCGGCGTGCCCGAAGACGTACTCGGCGCCCGGGACGATCGCAGTGTGCGGCGAGGTCGGCTCGTCGGTGACCAGACCGCCGCCGTGGAAACCGCCGACAGCGACGACGCGGTCCGGGAGCAGGGCCGCGGTGCGGATCGCGAGCCGCGCGCCCATGCAGTAGCCGGTGGTGCCGAACTTCAGCCCAGGAGCGTACGCGTCGAGCACCTCCCCGTAGCACGGGACGTCGGCCTCGACCCGCTCAGGAGTCAGGTTGTCGAGCCGCTCCATGATCCCGGAGGCGAAGAACGCCTCGCGGGCCTCGGGCTCGCGCAGATCGCCCTTCGGAGCCAGGTCTGCGGCCCGGCCGTCGCGGTAGAACGCGTTCGGCGCCAGCACCGCATAACCCCAGCCGGCGATCTCCTCGACCATGTCGGCGATCCGCGGCCGCAGCCCGATCGCATCCATCCAGAACAGCACCCCTCCCCGTACGTCGCCGTCGGGCCGGGCGACGTACGCCTCGGCCGTGCCGTCAGGGGTCGTGATCTCGATCTGCTCAACCATGCTTCGACGTTATGCCCCCTGCTGTTGTGCACCGCCAACCGGGTGGGGGATACACGCATCTGTGCCGTCGGGCGTGAGCGGTAGCCGCGGATCGGGGACGACCGGGGTACGGCGCCTTCTGATCCGTAGCTCCACGGAGATCGGTCATGGAAGTCACGTTCCCGGGCCTGTACACGCCCTTCGATTCGCTGCTGTTCTTCGGCGACAACGGCGGGGGCGATCAGTTTGCCTTCGTGCCAACGCCTGAGCGTCCGGACATCTGCTTTGCCCCTGTCCACCGGCACCGCGATTCCCATGGATTAGTAGCGGTCGCGGATGTGGCTGGATACACGGGTATGGCACGGTTTGACTGGTCTCGCTTAGGAGAACTTCTGAAAACTACCGTCACAGCAGGCTCCTGCTCCGCATACAGTGCATGACGCACGCAGTCTTTGAACGCGTTCAATAAAATCCGCGGGCGAAGGCTTCACTGGGAGAGCACACGGGGAGGGGAGCGCTCTCATGCGCAAGGGGGCCAAGGCCGCCATAGTCAGCGGTGTCTGCGTCGTACTGCTGGGCGGCGCGGTGTACGGGGGATACAACTTCGTGTCCGCGCTGAACGGGAACACCGTCAGCGGGGGCGGGGCCGCGCCCGTGAAGACCGGGCCGCCGGACGGGGACGAGGTGAAGGAGGCGTCGGCGAAGTTCTTCACCGCGTGGGAGAAGGGCGACGCGGCGACGGCCGCCTCGTACACGAACTTCCCCGAGGCGGCCCGGGAGCTGCTGGCGTCCTACAGCGGTGACGCGCACATCACCCAGGTGAAGATCACACCCGGGCAGGCCACGGGCACCACCGTCCCCTTCTCGGTGAAGGCGACCGTCTCCTACGACGGGAAGTCCAAGCCGCTCGCCTACCGCGGCAGCCTGAACATCGTGCGCGGCGCCAGCACCCACCGACCGCTGGTCGACTGGCGGCCGGCCCTGGTGTACCCCGGGCTGGAGAAGGGAGACACGCTGGTCACGGGCGAGTCCTCCGCCCCGCCGATCGAGGCCGTCGACCGCAACGGGACCGTCCTGACGAAGGAGAAGTACCCCTCCCTCGGGCCGATCCTGGACGAGCTGCGCGCGAAGTACGGCGACAAGGCGGGCGGCACCCCCTCCGTCGAACTGCGCATCCGCCACGCGGACACCAACGCCGCCGAGACCCCGATCGTCACCCTCGCCAAGGGCCGGGCGGGCAAGCTGCCCACCACGCTCAGCGCGAGCGCGCAGGCGGCCGCCGAGCGGGCCGTGCGACGGTTCACCGAGTCGTCGGTCGTGGCGGTGAAGGCGTCCACGGGTGAGGTGCTGGCGGTGGCCAACCACCGCCAGGACGCGTTCAACGCGGCGTTCCTGGGGCGCCTGGCGCCCGGCTCCACGATGAAGGTCATCACCGCCGCCGCACTGATCGACAACGGGATCACCACGGCGAACGGGCCCGCCCCCTGCCCTCCGGACGCGGTGTGGCAGAGCCAGACCTTCCACAACCTCGAGGGCCTCAAGCCCAACGAGCAGGCCACCCTCTCGGAGAGCTTCGCGCGCTCCTGCAACACCGCCTTCGTCAAGCTCACCGACGACCTCGCGCACCGGGGCGGACCGGACGCCCTGACCAGGGAGGCTCAGGACCGCTTCGGGCTCGGCCGGGACAACTGGCAGAGCGGCATCCCCTCCTTCGACGGCTCGGTGCCCGCCGTCACGGGGCCGGACCAGGCGGCCAACATGATCGGGCAGGGCCAGGTGCAGATGAGCCCGCTGAACATGGCGTCGGTGACGGCCACCGCGATGACGGGCCGGTTCCGTCAGCCCGTCCTCGTCTCCCCGAAGCTCGACGGCCGCGAACTCGCCACGGCCCGGGGTCTTTCCGCGAGCACGGTCTCCCAGCTGCGGCAGATGATGAACCGCACCGCCACCAGCGGCACGGCGGCCCCCGCGATGTCCGGGCTGCGCGGCAGCATCGGGGCGAAGACCGGCTCCGCCGAGGTCGACGGGCAGGCGAAGTCCAACAGCTGGTTCGTCGGGTACCGCAACGACGTGGCCGCCGCGGCCATGACCCAGGAGGGCGGTCACGGCGGCGACGCGGCCGGCCCCATTGTGGTGGCGGTGCTGCGCGCGGCCGGCTGAGCCGGGCGGCCCGGCTTTGTCCCAGCTTGGCTACGGACCGGTGGCCGAGGTCACCCGCGCGGAGCGGGACTCTAGGGTGGGTGCCGTCGTTGGGTGCGTGGGGTGTGCCGACGGCGGCACGAGCAGCGCGGGCGTCGGGGGCCTGGGGATCGCAAAGGACGGAAGGCAGTGGGCAAGAGAAGGCGCGTCGCCGAGCGACGGAGGACGAGTCCGGCCGTGGCCGGCGGGGTGATCGCCGTGGTCGCCGTCGGCGCCGGCATCGGCGCGTACGCGCTGTACGGCGGCGGCGCCGCGGCCGAGGACCAGGCCCGGACCACGTCGGCGAGCGAGGACCGGAAGGTGCCCACCGGACCCCTGTCGGCGGCCGAGGTGCAGACCACGGCCGGGCGCTTTCTGTCGGCATGGCAGCAGGGCAGGCCGGCCGAGGCGGCCGCCGCGACCAGCGACTCCGCCGCGGCCGGCGCACTGCTCACCGGTTACGCCAAGGACGCGCATCTGAAGGACGTCACGCTGACCGAGGGCACGCCCAGCGGCGGCAAGGTTCCCTTCCACGTCAAGGCGACGGTGTCGTACAAGGGCCTGAGCAAGCCGCTGGCGTACGACAGCGCGCTGACCGTCGTGCGCCGTGCCGCCGACGGCGCACCGGTGGTCGACTGGCACGCCTCCGTCGTCCACCCCGACCTGAAGGACGGCGACAGGCTGGTGACCGGCGAGTCGGGCACCCCACCGGTGAAGGCCCTGGACCGCGACGGCGGCGAGCTGACCACCGCGAAGTACCCGTCGCTGGGCACGGTGCTGGACGGGCTGCGCGACAAGTACGGCAAAACCGCCGGCGGCAAGGCGGGCGTCGAACTGCGCGTGGTGCGCGGCGCCGCGTCGAAGAAGGCGGAGCTGTCCGACAAGACGCTGGCCGAGCTGAGCAAGGGCACACCGGGCACGGTGAAGACGACGCTGAGCCCCTCCCTCCAGGCCGCCGCCGAGGAGCAGGTGTCCCGGCAGAAGCGGGCGTCGGTGGTCGTGATGCGCGCGTCGACGGGTGAGATCCTCGCCGTGGCGAACACCGGCCACGGCTTCAACACCGCCTTCCAGGGCTCCCTGGCGCCCGGCTCCACGATGAAGATCGTGACGTCGACGATGCTGTTCGAGAAGGGGCTCGTCACCCCGGACGCCTCGCACCCCTGCCCCAAGACGTACAAGCTCGCCGGCTGGACGTTCCACAACGACGCCGACTCGGAGATCAAGAAGGGCAACTTCCGGCTGAGCTTCGGGGCCTCCTGCAACAACGCCTTCATCGACTTCGCGCCGAAGCTGTCCAACAGCGACCTGACGAAGGAGGCGCAGCAGGTCTACGGCCTCGGCCTGAACAACTGGGCCATCGGCGTGCCCTCGTTCGACGGCTCAGTCCCGGTGCAGAGCGGCGCGCAGATGGGCGCCTCGCTGATCGGGCAGGGCGGGGTGCGGATGAACCCGCTGAACATGGCGTCGGTGTCGGCGACGGTCCAGGCCGGCGTCTTCCACCAGCCGTACCTGGTGGACCCCTCGGTGGACCACCGCACACTGGCCAAGGCGGCGCGCACGATGTCGTCGAAGACCCGGGCCCAGCTGAAGGACGTCATGGCGTACACCGCGGCGTACGGCACCGCGGCCGAGGCGATGTCCGGGGTCGGCGGCGACGTCGGCGCCAAGACCGGTTCGGCGGAGGTCGACGGCCAGGAGAAGCCGAACGGCTGGTTCACCGCCTACCGCGGTGACCTCGCCGCGGCGGGCGTCGTCCAGGCGGGCGGCCACGGCGGTGACACGGCGGGCCCGATCGTGGCGGCCCTGCTGAAGGCGGGCGGCTGAGCGGTCCGGGTCCCCGCTCAGTGGTGGACCATGGCCCTGCTGGTGGCCGCCACGGCCGTGTAGGTGCGCTGCAGGAATCTCAGCAGCGTCCTGGTGTCGAACTGCACCACCGAGACGCCCTGCGACGAGTGGAACTCCACCACGGTCTGCACCCGGCCGCACGGCCAGACCCGTACCGGTCCGTCGACCGCCGGGGCGCGCAGCCCCTGTTCGAGCAGCGACCGGGAGAACCTCCACTCGTGCGGTCCGGGCAGTCCGATCCGCACCGAGCGCGGGTCGTCCTGCGGGTCGTAACGCAGGACGACGGGGACGGCACCGTGCTCGTCCAGGGAGTCGTCATCGGTGACTATGTGGGCTCGCGCGTACTGTTCGACTACAGACATCAGACGGCCCCTCACACTCGGTGACCCATCCGGCAACTGCTTAGTGGTTTCGTTACCAATGTCCCATATCTTCCGATTTACACATCTTGGCGGCCGTCCGCTCAGATGTGGCGACGACCATCTCGCTCTTGCAAGCGATTCGCAACAAGCCACTATCATCGAACGGTGCATGTGCCTGACGGATTCATCAACGCCCCCACGTCCGCCGCCGCCGGAGTGGTCGCCGCCGGTGCCCTCGCGGTGAGCCTGCGCGGCGCGCGCCGAGAACTCGACGAACGCACCGCCCCACTGGCCGGCCTGGTCGCCGCTTTCATCTTCGCGGTGCAGATGCTCAACTTCCCCGTCGCGGCCGGCACCAGCGGCCACCTCCTGGGCGGGGCGCTCGCCGCGATACTCGTGGGCCCCTGGACAGGGGTCCTGTGCGTCTCCGTCGTCCTGCTCATGCAGGGCGTCCTCTTCGCCGACGGAGGGCTGACCGCGCTCGGCGTCAACATCACCGACATGGCGATCACCACGACCGTCGTGGCGTACGCCGTCTTCCGCGGCCTGGTGCAGGTGCTGCCGCGCCGCCGCCGCTCGGTCACCGTGGCCTCCTTCGCCGCCGCACTCCTCTCCGTCCCGGCCGCCGCCGTCGTCTTCACGCTCATCTACGCGATCGGCGGCACCACCGACGTGTCCATCGGCAAGGTCGCCACCGCGATGATCGGCGTGCACGTCCTCATCGGCATCGGCGAGGCCGCGATCACCGCGCTGACCGTCGGCGCCGTCATCGCCGTACGGCCCGACCTGGTGTACGGCGCGCGCGGGCTGCGACAGCGGCTGAAGCTGCGGGTGAACGGCGAACTGGTCGACGCTCCCGCCGCCGAGCCCGCGCCCGTCCCGGCCGCAGCGAGCTCGCACCGCAGGCTGTGGATCACCGGCCTGGTCACCTCGCTCATCCTCGCCGGCTTCGTCAGCTTCTACGCCTCGTCCAGCCCCGACGGCCTGGAGAAGGTCGCCCACGACCACGGCATCGACAAGAAGGCGGAGCGGCACGACGCCGCCGGCTCCCCGCTCGCCGACTACGGCGTGAAGGACGTCTCCGACGCCCGGCTGTCCGGCGGGCTCGCGGGCGTGATCGGCGTCGGCTCCACCGTCGTCGTGGGCAGCACGGTCTTCTGGGTGGTGCGCAGGCGCCGCACGGCCGCCTCGTCCGGTCCCTCCGCTTCGCGGGCCGCCTGATGGGGGCGGGGCACTCCCACCGGCTGTACCGGCACGGGCACTCGCCCGTGCACACGCTGCCACCGCACACCAAGCTCGCCGCGGTCTTCGCGTTCGTCGTGGTCGTGGTGTCGACCCCGCGCGAGGCGATGTGGGCGTTCGCCCTGTACGCGGTGCTACTCGCGGCCGTCGCCTCCGTGGCCCGCGTGCCCGCACGATACCTGCTCGGACGGCTGCTGATCGAGATCCCGTTCGTCGCCTTCGCCGTGCTGATGCCTTTCGTGGCGGAGGGCGAACGCGTCGACGTGCTCGGCATCTCCCTGAGCGTGAGCGGCCTGTGGGGCGCCTGGAACGTGCTCGCCAAGGGCACCCTCGGGGTCGCCGCGTCCGTGCTGCTGGCGAGCACGACCGAGCTGCGCGAGCTGCTGCTCGGCCTCCAGCGCCTGAAGCTGCCCCCGCTGCTGGTCCAGATCGCCTCCTTCATGATCCGGTACGGCGACGTGATCACCGACGAGATGCGGCGCATGCGGATCGCCCGGGAGTCACGCGGCTTCGAGGCGCGCGGGATCCGGCACTGGGGGGTGCTCGCCAAGTCCGCGGGCGCGTTGTTCATCCGCTCCTACGAGCGCGGGGAGCGGGTCCACCTGGCCATGGTGAGCCGCGGCTACGCCGGTTCGATGCCGGTCATCGACGAGGTGACCGCGTCCCGGGCGCAGTGGTCGTACGCGCTGGCCCTCCCCTGCGCCGCGCTCGTCGTCTGTCTGCTGGGATGGTTCTTGTGACTGCGCCTTCTCTCGAGGTCTCCGGCCTCGCCTTCGCCTACCCCGACGGGCACCAGGCCCTCTTCGGCGTCGACTTCTCCATCGCCCGGGGGGAGCGGGTGGCGCTGCTCGGCCCGAACGGCGCCGGGAAGACGACCCTCGTCCTGCACCTCAACGGCATCCTCGGCGGCGGGACGGGCACGGTGACGGTGGCCGGGATGCCGGTCGGCAGACGGCACATGGCCCAGATCCGGCAGAAGGTCGGCATCGTCTTCCAGGACCCGGACGACCAGTTGTTCATGCCGACGGTGCGGGAGGACGTGGCGTTCGGACCGGCGGCGGCCGGCCTGAAGGGTTCGGCACTGGAGCAGCGGGTGCGTACGGCCCTGGAGCGGGTCGGCATGCAGGACTTCGCCGACCGCCCGCCGCACCACCTCTCCTTCGGACAGCGCCGCCGGGTGGCCGTGGCGACGGTCCTCGCCATGGAGCCGGAGATCCTGGTCCTGGACGAGCCCTCGTCCAACCTCGACCCGGCCTCGCGCCGTGAACTCGCCGACATCCTGCGCTCACTGGACGTGACCGTGCTCATGGTCACCCACGACCTGCCGTACGCGCTGGAGCTGTGCCCGCGCTCGCTGATCCTGAGCGACGGGGTGATCGCGGCGGACGGGCCGACGGGCGAGCTGCTCTCCGACGAGGCGCTGATGCGCGCCCACCGCCTCGAGCTGCCGTTCGGCTTCGACCCGCGCTCGGTGACGGCGAGCACCTGACCCCGAAGGAATCGCAGGCGGCACACCCGTGTTGCACTCACTGTCGCAGGTGAACGACGGATACGAGCGGCAAGTGGCGAACGACAGCGACAGGAGTGCGGACGTGGACGTGAGCGGTGCGGTGGCCGAGGGCTTCGAGCCGGTCAGGGACGCGTTCGCCGGGAACTTCACCGCGCGGGGCGAGCGGGGCGCGGCGGTCGTGGTGTACCGGGACGGGCACAAGGTCGTCGACCTGTGGGCCGGGACCCGGGACGTGGACGGGGCGGGCGACGGTACGGCGGGCGGCTCCGGCGGCCCGGCCGGCGGTGCGGCGCCCTGGGAGCGTGACACCGCGCAGGTCGTGCGCTCGGCGACCAAGGGCGTGGCCGCCGCCGTTCTCCTGCTGCTGCACCAGCGCGGCCAACTGGACCTGGACGCCCAGGTGGGCACCTACTGGCCGGAGTTCAAGGCGGCCGGCAAGGAGCGGACGCTGGTGTGGCACCTTCTGGCCCACCGTGCGGGTGTGCCCGTGCTGGAGCGGCCGCTCACGCCCGCGCAGGCCGCCGATCCGGTGCTCGGCGCGGAGGCGGTCGCGGCCCAGGCACCGGTGTGGGAGCCGGGCACGGACCACGGTTACCACGCGCAGACGTACAGCTGGCTGACGGGCGAGCTGGTGCTCAGGGTCACCGGCCGCACGATCGGCGAGTGGATCGCGGACGAGATCGCCGGGCCGCTCGCCGCGGACCTGTGGGTCGGCCTGCCGCCGGGTGAGGCGCCGCGTGTGGGCCGGGTGGGCCCCGTCGAGCCGCCGGCCGCCGAGAGCGGCGCACTGCGGACCCGCCCCCGGCGTGCGGTCGCCGAGGCCTACGCCGACCCGCACTCCCTCACCCGCCGCGCCTTCGGCGCGATCACCCCGCAGCCCGACGAGAACGACCCGGCGTACCGGGCGGCCGTCCTGCCCGCCTCCAACGGCATCGCCACGGCCGACGGCCTGGCCCGCTTCTACGCCTCGCTCATCGGGGAAGTGGACGGCGGGGTCCGCCTGTTCGCACCGGAGACGACGGCCCGCGCCCGTGCGGAGGCCTCGGCGGGCCCGGACCGCGTCCTCGTCGTCCCCACCCGCTTCGGCCTCGGCTACATGCTGCACGGCAGCGCGTCCCCGCTGCTCGCACCGGGGTCCTTCGGCCACCCGGGCCGCGGCGGCGCGCTCGGCTTCGCCGACCCGGAGTCGGGCGTCGCCTTCGGCTACGTGACCAACGGCTTCCGTACCAGCGTGACGGCGGACCCGAGGGCCCAGGCGCTGGTACGGGCCGTGCGGGCGTCACTGGCGTAGGCACCGCGCCGGGGCCGCGGCGGACGCCGAACGCAGTGCGCGGGACGCGGGGCGCGGGGCTTTTTCAGCAGTGCCTCAGCAGCGCCTCGGCGGGGGGTTCAGATGTGGATCGGCTGGGACGTGCGGCCCGACGCCTGGTCGATCTCCTCATGCGCTTTGGTGAGGAGTTCCATGGCCAGCTCGTTCAGGGCGCGTGCCCCGGCGATCTCCTCGCCGACGCGTGGCTGATGGGAATCCGTGCGGTGCCTGCTCGCCCGCCCGTGCGCCCGGATCTCGCTCCCGTCGGGCAGGCGCACCATCGCCGCCGCCCGCGTGTGCTGGTCGTCCTCCTGGAACTCGAGTTCGATGTGCCATCCCACAGCGGTCTTCATCATGACCATCACCTCCGGAACACCTCCTTCCAGGGTGCTCCTTCCGCCACCGGCACGCAGCATCAGCCCCAACCGGCAACCGGCCACCGGGCTCTGACGGCGGGCGTCGGCCGGCCTCAACCGGCGTGCAGCATCAGCCCGATGCCGACGACCAGCAGCCCGGCGGCCGCCAGGCGCGGGGCGCCGAAACGCTCCTTGAAGAAGAGGGCGCCGATGGCGGCGCCGACGAGGATGGAGGACTCCCGCAGCGCCGAGACGGGCGCCAGATCCGCCCTGGTCTGCGCCCACAGGACGAGGCCGTACGCCGTGACGGACAGGGCGGCGCCGAGCAGGCCGAGCGCGGCGTGGGGCCGCAGGGCGGCGGCCGGCCGGGGCCGCAGGCGGCGGACGGCGTACGCGGGGATGACCAGCCCCTGAACGGCCATCAGCCAGGCGATG
This sequence comes from Streptomyces sp. NPDC003393, assembly GCF_053589015.1. Taxonomy (NCBI): domain Bacteria; kingdom Bacillati; phylum Actinomycetota; class Actinomycetes; order Kitasatosporales; family Streptomycetaceae; genus Streptomyces; species Streptomyces sp. NPDC003393. Next base: position 94,252 of record NZ_JBSFRB010000004.1, on the reverse strand, counting down.
TAGCCGAGGGGGGTGCCCGAGGCGCGCACGCCGAGGCCGTCCACCACCGTGTACGCCGCGATGGACAGGCCGGTGGCCAGCGCGGCCCCGACCGCCGCCCAGTTCGGCCGCCGCCCGCGCAGCCCCCACAGCGCGACGCCGGTCAGTCCCGCGCACGACAGCGCGATCCCGGCCGCCACCCAGCGGTCGGGCACCTCGTGTGCGAAGACGGCGGCCAGCACCGTGACCACGAGCGGGGCCGTGCCGCGCGCGATCGGATACGCCTGCCCGAAGTCACCGAGCCGGAACGACGTCATCAACAGCCCGTAGTACACGATGTGGATGGCGGCCGACGCGATGAGGTACGGCCAGGCGCCCGCCGCCGGCACGGCGGTGAACACGGCCAGCACGGCACCAATCAGCAGCCCGCCGCCGGAGATCAGGGTGAACCCGGCGAGCTTGTCCGGGATTTTGTGCGCGAGCGCGTTCCAGCAGGCGTGGGTGACCGCGGCCAGCAGCACGGCCGCCGTGACGAGCGGCGTCACGCAGTGCGCTCGCGCACGTCCACGAGCGTGCCGCCGGCGTGCGCGACGAGCTCCTTGGGCTCCATCGGGAAGACGGTGTACGGCGTGCCGGCCGCGGCCCAGACCACGTCGTGGCCGAGCAGCCCCCGGTCGGCGAGCACCCGCGTGCGGGTTTGGTGCCCGAAGGGCGGCACGCCCCCGATGGCGTATCCGGTGGTCTCCCGCACGACGTCGGCCTTGGCGCGGGAGACCCGGCCGGCGCCCAGTTCCTCGCGGACGCGCTCGACGTCCACCCGGGAGCCCCCGTCCACGAGCACCAGCACCGGTTCGCCGTCCACGTCGAAGACCAGTGACTTGCAGATCTGGCTCAGCTCGCACCCGACGGCAGCCGCGGCCTCGACGGCGGTCCGAGTGGCCTCGGGAAACCGGCGTACCGCACCGGCCAGCTCCCCGATCCCCATCTCCCGCAGCGCCTCGACGAACCTGGGGTGCGCTCCTGATCCTCCGGCGTCGGTGGTGGCAGTCGTCGTCATGGCGGCAGGCTAGCCCGCCGGGCGAGCGGGTCACGAGCCAATTGCCGCCGGAGAAGACGGTGATCGTGATCACCGCGGCCGCCGTGTCGACGGGTGCGCCGGGCCGGAAGCCGGTCGAACGGCACGAGTTGCTGCGCCGGATGGGCGGGCGAAGCATGGGGGAGGTGAGCTATCTGCGCCTGCCGCATCTCAGCGGCGATCTGCTGTGTTTCGTGGCCGAGGACGACCTCTGGCTGGCGCCGCTCGACGGAGCGGAGCGTGCCTGGCGGCTCACCGTGGACCGGACCAAGACGGGCCACCCCCGCTTCTCGCCCGACGGCCGCCACATCGCCTGCACGAGCTGGCGGAGCCTCGCGCCCGAGATCCACCTGGTGCCGGTGGACGGCGGTCCGAGCCGGCAGCTGTCGTACTGGGGCAGCACCGACACCCGGGTGTGCGGCTGGGACCCGCCCGACGAGCACGGCCACACCGAGATCCTCGCCGTCACCTCGCACGACGAGCCGTTCTCGTACTTCACCTGGGCGTACAAGGTCGACACCGACGGCTCCCCCGGCCGCAAACTGCCCTGGGGCCCGGTCTCCGACATCCAGGTCGCCGACCTCGACGGCGAACGCAGAAGCCTGCTGCTGACCGGCACCCCGCCGCACGAGCCGGTCTCCTGGAAGCGCTACCGGGGCGGCGCCACGGGCCGGCTGTGGCTGCACGGGCAGCGACTTCTGGCCGGCATCGACGGCCATCTGGCCTGCCCCATGTTCGTCGGCGGCCGAATCGCCTTCCTGTCCGACCACGAGGGCATCGGCAACCTCTACTCGTGCGCCTACGACGGCTCCGACCTGCGCCGCCATACCGACCACGACGCCTTCTACGCCCGGCACGCCGCCGGCGACGGACAGCGGGTGGTGTACCAGTGCGCCGGCGATCTGTGGATGGTCGACGACCTCTCCCCCGACTCGGTGCCGCACCGGCTCGACGTACGGCTGAGCGGGCCGCGGGCCGGCCGCCGCCGCTACCCGGTGCCCGCCGCCCAGAACCTGGACGGTCTCTCCGTCGACGAGACCGGCCGGGCCAGCGCCGTCGTCGTACGCGGCTCCCTGTACTGGCTGACCCATCGCGACGGCCCCGCCCGCACCCTCACCGACACCCCCGGCGTCCGCGTCCGCCTGCCGGAGATGCTCGGCGCGAGCGGCCGGATCGCCTACGTCACCGACGCCGACGGCCCGGACGCCGTCGAGATCACCTACCTGCCGCGCGCCACCGGCCCCCGCGCGCCGCGCCGGCTGGCCTCCGGGCAGCTGGGCCGGGTGCTGGAGATGGCCGCCGACTGCGAGGGCGAACGGCTGGCCCTGGCCTCGCACGACGGCCGGCTGCTGCTGCTCGACGTGCCCGGCGACGCCGAGAGCTCCGAGGACGGCGAGCACTCCGGCGGGACGGTCACCGAACTCGTCCGCTCCGACAACGGACCCGTGCGGGACCTCGCCTTCTCCCCCGACGGGGCGTGGCTGACCTGGTCGCACCCCGGCATCGGCCGCTCGCTGAGGCAGATCAAGGTGGCCCGGATCCAGGACCGTCTGATCGTGGACGTCACCGAAGGCCGCTTCGAGGACGAGAACCCCGTGTTCACCCGGGACGGCCGCTATCTGGCCTTCCTGTCCTGGCGCGGTTTCGACCCGGTGTACGACGTGCACACCGGCGACCTGTCCTTCCCGCTGGGCTGCAAGCCCTACCTGGTCCCGCTGTCCTCCGCCACCCCGTCCCCCTTCGCGCTGAACCCCGAGGGCCGTCCGGCGGCCGGCGGGCTGGATCCCGTGGAGGACGAGGAGAGCGGCGAGCCGGGCGCGGTGACCGTGGAGGTGGAGGGGCTGGCGAGCCGGGTCACGCCGTTCCCGGTGATCGCCTCCAAGTACTCGGCGCTCTGCCCGGTCGCGGGCGGCGGCCTGGTGTGGCTGCGCTGGCCGATCTCGGGCGCGCTGGGCGAGACGTTCGTGAACCCGGACGACATCACCGGCCGGCCGACGCTGGAGTTCTTCAACATCACCAAGGCGAAGAAGTCCGAACTCGTCGGCCATCTGGACTCGTTCGCGATCAGCGGTGACGGCACCCGGCTGGTCGTCGTCGACGAGGGCGACCTGCGCGCGGTGCCGTCCAGCGAGATCGGCGACAGCGACACCACGACCTGGATCGACCTGCGCCGGATCATGCACGTCGTGGACCCGGGCGCGGAGTGGCGCCAGTCCTACGAGGAGGCCGGCCGGCTGATCCGCGCCTACTACTGGGACCCGGACATGAGCGGCATCGACTGGGACGCCGTCCTCGCCCAGTACCGCCCGCTGGTCGAACGGGTCGCCTCCCCCGACGAGTTCGCCGACCTGCTCCGGGAGGTGCTCGGCGAGCTCGGCACCTCCCACGCCTACGTCGCCGCCGCCCGCCGCAACGAGGGCCCCGCGCACTACCAGCGCTGGCAGGGCCTGCTCGGCGCCAACCTGGTGCATCGCGACGCCGGCTGGGTGCTCAAGCGGATCCTGCCCGGCGACTCCTCGGACTCACGGGCCCGTTCACCGCTGGCCGGCGCCGGCATCCGCGAGGGCGCCGTGCTGACCCACGTCGACGGCCGCCCGGTGGACCCGGTGACGGGACCGTACCCGCTGCTGGCCGGCTCCGGCGGTACGACGGTGGAGCTGACCTTCGCGCCCCCCGACGGCAACGGCCCGCCGCGCCGGGTCGCCGTCGTCCCGCTGATCGACGACCGGCCGCTGCGCTACCAGGACTGGGTGGCCAAGCGGCGGGCGGTGGTGCGGGAGTTGAGCGGGGGCCGCTGCGGCTATCTGCACATCCCCGACCTGGGCGGTTCCGGCTGGGCGCAGTTCAACCGGGACGTGCGCATGGAGATCTCCCGGCCGGCGCTCATCGTCGACGTGCGCGGCAACGCGGGCGGCCACATCAGCGAACTGGTCATCGAGAAGCTGACCCGGACCATCCTCGGCTGGGACCTGACCCGCAACGCCCAGCCGGTGTCGTACACCTCCAACGCGCCCCGCGGACCGATAGTGGCCCTCGCGGACGAGGCGACCTCCTCCGACGGCGATATGATCACGGCGGCCTTCAAGCTGCTGAAGCTGGGGCCGGTGGTCGGGCAGCGCACCTGGGGCGGCGTGGTCGGCATCACCGGCCGACACCGCCTGGGCGACGGCACCGTCATCACGGTGCCGATGAACGCGGCCTGGCTCGACGCCTACGGCTGGTCCGTGGAGAACCACGGCGTCAGCCCGGACATCGAGTCCCTGCGCACCCCCATGGACTGGGCCGAGGGCCGCCACGTCGAGATGGACGACGCCATCGAACTGGCTCTGGACCTCCTGACCGCCAACCCTCCCGCGACCCCGCCCGGCTACGAGAACGTCCCCGACCACAGCCGCCCGAAACTGCCGCCGCGGCAGGGGTAGTCGAGCCCGCGAGCTCGGCCGGCGGCGGGCGCAACGTGGGGCGCCCCGGCACACAGGGCGCCCCACGCTCCCGGCCGAGGCCGAGCGCAGCACACGTCAGTGACTACCGACTACCGGTCGTAGTCCTGGTTGAGACGGTCCTCCATCTCGTCGCGGGTGTCGTCGGTGTGCTGACGCCCACGCTCACGCTGCTGGGACGAGCGCTGGCCGGCCTTCTCGCGGCCCTCCTGGGTGCGCTCCTTGCCCTGCTGCTGCCGCTGCTCGGCCTGGTCCTGGAACTTGTCCTTCATACCCATGCTGTTTCACTCCCGTGTGGGTGAGGGGGATCCCCAAGTGGGTGAGGGGATCGACCTCGACCAGATTCACACGGGCGGTCACGCTGCGCATGTCGATCAGTGACGCTGCGTCGCACCAGTGGCCCGGTGTTGTTCGTCGGCGGCGCCGCCCGCGCCCACCAGACCCGTGCGCATCCCCGTCAGCCGGTCCGCGAACCGCCGCATCTCCCGCTGCCCCACGGTCCCGATGATCCCCGGCAGGTACCCGCGCACGCCCTGCATCCCGCGCAGCCACCACTGCCCGTACACATGACTGGAGCGTCGCTCGACGCCGTCCACGATCCGGTCCACCGCCGGACCCAGCGGATACGTCTTGTTGGACGGCCACGGCAGCCGCTGCCTCAGCTCCCGCATGACGTCGTCCTGGTCGGCCCCCCGCACCATGTCGGTGTCGGTCCACGACAGGTAGGCCACGCCCACCCGCACGCCCCGGTGGCCGACTTCGGCGCGCAGGCTGTGCGCGTACGCCTCCACACCGGACTTGGACGCGCAGTACGCCGTCATCATCGGGGCGGGGGTGATCGCCGCCAGCGAGGCGATCTGCAGCAGATAGCCCCGGCTCTTCACGAGCGCGGGCAGGAACGCCCGGCCGGTGACCGCCGACCCGATCAGGTTGACCTCGATCACCCGCCGCCAGGACCCGGGGTCGGAGTCGGCGAACGGGCCGCCCGTCGCCACACCGGCGTTGGCGACCACGATGTCGACCTTGCCGAACCGCTCCCCGACCTCCGCCGCCACCCGCGTCATCGCCTCGTGGTCGGTGACGTCGGCGTACCAGTGGGCGCTCTCCCCGTGCAGCCGCTCCGAGACCTGCTTGAGCGCGTCCGGTTCCAGACCGACCAGCGCGACCTTCGCGCCGCGCGCGGACAGTTTGCGCGCGAGCAGTTCGCCGACGCCCCGCGCGGCGCCCGTGACGACCGCGACCTGCCCCTGAAGACTCACCCTGCTCATGCGCTCTCCTCGACCTCGACCTCGGCGTGTGCGTGTACGTGCGCGGCGACCAGCGCGCGGATCTTCCCCGTGACCAGGTCGGGCGCCTCCACGGGCGTCATGTGGCCGATCCCCGGCAGCTCGGTCAGGCCGGTGCACTCCGGCAGCGCGGCGGCCAGCTCCCGCACGTGCACCGGCGGCGTGAGCCGGTCGGCGGAGCCGGCGACGACCTCGGTGGGAACCCTCAACTTCCGTACCCCACCGTCGAGGTCGAGCGTCTCCAGCACCCGCGACCAGGCGTGACGGGCGGTGCGCGGGCAGGCGTGCACGATCCGCGCACACGCCTCGACCATGTCCGGCGCCGAAGCGGGGCCCATCGTGGCGTACTTGAGGATCCGCTGCGCGAGCGGCGTGACCGGGCCGAGCGGGGCCCGCGAGCCGAGGATGTGCTTCGTCAGCCACGTCCGCGGCCGCCCGGCCCGGATCGGCACCACTGTGGACCGCGCGACCAGGCGGGAACTGCCGGTGCTGCACAGCAGGACGGCCGCCGCGTGTTCGCGGAACGCCGGGCGCGCCGACGCCGCCATCACCGTCATGCCGCCCATGGAGTGCCCGGCGATCACCGCCTGCTCGCCGGGCGCGAGGGTGGCGTCCAGGACGGCTTCGAGGTCGTCGGCGAGGGCGTCGGTGCCGCATGTCGCGCTCGCCGGGCTGCGGCCGTGGCCGCGCTGGTCGTAGGCGATGACGCGGTGGTCGGCGGACAGCGCCCGGATCTGCGCCGCCCAGAACGCGGTCGAGCAGGTCCAGCCGTGCGCGAGGACGACGGCCGGCGCGTCCTCGGGGCCGTGCACCTCGGCATGCAGGCGGGCGCCGTCGGCGGAGGTGACGGTGAGGGTGCGGGCGGGAACGGGCGGGGCGTAGGGGCCGGAGGTGACATGGGCGAGGCGGCTCACGCGGTCACCTCCGTGGTCTCGTCGACCGGGGCGGTCTTCGCCGCCGGTGGCCGCAGGACGGCGTACTCCGCGAGATCCACCCGCCGCGTGGCGCGCCGGAACTCGGTCGTCGTGCCGGGCCAGATGGTGGTGTTGCGGCCGCTCGCGTCCAGGTACCAGCTGGTGCAGCCGCCGGTGTTCCACACGGTGCGCTTCATCCGCTCCTGCACCCTGCGGTTCCAGGCGTTCACGGCACTCGGGCGCGCGTCGAGGGCCACCCGGCCTCCCAGGACGTCCAACTGCCGCAGATAGTCGGCCATGTAGTTCAGCTGGGACTCGATCATCAGGATCATCGAGGAGTTGCCCAGGCCGGTGTTGGGGCCGATGAGTGTCATCCAGTTCGGGAACCCGGCCGCGGCCGCGCCGCGCAGCGCGGCCATGCCGCCCTTCCAGGCTTCGGCGAGCGTACGGCCGTCCGCGCCGACGACCCGCTCGGCGATCGGCATGTCGGTGACGTGGAAGCCCGTGCCGAAGATGATCGCGTCGACCTCGGCCTCGGTGCCGTCGGCGGCGACGACGGTGGACCCGCGGATCTCGCTGAGCCCGCTCGCGACGACGTCCACGTTGTCCTGCGCGAGTGCCGGGTAGTACGTGCTGGACAGCAGGATCCGCTTGCAGCCGATGCGGTAGTCCGGGGTGAGCTTGGCGCGCAGCGCCGGGTCCTTGATGGCGCGGGCCATGTTGCGCTTGGCCAGTTGCTCGACGAAGCCCAGTTCGCCGGGGTGCTTGGTGAACGCCTGGACCTGCAACTCCCGTATGCCCCACAGCACTCCGCGGCGCAGCCGGGTGGTCAGCGGCAGCGTGCGGTGCAGTGAGCGCTCCGCGCCACTGATGGCGCGGTCCACGCGAGGCATCACCCACGGCGGGGTGCGCTGGAAGACCGTGAGGCGGGACACCTCGGGCTGGATGGACGGCACGATCTGGATGGCGGAGGCGCCGGTGCCGACCATGGCGACCCGCTTGCCGGCGAGGTCGTAGTCGTGGTCCCAGCGGGCGGAGTGGAAGACCTTGCCGGGGAAGGAGTCCAGGCCCGGGATGTCCGGGACCTTGGGGTCGGACAACGGCCCGGTCGCGGAGACCACGACGTCGGCGGAGAGGTTCCCGGCGGTCGTCTCGATGTCCCAGCGCAGCAGCTCCGTGTTCCAGGTCATCTTCTTGACCTCGGAGTCGAAGCGGATGTGCGGGCGGAGCCGGAAGACGTCGGTGACGTGCTCCAGGTAGGCGCGGATGTGCTGCTGTCCGGAGAAGGTGCGCGGCCAGTCGGGGTGGGGGGCGAAGGAGAAGGAGTAGAGGTGGGAGGGCACGTCGCAGGCGCACCCCGGATAGCTGTTGTCGCGCCAGGTGCCGCCGACGCTGTCGGCCCGTTCCAGGACGATGAAGTCGGTGATCCCCTCCCGGCGCAGCCGCACGGCGGCGCCCAGCCCGCCGAAACCGGAGCCGATCACCGCCACCCGCACATGCTCGTGTTCGTGGGCCATCCCGAAGCCTCCGCGCATCACTCTTGGACTCTGCCAGTGAATACTGGCGCAATGGGAGAGTAGAGGAGCACCGTACTCATGGGTAGGGGGCGGTGAGCGAAAGTTACCCCGGGTACGACATAGGCTTCCCGTGTGGCAGACAAGCGCGAATACCGCATGGAGGAGCTGGCGGAGCTGGCCGGCATCACGGTGCGCACCCTGCGCTTCTACCGCGAACGCAAACTGATCCCGCCGCCCCGCCGCGAGGGCCGTATCGCCTGGTACGACGACCATCACCTGGCCCGGCTGCGCACCATCGCGGCCCTGCTGGAGCGCGGCCACACCCTGAACGGCATCGCGGAGCTCGCCGAGGCCCTCGACCACGGCCGCGACGTCGCCGACGTCCTCGGCGTCGCCCCGACCGAGGAGGAACCGGTCCGCCTCACCCCCGAGGAACTCGCGGCCCGCTTCGAGGGCGAGGTCACCCCCGAGAACCTCGCCGCCGCGCTGGAACTGGGCTACCTCGGCACCGACGGCGACGAGATCGTCCACATCAGCCGCCGCCTGCTCGACGTCTCCTCCGCCCTGGTCCGCGAGGGCATCCCGCTCGCCGAGGTGCTGGCGGCCGGCGCCCGCGTCCGCGAACACGCCGACACACTGGCCGAGTTGTTCGCCGACCTGATCCTGCGCCACGCCCCCGAGGAGGACCTCCACCGCCTGCGCCCGCTCGCCCGCAGCGTGGTGGAGGCGGAACTCTCCCTGGCACTGGACCGGCGGTTGCGCAAGCGCGACTAAGAGCCGTCCCGCACGAGTCGACGCGCCTCACATGGTGAAGACCACCGTCACCGGAGCGTGATCCGACCACCGCTCCTCATGGCTGGCCGCTCGCTCCACGACCGCCTTGACGGCGCGGTCGGCCAGCCCAGGGGTCGCGACGGCGAGGTCGATCCTCCAACCCGAGTCGTTGTCGAAGGCCCGCCCCCGGTAGGACCACCAGGTGTACGGTCCTTCGGTGGCCGGGTGCAGGGCGCGTACGACGTCGACGTAGCCACCCTCGGCGGGGTCGAAGACCCGGGTGAGCCACTCCCGTTCCTCGGGCAGGAAGCCCGAGTTCCTGGTGTTGCCGCGCCAGTTCTTCAAGTCGGCCTGCTGGTGGGCGATGTTCCAGTCGCCGCAGACGAGGACCTCGCGGCCGTCGGCGGCGGCACGCGCGCGCAGATCCTTGAGGTGGGCGAGGAACTCGCCCATGAAGCGGATCTTCTCGTCCTGGCGTTCGGTGCCGACCTCGCCGGAGGGGAGGTAGAGGGAGGCGACCGTCACACCCGGCAGGTCGGCCTCGACGTACCGCCCGCTGGTGTCGAACTCCGACGATCCGAAGCCCACCCGGACACGGTCGGGTTCGCGGCGGGTGTAGAGCGAGACCCCCGCGCGGCCCTTGGCGGCGGCGGGCGCGTGCACGACGTGCCAGCCGTCGGGTGTGCGCACGTGCTCGGGCAGCTGCTGCGGCTCGGCGCGCACCTCCTGGAGGCAGAGCACATCGGCCTCGGTCCCCGCGAGCCACTCCACGAAGCCCTTCTTCGCGGCGGCACGCAGTCCGTTCACATTGGCGGAGGTCACGGTCAGCACCCGGGCACTTTACCGGCACACTGGACGGGGTCCCGCAAGAGACCAGCGCGTACTCCCTGTCACCGGCCCCCGGCCGCCTGCATTGATATACGGTGTCCAACATGATTATCCGCCCTGTGCCCTTCGACCACCCGGACGCCGTCAAGCTGAACGACGAGGTCCAGGCCGAGTACCACGTGCGTTACGGCGACGGCGGCGACGCGACGCCCCTGGACCCGGACGACTTCCGGCCGCCGAACGGCGTGTACCTGATCGCCTACGACGAGGACGGCACCCCCGTCGCCACGGGCGGCTGGCGCAGCCAGGACAAGAACCCCGAGGGCAACGAGGACGGCGACGCCGAACTGAAGCGGATGTACGTCGTCGCGTCCATGCGCGGCCGGGGCCTGGCCCGCCGCATGCTCGCCGCGCTGGAGGCCGACGCCCGCGCCGCCGGCCGCGTCCGGATGGTCCTGGAGACCGGTGACGAGCAGCCGGAGGCCATCGCCCTGTACACCTCCAGCGGCTACGAGCCGTGCGCCAAGTTCGGCTACTACCGCGAGTACGAGTCGAGCATGTGCTTCGCCAAGCCGCTCCAGCCGCAGGACGCGGAGGACGCGGGAGACGCGGTCACGGGTGCCAGGTGCTGAGTCTGGCGAGGGCCTCGGCGCGGTCCTCGATCACCTTCATGCGGGCGCGTCGCTCGGTGTCGTGGTGGTGGGCGCTCTGCGCGGTGCTCTGCCCGGCCCACTTGCGGTAGAGCAGCCCGCACTCGTCGATGAACCATCCGGTGCTGACCGCGTTCAGCGCCATCAGCAGGCCGGTGTCCTCGGACGAGGGAAGGGCCATCCATCCGCCGAGCGCGGTCACGAGGTCGCGCCGGGCGCACAGGGTGGCCGGGTGGACCTGGGCCCGGTAGTCGTGCGTACGCCATCGTTCGAGGACGGCGCCGCGCGCGAGGGGGCCGGGCGGCGGGTCGCCGTCGAATCCGACGGTCGATCCGTCGGCGAGCAGGTCGAGCACGCGGGACGTCGTCCACGCGACGCCGTCGTGCCGGGTCAGGGTCGTGATGTCGCGGAGCAGCGCGCCGGGCGTGAGCATGTCGTCCGCGTCCAGGACCTTGACGAAGTCGCCCCGGGCTCGGGCGAGTGCCATGGTGCGGGCCATGCCGGCGCGCCCCTGCCTGCCCTGTTCGAAGCTGATGCGCGGGTCGTCGGGGACGTGCGGCCGTACGTCCCCGCTCCGGCCGTCCTCCTGGACGACCCACTCCCAGTCCCAGCCGGGCGGCATCTCCTGCCGGGCGAGCGAGGCGTGGGCGTCCGCGAGGTAGGGGGCGCTGGGCCCGTGCACCGCGGTGATCACCGACACGATGTGCGTCAAGCGACCGGTCACCACCTTTCCAACGGGGTCACGCACTTGACGGCGTAGCGGTCACCGGGCAGCACGACGTCCGCCACCTCCACGATCCGGCCGCCCATGTCGTGCAGAGTCTTGCGGACGTCCATCACCGCGACACCCGGCACCAGGCCGAGTTCCTCGGCCTCCTGAGCCGTGGGCGGGCGCGCGGTCACGAGTTCCTCGACGCGTCCTACCTCGATCCCCACCGTGAGGAGCTGGTGCATGGTCCCGCCGGGCCACGGTTCCAGGGTCTGGTCGAGCAGTTCGGGGTTCTTCCGCGCGATCTCGTACGGGAGGTAGGACCGGGCGATGTTCAGCGGTGTGCGCTCGCCGGCCCGGCGCGTGCGGTACGTCCGCCTGAGGACGGCGGCACCCGGCTCGATGCCCAGCGCCAGGGCGAGTTCCTCGGGTGCCTCGATCCGCTCGTAGTCGGCGTGGAACGCCAGTTGGCCGGTGCTCAGGCCGGTGTCCCGCTCGGTGGCACCCCTGGTGCCGCGCTCCTTCAAGTCGGCGCGCGCCCGGTCCTTCTCCCACTGGTGCCGGAGGTTGCACCGCTCGGCGCGCCGGAGCCGTCCGTGTGCGAACTCGACCTTCTCGTACCGCTTCGCCATCTGCGGCCTCCTCGGTCCACACATCTCAGTGTGCCGCGCTCACCGCTGTACGACATGTCAGAGCCCCGGTCGGTGATCACCGACCGGGGCTCCGAGCTGCGTGGACCTGAGGGGATTTGAACCCCTGGCCCCCTCGATGCGAACGAGGTGCGCTACCGGACTGCGCCACAGGCCCTTGCAACGAGTGAAACTCTAGCATCCCCGTCCGGGTGGTTGGAAATCCGTTCCCGGGCTGGTCAGCCGTGGGGCTCCCACGGGGTTCGGTGACTACTCGTTGGCCGCGCGCGGCCGCTCGCCGTCCTCGTACTGGTCGAACAGCGGGGTGCGGCCGCGCTCGCGGGAGCGGCGGCCCGAGGCGGCGGAGCTCCCCCCGCGCGAGCGGCCTCGCGCCTGGGGGCGGGCGTCGCCGCGGGTGGCGGCCGGACGGTCCTCGGACGCCGGGGACTCCTTCGCGCCGGTGGCCGCGTCCTCCTGCTCCGGCACCGCGGCCGACGACCGCGCCGAGCTCCAGGAGTCGGGTGCGCCCAGGTCCACGTCGGACCCGGCCCGCGGGGCGACGGGTGCGGTCACGTACGTCGGCAGCGGGACGGGCACCGGGTCCCAGCTGTCGCCGTGCCCGGGCCGCCGCCGGCGCTCGCGCTGCTGGTCCAGCCACTCCGCGTGGTCGGTCTGCTCGACCAGGGCGCGCCGGTCGGCGGCGAGTGCGGACATTCCCTGGTCCGCCTCCGGCTCGCCGGCGGCCTCCGGCTCGTCCGCGTCCTCGTCCAGCGGGGCGCGCCGGCGCTGCGGGTGCCGGCTCTCCCGCAACCGCTGCGCGGCGGCCTCGGCGCGGCGGCGGTCCATCTGGTACGCGAAGCGGCGGCGCTCCTGCACGCGCAGATAGGCGATGTAGGCGCTGAGCAGCACGGCGGGCGCTCCGGGCGCCCACAGGAAGGCGAGGCCTCCGACGGCGGCGACGATCGCGCCCAGGGTGAAGGCGAGGAAGAGGACGACGGTGGTGCGCCGACGGCGCGCGAGAACCTTCGTCCGCCGGGCGCGTGCCGCGTCCGCCTCCGCGCCGGGCGCACGCCGGGCCACGGGGACGCGCTTGCGCGCGCGTGCACCGGCGGCTTTCGATCCGGCCCCTGGCCCGGACGGGGAGGCGGGCGCGGATTCCGGTGTGCTCGCGGGCGCGGATTCGGACGTGGTGGCCGAGGCGGAGGGGTCCGCCGGTGACGTGGTCCGGGCCGCGGGCACGCCCGCACGGCCGCGACGGTCCCGCTCCGGGGCCTGCTCGGGCTGCTGCGCCCGGGTCGGGGGCATGGCGAAGGCCCGGACGTCCACCGAGCCGGTGACGGCGTCCGGTTCCGCGGCGCTGGACTCCCCCTCCTCGGCGGAGCGCGCCCTGAGGTCCCTGGCGTACCGACGCTCCATTCCCGCCCGTCCGGACAGCAGCCGGATGGCGGTGCTGAAGCGTTCCGTCGGACGGGCCTCGTTCAGCTCGTCCTGCCTACGGAGCCACATGGGCACCAAGTAGGCGGCCCAGGCCCCGACAATGACTGCGTAGATGAGGCCGCTGCTGCTCACGTCTCACACGGTAGAGGGGCCGGCGCGAGGCCATCCGCCAATTGGGCCGGTGTGTCGCACGATCTGGCTGATATTTCGAACTTTTTTTGTGACCGATACGGTCAGCAAGCCGTCAAGCCCGTGAATTCAATGCCACCCGCGCGGTCACCCGCCGATCATTTTCGAACATCTATTCAATTCACGGAGACCCCATGATGTTACTCACGGTTACATCGGTTCTACTCGCTGTTCTGCCGGGCGTTCTGCGGGTTGCGGGGGCGGGTCCGCCGCCAGCGGTTCAGCAGCCCTTCGGGCACCTCTTCCGCGGTGAGCGCGAAGACCAGGTGATCGCGCCAGGCCCCGTCGATGTGCAGATAACGCGGCCTGAGGCCCTCCTCGCGGAATCCGAGTTTCTCCACCACCCGGCGGCTCGGCCCGTTCTCGGGGCGAATGCAGACCTCGATGCGGTGCAGTCCGACGGTACGGAAACAGTGGTCCACGACGAGTGCCACCGCCGTCGGCACCACCCCGCGCCCGGCCACCGTCTCGTCCACCCAGTAGCCGATGTGACCCGAGCACATGGAACCCCAGGTGATTCCGGCGACCGTCAACTGCCCGACCAGACGCCCCTGGTACTCGATGACGAACGGCAGCATCCGCCCCGCGTTCGCCTCGGACCGCAGATGCCGCACCATCTGGCGATAGGTCGGCCGGTGCGTTATCGGCCCGCTGGGCGTGGGCGGCGGAATGGTCGCCTCCCATGGCCGGAGCCAGTCCCGGTTGCGCCGGTTCACCTCGCGCCAGGCCCGCTGGTCGCGCAGCTTTATCGGCCGGAGGACGACATCGCCCTCCGCGAGCACGACGGGCCAGGATGGGCTGTTCAGCTCGCACCCCCACGGCCGGCCCCGGGCCCGGGATGGTCGCCGCCCCGCAGTTGGTCGACCGCGTGCGTCAACAGCGGCTCCAGAACGGCCAGTCCGTCCCTCACCCCGCCGGAAGACCCCGGCAGGTTGACGATCAGGGTCCGCCCGGCCACCCCCGCCAGCCCCCGGGAGAGCGCCGCCGTCGGCACCTTCTGCCGTCCGAACGCCCGGATGGCCTCCGCGATGCCCGGCACCTCGTGGTCGATCACCCGGCGGGTGGCCTCGGGGGTGCGGTCGGTGGGCGAGATGCCCGTGCCGCCGGTGGTGACGACGACGTCGTAGCCGGCCTCGACGGCGGCGCGCAGCTCGACCTCCACCGGGTCGCCGTCCGGCACGATCCGGGGGCCGTCCACGGCGAAGCCGAAGCGCCTGAGGCCGTCGGCGATCAGCGGGCCGCCCTTGTCCTCGTAGACCCCGGCTGCGGCCCGGTTGGAGGCCGTGACCACGACAGCGCGGTACGGCGCGGTCCGCGCGCCCCCGGCCGCTGCGTCCCACGTCATGACCGGCTCCAGTCGCCCGACTTGCCGCCCGTCTTCTGCTCCACCCGCACGTCCGTGATGACCGCCCCCTTGTCGACCGCCTTGACCATGTCGATCACGGTGAGTGCGGCGACCGAGACCGCGGTGAGCGCCTCCATCTCCACGCCCGTGCGGTCGGTCGTCTTCACGGTGGCCGTGATCTCCACGGCGTCGTCCGCGACCGACAGGTCCAGTTTCACACCCGACACCGACAACGGGTGGCAGAGCGGGATGAGGTCCGGGGTGCGCTTGGCGCCCATGATCCCGGCGATCCGCGCGGTGGCGAGGGCGTCGCCCTTGGGCACCCCCTCGCCGCGCAGCAGCTCCACCACGCGCGGCGAGACGAGGACACGGCCGCTGGCGCGGGCGGTGCGCGCGGTCACCTCCTTGCCGGACACGTCGACCATGCGGGCGGCGCCCGCGTCGTCGATGTGCGTCAGTCGGTCCTGCGCGGGTTCCTCGGCGTGGTCCTGCGTGGTGTCTCGCACGCGGTCCGGCGCGACGTCGTGTGCGCGGCCGTGCGCGGAGGGTCCGGGGGTCTCCCCCCGGGAAGGCGTAGTCATGCTCTGTGGCGCTCCCGGTTGGGGCCCGGCGCGGTGCGGCGCGCGGGCCTGCTGTGCGCGACACGGTACCGCCAACCAGCGCCGGTCAGCCGAGGAGGACCACCTCGACCTCGTCGCCGGGCGCCACCGACTCGACGTCCTCGGGCACGACGACGAGGGCGTCGGCCTGCGCCAGGGCGGCGATCAGATGGGAGCCGCTGCCCCCGACCGGGGTGACCTCGCCGTCGGCGTACGTCGCGCGCAGGAACTGCCTGCGGCCCTTCGGGGAGCTCAGCGCCTTGTCCGCCGTCAGCGTCGCCCGGGTCCGCGGCCGGTGCACGTCCCGAAGGCCCATCAGGGTGCGGATGGCGGGCCGGACGAACAGCTCGAAGGACACGTACGACGACACCGGGTTGCCGGGCAGCGCCAGCAGCGGGATGTGCTCATGGCCGATGGTGCCGAAGCCCTGCGGCTTGCCCGGCTGCATGGCGAGCTTGCGGAACTCCACGCCGCCGCCCGGCTCGTCCTCGTCGGCGACGTGCGACAGCGCCTCCTTGACCACGTCGTACGCCCCGACGCTCACCCCGCCGGTGGTGACCATCAGGTCGGCGCGGACGAGTTGGTCCTCGATGGTGGACCGCAGGTCGTCGACGTCGTCGGCGACGGCGCCCACCCGGTAGGCGATGGCACCGGCGTCCCGGGCCGCGGCGGTCAGGGCGAAGCTGTTGGAGTCGTAGATCTGGCCGCTGCGCAGCTGCTCGTCGGGCTGGACGAGCTCGCTGCCGGTGGACAGCACCACCACGCGCGGGCGCGGGCGCACCCGGACCGTGCCCCGGCCGATCGCGGCGAGCAGCGCGATCTGCGGCGGCCCGAGGACCGTGCCGGCCTCCAGGGCGAGATCGCCGGTCTTCACGTCGCTGCCCTTGGCGCGCACGTGCGCGCGTGCCTCGGCCGGCCGGTACACGCGTACCTGGCCGGCGGCGCCCTCCGGGGAGAGGCTGCGGGCGCGCATCCCACCGACCGGGCCCTCGCCGAGCCCGCCGTCGGTCCACTCCACGGGCACGACCGTCTCGGCGCCGGGCGGCAGCGGGGCGCCGGTCATGATGCGGGCGGCCTGACCCGGGCCCACGTCGACCGGGTCGCCCGCACCCGCGGCGACGTCCCCGACGACCTCCAGCGCGGCCGGGAACTCCTCGCTCGCGCCCGAGACGTCCGCGACGCGCACCGCGTACCCGTCCATGGAGCTGTTGTCGAACGGCGGCAGCGACAGCGGCACCATGACGTCCTCCACGAGGACGCAGCCCTGGGCGTCGAGCAGTTGCAGCTCGATGGGGTCCAGGGGGCGGACGGTGGTGAGGACGTCGTCCAGGTGCTCGTCCACCGACCACAGACGGTCCGGTTCCGTGGTGTGGTGCCCGCCGCTGCTCAACTCGTCACATCTCCTCGGCCACGTAACGCTTCAGCCAGGCCCTGAAGTCGGGACCCAGGTCCTCACGTTCGCACGCGAGCCGGACAATGGCACGCAGGTAGTCGCCACGGTCGCCGGTGTCGTAGCGGCGGCCCTTGAAGACGACGCCGTGCACCGGGCCGCCGGCGCTGCCCGCGGCGGTGGCCGCCGTCGAATGCGACGCGGCGAGCTTCTGCAGGGCGTCGGTGATCTGGATCTCACCACCGCGGCCCGGCTCCGTCTCGCGCAGTATGTCGAAGATGTGCGGGTCGAGGACGTAACGGCCGATGATCGCGTAGTTCGAGGGGGCCTCGGCCGGACTCGGCTTCTCGACCAGACCGGTCACCTGGACGACGTCGCTGTCCTGGGTGGCCGCCACGGCCGCGCAGCCGTAGAGGTGGATCTGCTCGGGTGCGACCTCCATGAGGGCGACGACGCTGCCGCCGTAGATCTCCTGCACCTCGATCATCCGCTGGAGCAGCGGGTCGCGCGGGTCGATCAGGTCGTCGCCGAGCAGCACGGCGAACGGCTCGTGACCGACGTGCGGGGCGGCGCAGAGGACCGCGTGGCCCAGGCCCTTGGGGTCGCCCTGGCGGACGTAGTGCATCGTCGCGAGGTCGCTGGACTCCTGGACCTTGGTCAGCCGCTCGGCGTCGCCCTTCTTCTCCAGGGCGGATTCCAGCTCGTAGTTGCGGTCGAAGTGGTCCTCGAGCGGGCGCTTGTTGCGGCCCGTCACCATGAGGACGTCGTCGAGGCCCGCGGAGACGGCCTCCTCGACCACGTACTGGATCGCCGGCTTGTCCACGACCGGCAGCATCTCCTTGGGCGTGGCCTTGGTGGCCGGCAGGAAACGGGTGCCCAGGCCTGCTGCGGGGATGACGGCCTTGCTGATCCGGGGAGGCGACTGACTCATGCCCGCCACCTTATCCGCCGCTCCGACCGCCTTTGCGCAAGGCTCCGGTTCGTCGGCTCGCGCATGAACGGGACACATGCGCCGCGCAGGGAGACAGGGACGCACGGGACACTTGGACGGGTGCCCTCCGGGGCGCCCCGGAGGGCACGCGGAGCCCCACAGGCGCGCTCCGCAAGGCACGGGTGGTCGCACGCGCAGGACTCGGGAAAGGTGCGGAAGCGGTCTTGGCTGAGATCGGACGGTCGACGGGGCCCGCCAAACGGACGGTGCGGCAGGAGTTCCTCGCCGCGAGGGACGGGCTGGCGGCGGACGAGCTGCGCCGGGCGGCGTCGGCGCTGGCCCGGTGCGCGCTGGAACTGCCCGAGCTGGCGCGGGCGCGCACGGTGGCCGCGTACGTCTCCGTGGGCACCGAGCCGGGCACCCTGGCGCTGCTCGACGCGCTGCGCGCGCGGGACGTACGCGTCCTGCTGCCCGCCCTGCTGCCCGACAACGACCTGGACTGGGGCGTCTACGCCGGGGCGGACTCCCTCGCGCGCGTGCGCCACGGTGGCAAGATGGCGCTGTGGGAACCGGCCGGTGAACGCCTCGGCCCGGACGCCGTGACGGCCGCCGACGTCGTCCTGCTGCCGGGCCTGGCCGTCGACACGCGCGGGATGCGGCTGGGGCGCGGCGGCGGCTCCTACGACCGTGTCCTGGCTCGTCTGGAGCGGGCCGGCGTACAGCCCGCGCTCGTGGTTCTGCTGTACGACTTCGAGGTCGTCGCCCGTGTGCCGGCGGAGCCGCACGACCGGCCGGTGCAGGCCGTGGTGACGCCGTCGGGGGTGCGCCGCTTCGTCTGACCCGAAGCCGTACGGGCCGGCACCTGTGGTCACGCGGGGGGCGCCTCGACGGCCTTACGGACGGCGAAGGCCCTCCACGCGCGCGTGGAGGGCCTTCGCCGGTCTGCGGGCCGAGGGTCACGGCTTGAGTACCAGCGTGTCCCTCGTGTCCTTGTCGACCGCGTCCGCCGAGAACGACCACGGCAGCAGTTCGCCCTTGGCCCACATGCCCGTCTGGTCGGTGTAGTGGGCGCTGAAGGCGTGGCCGGAGGCGCCGGTGAGGTTGATCCACTTGGACTTGTCGAGGTCGGCGAGGTTGACCACCATCCGCATGGACGGCACCCACACCACGTTGTAGCCGCCGGCCGCGTTCCATCCGGAGGCGTTGACCGCCGCCTCGCCGCCGCTGAGCTTCCAGGGGCCCCGGTTCAGGACGTACTTCAGGAACCCGGGTCCCTCGGTGCCCAGGGTCTGGTTCTTCAGGAACAGGCGGTGCAGCCGGCCCCAGCTCCAGGTGTCGATGTCCTTGCCGAGCTTGGCGGTCAGCTCCCAGCGGGCGTCGATCATGGCGCGCTCGAACAGCTCGTCGCGGTTGTCGGCCTTGGGGCGGCCGTAGCCCGACGCGGGAGCCTTCCACCAGTCGCTGTTCGTGTCGTCCACGAGGTTGCGGACCACCTCGAACCAGCGGTCGCCGCCGTCCGGCTGCGCCTGGTCGGCGTCCCGCTCGCCGCACTCGCGGACCTTGGTGGTCTCGTCGACCGGGCCGGTGTTGTCGGCCGGTTCCACCCACAGGCACTGCCCCTTGACCCGCAGCTCCTTGGGCAGCTTGTTGCCGAAAGCGAGCTTGAGGACGTTGCGCCAGACCGCGTTGAAGTAGGCGGACGCCGCCGAGTCGGCGTCCTGGGTGTAGTCCCAGCCCTCCAGGAGCTTCTGCGCCTGGCGGACGTCCTTGTCGCCGATGTCGATCTTCAGCAGCATGGGCACCAGCAGCTTGGCGATCTCGCTGCTGTCGTCCGTCTGCATCTGCCGCATGTCGTCGGTGGAGATCTTGCCGCCACCGTCGATCTTCGACTGGATCAGGTCGGTGATGCGCTGGCTGCGGGCGCCGTAGCCCCAGTCCGTGGTGAGCGTGTACGGGTAGTCGTCCGGGTCGACGACGGCCTGGTTGGCGGTGACGATGTAGCCGCGCTTGGGGTTGTACTCGTAGGGCAGCTCGTCCTGCTTCAGGTATCCGGTCCAGTCGTACCCGGAGTCCCAGCCCGGCGCGGGGACGGAGCCGTCGTCGTTCTTCGCGCGCGTGGGGATGCGGCCGGGCAGCGTGTAACCGATGTTGTTCTTGGTGTCCGCGTAGATCAGGTTCTGCGAGGGCACGTCGAACAGGGTCGCCGCCGACCGGAAGCCGGCGAAGTCCTTGGCACGGTCGATGGCGAAGACGGCGTCCATGGTGGTGCCCGGCTGCAGCGCGGTCCACTTCAGGGCCACGGCGTAACCGTCGCCGCGGTCCGGTGCCGCCGTGTCGACCTGGGCCTTCTTGCCGACCTTGACCAGTTCGTCGTCCCGGTCGGACAGCAGTGGCATGCCGTCCTCGGTCTGGCGGACCACGATCTTCTTGGACGCGCCGCCGGCGACCTTGATGATCTCCTCACGGCTGCGGAAGGGCACCGTCTTGTCGTCGCGCAGGTAGCCGTCGCCGCTGAGCTTCTCCAGGTACAGGTCGGTGACGTCGACACCGGAGTTGGTCATGCCCCAGGCGATGTTCTGGTTGTGGCCGATGATCACACCGGGCATGCCCGCGAAGGTGTACCCGGTGACGTCGTACGGGCACGCGGCGGACACCGAGCGGCAGTGCAGGCCCATCTGGTACCAGACGCCCGGCAGCGAGGGCGACAGGTGCGGGTCGTTGGCGAGCAGCGGCTTGCCGGTGATGGTGTACTTGCCGGACACCACCCAGGAGTTCGAGCCGATGCCGTCGCCGTTCACGCCGACGGCGGTCGGCAGGTTCTGCATGACGTTGCGCAGGCCCATGAGCTGGCTCTGCAGGCCCGAGGTGCCGGAGCCGGAGGACCCGCCCGTCGTGGCCTGTGTGCCGCCCGTGGAACCGGTGGTGCCGGCCGTCGTCCCGTCGGTGCCGGTACCCGTGGAGCCCGTGGAGTTGCCGGTGGTCCCCGTCGTCGTGCCGGTGGCGCCGCTCGTGCCGCCGCTGCCGCTCGCCTCGAACGCCTCCGCGAGGTCGTCGTACTGGCCCTGCGTGACGATCGGCTTGTTCCGGCGGTACGGGTAGTCCGGGTAGAGGTCCTTGATCTGCTTGGGGCCCAGACGGCTGGTCATCAGGGCGCGGTCGATCTCGTCCTGCATGTTGCCGCGCAGGTCCCAGGCCATCGCCTTCAGCCAGGCGACCGAGTCGACCGGGGTCCACTTCCCGGGCTTGTAGTCGTTGGTGAAGCCCAGCGCCGCGTACTCCAGGGAGATGTCCTTGGCGTTGCGGCCGTCGAGGTAGGCGTTGACACCCTGGGAGTACGCCTGGAGGTACTTCTTGGTGGAGGCCGACAGCTTCTTGTCGTACTCCTCCTCGGCGACCCGGTCCCAGCCCAGGGTGCGCAGGAACGCGTCGTTGTCGACCTGGCTCTTGCCGAACATCTCCGACAGGCGCCCGGAGGTCATGTGCCGGCGCACGTCCATCTCGTAGAACCGGTCCTGAGCCTGGACGTAGCCCTGCGCCATGAACAGGTCCTCGGCCGAGGAGGCGTAGATCTGCGGGATGCCGTAGCCGTCCCGCTTGACGTCGACCGGGCCCGACAGGCCCTCGAGCGTGATCGAGCCCTTGGTCTGCGGGAAGGAGGCCCGGACGGTGCTGATGGACCAGTAGGCCCCGTAGGCGATGCCGCCGATGATGGCCAGCACCAGGACGAGCACGACGAGTCGGGCTTTTCGCCCCTTCTTCCTGCCGGACTTGCCGGGCTTGTCACCCGTTGAGGCGGTGGTGTTGGGGGGCATCGCTGTCCTTGCTGTCCTAACGCGAGCGGCAGGCGGTACTGGAGTGCTGGAGCAACCATAGGCGCAGGGGCCGGAACCACTTGACGCGGAGTCGCGACCAAGCGCGGACGAACGTTCGATCTCGGCCCGTCGAGCGTCAAGAAAGCGTCAAGAGTTAGGTAAGGTAACGAAGTAATCAAGCTCGCAGTGCCGAAGCACCGCAGCGTTGGAAAGCCTGGGAGTCAGAAGCGACACAAGCCGGAAGACCCGAGAGGCCCCGATCGGAGAGCCCGGAACCGCGGGGAAGGAAGCGCCACTGACTGTTCACCACCTCAACCAGCTCCTGCTCGTCTGCTCCCTCGTCCTGCTCGTCGCCGTGGCAGCGGTACGGATCTCCTCCCGCAGCGGGCTCCCCAGCCTGCTCGTCTACCTGGGGATCGGCATCGGCATGGGCGCCGACGGCGTCGGCCACATCCGCTTCGACAACGCCCAGCTGACCCAGGTCATCGGCTACGCGGCCCTCGTCGTGATCCTCGCCGAGGGCGGCCTGGGCACGAAGTGGAAGGAGATCCGGCCGGTCCTGCCGTCCGCCTGCGTGCTCGCGACGCTCGGGGTCGCCACCAGCGTCGCCGTCACCGCCGCCGGCGCGCACTACCTGGTCGGCCTGGACTGGCACCAGGCACTCATCATCGGTGCGGTGGTGTCCTCCACGGACGCGGCGGCCGTCTTCTCCGTCCTGCGGCGCATCCCCCTGCCGGCGCGCGTGAAGGGCACGCTCGAGGCCGAGTCCGGCTTCAACGACGCGCCCGTGGTCATCCTGGTCGTCGCCTTCTCCACCTCAGGGCCGATCGAACACTGGTACACCCTGCTGGGCGAGATAGCCCTGGAGCTGGCCATCGGCGCGGTCGTCGGCCTCGCGGTGGGCTGGCTCGGCTCCTGGACCCTCAAGCACGTCGCCCTGCCCGCCTCCGGCCTGTACCCGATCGCCGTGATGGCGATCGCGGTCGCGGCCTACGCCGCCGGGGCCCTGGCGCACGGCAGCGGCTTCCTCGCCGTCTACCTGGCGGCGATGCTGCTCGGCAACGCCAAGCTGCCGCACTGGCCGGCCACGCGCGGCTTCGCCGAAGGGGTCGGCTGGCTCGCCCAGATCGGCATGTTCGTCCTGCTCGGCCTGCTGGTCACGCCGCACGAACTGGGCGACGACGTGGTGCCCGCCCTGCTCATCGGTCTGGTGCTGACGATGGTCGCGCGACCGCTGAGCGTCGTGGTCAGTCTGCTGCCGTTCCGCGTGCCGTGGGCGGAGCAGACCCTGATGTCCTGGGCCGGGCTGCGCGGCGCCGTGCCCGTCATCCTGGCCACCATCCCCATGGTGAACGGCGTCGACACCACCCACCGCATCTTCAACATCGTCTTCGTCCTGGTCGTGGTCTACACCCTCGTCCAGGGGCCGACCCTGCCCTGGCTGGCCGCCCGGCTGCGCCTCGGCGAACCCCAGGAAGCCGCCGACCTCGGCATCGAGTCGGCGCCCCTGGAACGGCTGCGCGGCCACCTGCTGTCCGTCGCCATCCCGGAGGGGTCGCGGATGCACGGCGTGGAGGTCAACGAGCTGCGGCTGCCCACCGGGTCGGCGGTCACCCTGGTGGTCCGCGACGGCAAGTCGTTCGTACCGCTGCCCTCCACGGTCCTGCAGCACGGCGACGAACTCCTCGTGGTCACCACCGACCCCGTCCGCGAGTCCGCGGAACGCCGGCTGCGCGCGGTCGGCCGTCGCGGCAAGCTGGCGGACTGGCTGGGCCCCGACGGCCCCGAGGAGGGCCGCCGAGGCGGCCGCGGCCGGTGAGGGAACCCTGCTTGTGCGTGGCCTCCGTCGAGCACTCCGTAACCCAGGCGGACACCGGCCATGGTGCTCACTTTCACAGGGGCACAAGCCCATCACCCCTGTACGATGAAGGCGCACCTTGATCGAACCAACTCTGCCTGACGCAGAGCTGGCGCGACCGTATGGCGGCCGGGCCACCCCCTGAGCGGGCGCCGGCATCTACCGCAGTCCGCGCAAGAGGACAGCTCTCGGCGCGCCCGCACACGGGGCCGCGCTACCAGGCGGCAGAAAGGCACGGGCCGTGGGATCCGCGGTCACCAGCACCGACCCCGCGACGACCTCGCCGGCATCCTCCCGCCCGGGATACGGGCAACTGCTGCGCACCCGCGGCGCCTGGACGTTCCTGCTCCCCGGCTTCGCGGCCCGCCAGCCGTTCGCGATGCTGACCATCTCCATCGTGCTGCTGGTGCAGCACACCACCGGCTCCTACGGCTCGGCGGGCGCCGCCGCGGCCGTCACCGGCGTCTCCATGGCGCTGTTCGCGCCGTACAGCGGCCGCCTCGCCGACCGCTACGGACAGCGCGCCGTGCTGATTCCCGGGGTCGTGGCGCACGCCCTGGCCGGGCTGACGCTGACCGGTCTCGCCCTGGCGCACGCACCCCTGTGGGCGCTGTTCGCGGCGGCGGTGCCGACCGGCGCCTCGGTGCCGCAGATCGGGCCCATGGTGCGGTCCCGCTGGGGAGTGGCCCTGAAGGACTCCCCGCTGATGACCACGGCGGCGGCCTTCGAGTCGGTCACCGACGAGCTCACCTTCGTCCTCGGGCCCCTGCTGGCCACCGCGCTGTGCACGGCCGTCGCCCCGGCGGCGGGCCTGGTCACCGAGGCCACGCTGACCCTGGTGGGCGGTCTGCTGTTCGCCGCGCAGCGGCGCACCCAGCCACCCGTGGGCGCCGACGACGGGCACGCGCGCGTGGAGCACTCCTCCGCCCTGCGCGTCCCCGGTGTGCGCGTGCTGGTCGTGGCCTTCCTCGGCATCGGCACCGTCTTCGGCGGCATGCAGGTCTCGTTGACCGCGTTCACCGAGTCGATCGGCGAGCCCGGCCTCAACGGCGTGCTGTACGGGACGTTCGCCGCGGGCAACATGCTCTCCGGCATCGTCTGCGGCGCCCTGGCCTGGAAGTCGGCCCCGCGGCACCGCCTGGTCATCGGCTACACCGCCCTGGCGGTGGCCGCGTCCGCGCTGTGGACCGCCCACTCGGTGCTCCTGCTGGCCGCGCTCGGCCTCCTGGTGGGCATGTGCATCGCGCCCGCGCTGATCACCGGCTACACCCTGGTCGAGGGGCTGGTCCCGGCCGGCGCCCGCACCGAGGCGTTCACCTGGCTCACCGGCGCGGTCGCCCTCGGCCAGGCGGCCGCCGTCACCGTCGCCGGACAGCTGGAGGACCGCCTGTGGGTCGGCGCCGGATTCCTGGTGCCGATGACCGGCACGGTGCTCGCCCTGCTGACCCTCGTGACCCTGCGGTCGCGGCTCGCCACCCGGGCCCACAGCCGCACCGTGGCGCGTGGCATCGGTCACCGCGCCCCCGCCACAGTGGACTGATCCCACGGAATACGTCAGTATGGATGCTCGTTAGCACTCATTGAGTGAGAGTGCCAGGAGGAAGACAGTGCCCACCTACCAGTACCAGTGCACCGAGTGCGGCGAGGGCCTCGAGGCGGTGCAGAAGTTCACCGACGACGCGCTCACCGAGTGCCCCAACTGCGGTGGCCGCCTGAAGAAGGTGTTCTCCGCGGTCGGCATTGTCTTCAAGGGCTCGGGCTTCTACCGCAACGACAGCCGCGGCTCCTCGTCGAGCAGCAGCCCGGCGTCGTCGAAGTCGTCGAGCGGCTCCGACGCCTCGTCGTCCGGCACCGGCTCGTCGTCCTCTTCGTCGTCCTCGTCTTCCTCGTCGTCCTCGTCGACGGGTTCGGCGAGCAGCTCCGCCGCCTGACCTCACCACTTCACCGGACCCCGCCGTCACCGGACGGCGGGGTCCTGGTCGTTCCCGCGGACGGTTTAGGGTGCTGCTCATGGCGAACGCAGAGATCGGTGTCATCGGCGGGTCCGGCTTCTACTCGTTCCTGGACGACGTGACCGAGGTCCAGGTGAACACGCCGTACGGGGCACCCAGCGACTCCCTCTTCCTCGGCGAGATCGCCGGCCGGCGGGTGGCCTTCCTGCCCCGGCACGGCCGCGGCCACCACCTTCCGCCGCACCGCATCAACTACCGGGCCAACCTGTGGGCGCTGCGCTCGGTGGGCGTGCGCCAGGTCCTCGGCCCCTGCGCGGTGGGCGGTCTGCGGCCCGAGTACGGGCCGGGGACGCTGCTCGTTCCGGACCAGTTCGTCGACCGTACGAAGTCGCGGGAGCAGACCTACTTCGACGGGCTTCCGCTGGCCGACGGCTCGCTGCCGAACGTGGTGCACGTCTCCCTGGCCGACCCCTACTGCCCCACCGGCCGCGCGGCCGCGCTGAAGGCGGCGCGTGGGCGGGACTGGGACGCGATCGACGGCGGCACGCTGGTCGTGGTGGAGGGGCCGCGCTTCTCCACCCGCGCCGAATCGCTGTGGCATCAGGCGCAGGGCTGGTCGGTGGTAGGCATGACCGGCCATCCCGAGGCGGCGCTCGCCCGGGAACTGGAGCTCTGCTACACCTCGCTGACGCTGGTCACCGACCTCGACGCGGGTGCCGAGACCGGCGAGGGCGTCTCCCACGAGGAGGTGCTGCGGGTGTTCGCCGGCAACGTGGAGCGACTGCGGAGCGTGCTGTTCGACACGGTGGCCGCGCTGCCCGCCGCCGGGGAACGGGACTGCGCGTGCGCGACCGCGCTGGGCGGGATGGACCCGGGGTTCACGCTGCCGTAGCGGCTTCACACTGCCGTAGCGGCTTCACACTGCCGTGACGGCTTCACGCTGTCGTGGCAGTCTGTCGGCCTGCATCGGGCACGGGAACGTGGCGGAGCGCCACGTTCGGGTGGCGGGGTTGTCCACAACCTGTGAGTAGCGCACGGGCTCCGGCGGGCGGCGGGGCGATGCCTCATCGTGGGCGTCGCAAACCGTTCCGCCGATCCCGCACCGCAGGTGGTGGTCTCTCATGTCCGTGCAGTCGCCGACGCCCTCGCCGTCCTGGGCGCGTCGTCAGTCCGAGTCGGTCGGGGTGCCGGGGGCTCGTTCGTCGCTCCCCTCGCTCCCGTTCGCCTCCTCTGCCCGCACTTCGCCGTTTCCGCCCGGCACGGAGGTGCCGGCCACGTGCGAGGTGCCGCAGTTCGCGCCGGTGCGCGTACGGGGCGGGCGGTGCGGGCCGTTCCGGCTCGTACGGCCCCGGCGGCGGGCCGTGGCCGCCGGGCTGGCGGTCACGGCGGCCGCGCTGGTCGCGGTGGGTCCGCGGGCCGCGTCGGATCCCGCGCGCGGCGGACCGGCCCGCGGGCATCCGGTGCGGGCGGCCGACACCTCGTCGCACGGGCCCGCCACCCGGGGCGGGAACGCGGGGCGGACGGTGACCGTGCCCGTGCGCCTCGCCGACGCGGCCACGGTCCGGCTGCTGCGGCCAGGTGACCGCGTGGACGTGATCGCCGCGGAGGACCCGGCGGTGGGCGGCCGGGTCCGGACGGTCGCGCGCGGGGCGCGGGTGGCGAGGGTGCCCGAGCCCGTGCCGGACCCCGCGGCGGCGGGCGCGGGCGGAAGCGGCGGCGGGAGCGGGGACGGCGGGAGCGGGGCACTTGTCGTCCTGTCGGTGCCGCGTTCCGCCGCGGCACGCCTGGCGGGGGCGAATGCGACCACCCGATTGGCGGTGACCCTGTGGTGAGCCGTAGGTTGCGGAGCTGTTTGTTCTACAACCCGCTTGTCCGAGGAGGGGCCGCAGGTGAGCGCGAAGAGGGACCCGAGCGTCTGGCAGGGCTTCAAGGCCTTTCTGATGCGCGGGAACGTGGTCGATCTGGCCGTCGCGGTGGTCGTCGGCGCCGCCTTCACCAACATCGTCAACGCCGTGGTGAAGGGCGTCATCAATCCGGTGGTCGGGGCGATCGGCACCCAGAACCTCGATCACTACAGCTCGTGCCTGAGCACGAAGTGCCAGGGCGACCGCGGCATCCGGATCATGTGGGGCTCGGTCCTCGGCTCCACACTCCAGTTCCTGATCACCGCGGCGGTGGTCTACTTCCTGATGGTGCTGCCCATGGCGAAGTTCCTGGCCCGGCAGGAGGCGCGCAAGAAGGCCCGGGAGGGCGCGCACGAGGTCGTCGAGGTGACCGAGCTTCAGGTGCTCAAGGAGATCCGCGACGAGCTGGTCGCCCAGCGCGGCCACGCCCCGGCCGGGTACCAGCGGCGTTAGCGCCGATCCTGGCAGCGGGGGCGGTCGGACGGGCCGGCCGCTCGCGGACCGAGCGACATGGCCGGTTCCGGCGGCCGGTCCGGCGGTTCCGGCGGCCGGTCCGGCGGTTCCGGCGGCCGGTCCGGCGGTTCCGGCGGCCGGTCCGGCGGTGTCAGAGGTGGTGGGGCGGCTTCTCGTCGAGGAAGCGCCTGAGGTCGGCGGCGGCGTCACCGTCCGCGCGCTCGCCCCAGCCCCGGTCGGTGTCGTCCGTGGACTGCTCGCTCAGCGGATCGTCGAAGATCAGCGCGTTCTTCGGGTCGCGCGGCTCGGAGGCGGTGCTCATGCCTCCAGGGTACGGTGACCGGCGCGGACGCCAGGCTCGGGCTATTCCGGTCGCTTTCTGCTGTGCTGGGAGCCATGACGTCCAGCTCCGACTCCCATCCGGAAACCGCCCCCACCACCCCTTCCGACGCCCGCCGTCCACTGCGTCCGCTGACCGCGCGCGAACGCCACGAGGCGCACCGGGTCTCCACCGTGCTGGAGCTCTTCTTCGACCTGTGTTTCGTGGTGGCCGTCGCGCAGGCGGGCGTGCAGCTGGTGCACGCCGTGGCCGAGGGCCGGGCCGGCCACGGCATCCTGAACTACGCCATGGCGTTCTTCGCCATCTGGTGGGCCTGGATGAACTTCTCGTGGTTCGCCTCCGCCTACGACAACGACGACGTGCTCTACCGGATCGTGACCCTGGTGCAGATCGCCGGTGTGCTGGTGCTGGCCGCGGGAATCTCACGGGCGTTCACGCGCCACGACTTCTTCCTGGTGTGGCTCGGCTATGTGATCATGCGGCTGGCGATGGCCTCCCAATGGCTGCGAGCCTCCCGGTGGGCCGGCGGTGCGGAGCGGTGCATGGCACGGCGGTACGCGGTCGGGGTGCTGCTGTGCCAGGTCGGCTGGCTGGGACTGGTGCTGTTGCCCGGTCCTGCCCGGCCGTGGGTGTTCCTGGTGATGGTGATCGCGGAGCTGTCCGTGCCGGTGATCGCGGAGAGGGCGTACGGCACCTCCTGGCATCCGCACCACATCGCCGAGCGGTTCGGACTGTTCACCATCATCGTGCTGGGCGAGACCGTCGCGGCGGCGACCGTCGCGGTGAAGTCGGCCGCGGACGAGCACGAGGCGCTGGGCGAGCTGCTGCCGATCGCGGCGGGCGGTCTGATGATCGTCTTCTCCGCCTGGTGGATCTACTTCGTGGTGCCGATCCACGGGCATCTGCGCTCCAACCGGGAGTCGTTCCTGTGGGGTTACGGCCACTATGTGATCCTCGCCTCGGCGGCGGCGATCGGCGCGGGTCTGGAGGTCGCCGTCGAGCAGGCGGTCGGCAAGACCCATCTGTCGGCCCTGGCGGCGTCGGCGGCCGTCACGCTCCCGACGGCCCTGTATCTGCTCACCGTGTGGGCGCTGCACGCGCGGTACTTCAAGGTCGGCATCGCCCAGCAGACGGTGCTGCCCAGCACGGCGCTGCTGGTGATCTGCTGCACGTTCCTGCGTGACTGGGCGGTCTTCGCCGCGGGCGTCGTCTCGGTGCTCTCGGTCGCCACGGGTGTGGTCCTGACGAGCCGAAAGACCGCGGGAAGGGGCGCGGGCCGTTCGGCGGAACGGACGGCATGACGACCCGCCAGGTCCGGGGAGACTGACCCCCATGACGGCTGACGCATTGACAGATGTCCCCGGCCTGCGGGTGGGTCACGCCACGCGCAGGGGTGGCGGGTGGCTCACCGGCACCACGGTCGTGCTGGCACCGGAGGGTGGTGCCGTCGCCGCGGTGGACGTGCGCGGCGGCGGGCCGGGCACCAAGGAGACCGACGCCCTCGATCCGCGCAACCTGGTGCGGAGGGTGGAGGCGGTCGTGCTGACCGGCGGCAGCGCGTACGGGCTGGACGCGGCTTCGGGGGTGATGGCCTGGCTGGAGGAGCGGGGCCGTGGGGTGCGGGTGGGACCGGATCCCTCCCACGTCGTTCCGGTCGTGCCCGCCGCCTGCGTGTTCGACCTGGGCCGGGGCGGCGACTTCCGGGCCCGGCCGGACGCGGCCACCGGGCGCGAGGCGGTGGAGGCCGCCGCCGCGAGCGAGCCGGGCGGGCCCGTGCCGGAGGGATGCGTCGGCGCCGGCACGGGCGCGACCGTGGGACCCGTCAAGGGCGGGGTCGGCACGGCGAGCACGGTGCTCGCCTCGGGCGTCACGGTGGCGGCACTGGTGGTGGCCAACGCGGCCGGTTCCGCCGTGGACCCGGAAACGGGGGTGCTGTACGGGGACTTGTTCCAGGGCCGGGTCGCGTACCCGGACGCCGGTGTGCACGAGGCGGCGCGCCGGCGGCTGGCCGAGGCCGCCGCGCGGAACGCGCCACCCCCGCTGAACACGACGCTCGCGGTGGTCGCCACCGACGCGGACCTGTCCAAGGCGCAGGCGCAGAAGCTCGCCGGCACCGCCCATGACGGCATAGCCCGTGCGGTGCGACCGGTGCACCTGCTCAACGACGGCGACACGGTGTTCGCCCTGTCCACCGGTGCCCGCCCACTCGCACCCGACCAGCCCCTCGCCCTCAACGACGTCCTCGCCGCCGGTGCGGACACCGTCACCCGGGCGATCGTACGAGCCGTGCGGGCGGCCGAGCCGGTCCACACCGCGGCCGGGGAGTGGCCGTCCTACGGCGAGCTGTACGCCACCACCCGCTGAGGGCGCGGGTCGTGATTGTCGCGGTTTCGTCACCGTGAGGCTTTTCGAGCGGGCAGCGGGAACCCCGTGACGGCCCGTCGGCCTCTTCACCGACGCACTGCAACGGAACAACGCAGACGACACCAACCTGGAGCAGCCCGTGACAAGGCCGGACATGACAGCGCGGCGCGTACTGGGGGCCTGTGCCGCACTGATGGTCGGCACCCTCACCCTCACCGGATGCGGCGGCGACGCCAAGGCCAGCGACGACGGCCGCGGCAACGGCGGCGGCAAGGACGAGCCGAAGACCTCCGCCGCGAGGATCAGCATCTCGGCGCGGGACGGTTCGACCGGCGCGTCGATCAACACCACCGGGGTCAAGGTCAGCGGTGGGAGGCTGGCCGAGGTGAGGATGACCGTGGCGGGGTCGGGGCAGGCCGTGCCCGGTGTGATCTCCGCCGACGGCACCGGCTGGAAGCCGAAGGAGCAGCTGGAGCGCGGGACGAAGTACCAGATCTCGGCGACCGCGAAGGACGCGGACGGCCGTACGGCCGCCGCCAACTCCATCTTCACCACCGTCACCACGGCCAACAGCTTCATCGGCACCTACACGCCGGACAACGGCACCACGGTCGGCGTCGGCATGCCCGTGAAGTTCGTCTTCGACAAGCCGATCACCGACAGGAAGACCGTGCAGTCGCACATCACGGTCACCTCCAGCAGCGGCCAGCGGGTGGTCGGCCACTGGTTCGGCTCGCAGCGGCTCGACTTCCGTCCCGAGGACTACTGGAAGGCCGGCTCCAAGGTCACCATGAAGATCGACCTGGACGGCGTGCAGGGCACGAACGGCGTCTACGGCGTGCAGAGGAAGACCGTGACCTTCACCGTCGGCCGCTCGCAGATCTCCACGGTGGACGCGAACACGCAGACCATGACGGTGGTCCGGGACGGCCGGACCGTCAGGACGATCCCGGTGTCCACCGGCAGCCCGGAGCACACCACGTACAACGGCAAGATGGTGATCTCGGAGAAGTTCCTCCAGACGCGCATGGACAGCCGGACGGTCGACCTGGGCGGCGAGTACAACATCCCGGATGTGCCGCACGCCATGCGCCTGACGGACAGCGGCACCTTCATCCATGGGAACTACTGGTACAACCGGGGCAATCCACCCTTCGGCCGGGAGGGCACCAGTCACGGCTG
The DNA here is from genome assembly GCF_053589015.1 of Streptomyces sp. NPDC003393. Lineage (NCBI taxonomy): Bacteria > Bacillati > Actinomycetota > Actinomycetes > Kitasatosporales > Streptomycetaceae > Streptomyces > Streptomyces sp. NPDC003393. Next base: position 62,695 of record NZ_JBSFRB010000004.1, on the reverse strand, counting down.
CGTCGGGATGGCGGACGTGCAGGGCGGACAGGGCGACACCACCGCCAAGTGGTTCTACGACAACTCGCTCATCGGTGACGTCGTGATCGTGCGGAACTCCCCCGACAAGACCGTCACCCCGGACAACGGCCTCAACGGCTGGAACATGTCCTGGAGCGAGTGGACCGCCGGCAGCGCTCTCTGACCGATGGCCCGGCGGCCCACTCCGAACCCGTCAACGGGCCTGTGATCAGCACATTCTGACGGCACGACGGACCGCGTGGGAACTTCTCGCGCGGCCCGGCCGTTTTTCCGCCGTACGTTTTCTCGGTTCCCGGACATGATGTCCGACCGAGGGGCTACGGTATGCACCCACAAGGTGACATGCAGCGACGCCGGGAGAAACCTTGAGCGTTCCGTACGAGACGACAGCGTACGAACCACGCGAGTCGCCGGAGTCCTTGGAGCAGCATCTCGCGCGGCTCCTCGGCCGGGCACTGAACTCCTTCGAGCTGCCCGACGAGACGATACGGCACCTGGACCACGCGCTGGCGTACGACGGCTCGCTGCACTGCGCGCACCACAGCGCGGGGCTGCACCGCGAGACGTACCGGCACACCTGGCTGCTGGCCGACGGCTCGGCGCTCACCCTCTGGGAGCTGGTCCACAACACCACGCCCCACAGCGAACCTCTGCACGAGCTGTACGTCGACGAGGAGGAACTGCGCACGGCCACCGCCCGGCTGCCCTTCCCCCCGGACACCCCGGAGCTGGACCTGCCGGTGCTGGTGCAGTTCTCGCCGCTGCCCACGGCCCGGCACGCGTACGCCCGGGAGGACTCGGCCGACCACGCGCGCCGCCTGCTGCGGCGCGCGGAGAACGCGGACCGGCCGGGGAAGGACGTCGCCGCCCGCCTGACCACGGCGTCCGGGCACCGGATCACGCAGGCGTTCGGCCGCCCCTCCCGCATGTGCCGCGCCGGACTGTGCTTCTCGCTCTACGAACACGCGTTCCTGCTGAGCGACGGCGCGGAGATCTCCCTGTGGGAGGTCGAGCACACGGCGACATCCGACGGCCGGCACAGGTGCGAGGTGTACGTGACGGAGGACGCCGCCCGCGAGGCGATGGAGCGCCTGGCGGCGCAAGTGCCCTAGTGCTGTGGCCCGAGGCGGGACGGCGGCGGCGCGGGTGCCGTCGGCGGGCCCTGGCGTCGTCAGCGGCCGTCGCCGAGTTGCCGCATCAGGCCGGCGAAGGCGGCCCGTTCGGCCGGAGTCAGCTCGACGTACTCCCGGTGGGGGCCCGAGCCACGCTGCGCCGGGAGGGTCGACAGGCCCCGGACGCCAGGCCGTCGGCGAATCTCGAACTGCAGGCCGAAGCGGTAGCCGGCGAGGCCGATGGCGCAGACGATGACCAGCACGGCGGGCAGAACCACACCGAACCAGATCAGGATCGAGACGTGCTCAGGCATGTCTCCAAGTGAACACCACGGTCCGGGGCGTGGACCCCGGACCGTGACGCATCTCGCAAGTGACCTGAACTACTCACAGCACCTAAAAGGGGCGGCGGACACGCCGGCCGTCAGGCCGCGACCGGCTGCTCGCGCCCGGCCGACGCTGCCTGCGCACCCCCGCCGGCTTCCTCGCCGCCCGCCCCGGCCGCCGCACCCGGCGCCGGCGTGCGCAGTGTTTTGAGGACGACCACCAGCGCGGTCGTCACACACATGCCCGCCGCGATGGCGATCAGGTACAGGAACGGATTGCCGATCAGCGGGACCACGAAGATGCCGCCGTGCGGGGCGCGCAGCGTCGCGCCGAAAGCCATCGACAAGGCGCCGGTGAGCGCGCCGCCGGCCATCGAGGCGGGGATGACACGCAGCGGGTCGGCCGCCGCGAACGGGATCGCGCCCTCGGAGATGAAGGAGGCGCCCAGAACCCAGGCGGCCTTGCCGTTCTCCCGCTCGGCCCGGGTGAAGAGCCGGCCGCGCACGGTGGTGGCCAGGGCCATGCCCAGCGGCGGCACCATGCCCGCCGCCATCACCGCGGCCATGATCTTCATCGCGGAGTCGCTCGGCTCGGCGACCGCGATTCCCGAGGTGGCGAACGCGTAGGCGACCTTGTTGACCGGGCCGCCGAGGTCGAAGCACATCATCAGGCCGAGCAGCGCGCCGAGCAGGACGGCGTTGGTTCCGGTGAGGCCGTTGAGCCAGTCGGTCATCGCCTTCTGCCCGGTGGCGATGGGCTTGCCGATGACCACGAACATCAGGAGCCCGACCACCGCCGAGGAGACCAGCGGGATCACCACCACCGGCATGATGCCCCGCAGCGGCGCCGGGATGCGCACCTTCTGAATGGCCATCACCACACCACCGGCGATCAGACCGGCCACCAGGCCGCCGAGGAAGCCCGCGTTGACGGTGAGGGCGATCGAGCCGCCGACGAAGCCGGGGACCAGCCCGGGGCGGTCGGCCATGCCGTAGGCGATGTAGCCGGCCAGGACCGGAACGAGGAAGGCGAAGGCCACGCCGCCGATCTGGAACAGAAGGGCGGCCCAGCTGTCGGACTGCGTCCACACGAAGTGGTCCATCACCGAGGGCGCCGACTTGATCTCGTAGCCGCCGATCGCGAAGCCCAGGGCGATCAGCAGGCCGCCCGCCGCGACGAACGGCACCATGTAGCTGACGCCCGACATGAGCCATTTGCGCAGCTTCGTGCCGTAGCCCTCGTCCGCCTCACCGGCCCGTTCGACCGGCGTGCCGCCGGGCACCGCCGCTTGGGTCACCTCGCCCCGCGCGGCTTTCTCCCGGACCTCGCCGATCAGGTCGCCGGGCCGGCTGATGCCCGCCTTGACGCCGACGTCGACGGTCGGCTTCCCGGCGAAGCGGTCCTTGTCCCGTACGGGGACGTCGTGCGCGAAGATCACGCCGTCCGCCGCCGCGATCACGCCCGGGTCGAGCCGGGTGAAGCCGGCCGAGCCCTGGGTCTCCACGACCACCTCGACCCCCGCCTCACGCCCGGCGTTCTCCAGCGACTCGGCGGCCATGTAGGTGTGCGCGATACCGGTGGGGCACGAGGTGACGGCGACGATCCGGAACGGCCGCTCTCCGGCGGCGGGCGCGGTGGCGTCCGGCGCCGGGGGTGCCGCCGGTGTGATGGTGCCCGCCGCGGCGTCGGGGGAGGCCGCCCCCGGCACCGCGACGGTGTCCTCGCGGGTGCCGGACGTGTCCGCCCGCACCTGTGCGCGCTCGTCCCGGACGGGCGCCTCCGCGGGAGTCTCGTCGCCGCGGATCAGCGCCGCCGCCGTCGCCGCGTCGCCCACCGACCGCAGCGCGCCGGTGAACTCCGCGTTCATCAACTGCCGGGCCAGCGAGGACAGGATCGTCAGATGGGCGTCGTCGGCACCGGCCGGAGCGGCGATCAGGAAGATCAGGTCGGCGGGCCCGTCCGGCGCGCCGAAGTCGATCCCGGCGGCGCTGCGCCCGAAGGCGAGCGTCGGCTCGGTGACGTGGGTGCTGCGGCAGTGCGGGATGCCGATGCCGCCGTCCAGACCGGTCGGCATCTGCGCCTCGCGGGCGGCCACGTCGGCGAGGAAGCCCTCCAGATCGGTCACCCGGCCATGGGCCACCATCCGTTCGGCGAGCGCGCGCGCCGCGGCTTCCTTCGTGTCGGCGGACAGGTCGAGGTCGACCAGATCCGCGGTGATCATCTCGCTCATCGCGGGCTCCTTAGCACGCGTATCGCCCGGTGGGCGGGGCGGGCGGGGTGGGGACGGGAGAGGGAACGGGACGTGGGGACGGGGGTGGAGGCGCCGCCGGTGAGGGGCGCGCGTGGGGTGCGGCGCCGGGAAGCGGGAGCGGTGGCGCGGCAGGGATCGGAGGCGGGGGCGGTCATGACGGCGGCTTCGTCAGGGTGCGGTCGACCGGCACCTCGGCCGTGACCGTGACCGCCGCCGGGTCCAGGTCGTCAGGGGTCGGCATCACGCTGCCGGGCAGCCGTACGGCGGCGGCGCCGTGGCCGACGGCGCAGGCCAGGGCGTCGGGGCCGGTGCCGCCCGCGATCAGGAAGCCGGCCAGCGAGGAGTCGCCGGCGCCGACGTTGCTGCGGACGGCGTCGACGCGCGCGCTGCCGTACCAGGCGCCCGAGCCGTCCACGAGCAGTTGCCCGTCGGCGCCCAGGCTGGCCAGCACGGCACGGGCGCCCAGCCCACGCAGTTCCTCGGCTGCCTTCAGCGCGTCGCCCACGGTGGCCAGGGGGCGTCCGACGGCCTCGGCGAGTTCCTCGGCGTTCGGCTTGACCACGTCCGGGCTCTCGCGCAGCGCGTGCAGCAGGGCGGGTCCGGAGGTGTCCAGGGCGATGCGTACGCCGGCGGCGTGCGCCCGCGCGACCAGGTCGGCGTACCAGGAGGGGGCGAGTCCACGCGGCAGGCTGCCGCAGCAGGCGATCCAGTCGGCGCCGCGCGACTGCCGCCGCACGGTCTCCAGGAGCAGTTCCTGCTCCTCGGCCGACAGCAGCGGGCCGGGTGCGTTGATCTTCGTCAGGACGCCGTCGGACTCGGCGAGCGCGATGTTGGAGCGGGTGGCCCCGGCGACGGGGACCGGGGCGACCTCGATGCCCTGTGCGTCGAGCAGGTCGGCGACGAGGGCGCCCGGCGCACCGCCCAGGGGCAGTACGGCCACCGTGCGCCGCCCGGCGGCCGCGACGGCACGCGAGACGTTCACGCCCTTGCCTCCCGGGTCCACCCGCTCGCCGGTGGCCCGGACGACCTCGCCCCGGTCGAGGGAGGGCACCTCGTAGGTGCGGTCCAGCGACGGGTTGGGGGTGACGGTGACGATCATGCGCGTACTACTTCCGTACCGCCGCGCTCGATGACGGCGGCGTCCTCGGGGCTCAGTCCGCTGTCGGTGATCAGCAGGTCCACGTCGCCCAGCTCACCGAAGCGGGCGAAGTGCTCCTGGCCGTGCTTGGTGGAGTCGGCGAGCAGCACCACACGGCGGGCGGCGGCGATCGCCGCGCGCTTCACCGCGGCCTCGGCGAGGTCGGGGGTGGTCAGACCGTGTTCGGCGGAGTAGCCGTTGGCGGCGACGAACAGCACGTCGGCGCGGATCTCGCCGTAGGCCCGCAGCGCCCAGGCGTCCACGGCGGCCCGCGTACGGTGCCGTACGCGCCCGCCGACCAGGTGGAGCTGGAGGCCGGGGTGGTCGGCGAGGCGGGCCGCGATGGGCAGCGAGTGCGTGACGACGGTGAGCTCGGCGTCCAGGGGCAGGGCGGCGGCCAGGCGGGCCACCGTGGTGCCGGCGTCGAGGATCAGCGTGCCCTCGGTGGGCAGCTCGGCCAGGGCCGCCCTGGCGATGCGGTCCTTCTCGTCGGCCGCGGTGGACTCCCGCTCGGTGAGGTCCGGCTCGAAGTCGAGGCGGCCGGCCGGAATGGCACCGCCGTGCACCCGGCGCAGCAGACCGGCACGGTCCAGGGCCTTCAGGTCGCGGCGGATCGTCTCCGCCGTCACCTGGAACTCCTCGGCGAGCGACACGACGTCCACCCGGCCGCCCTCTCGGGCCAGCCGGAGGATCTCCTGCTGCCGCTCGGGTGCGTACATGTCCGTTTACCTCCGGCCGATGCCCGAACTTGTGGTTTCGGCGTGAGGCTACGCCCGCACATCCGGAAAGTAAACAGGCTCGGGCGTCGGTCGGACGCGATCGGACTTCCGGTCGGTGTCGTCGCTGTCGTCGCCGTGGTCGGCTTGATCGATCAGCCCGTTCCGCCAGGCGACCCGGTCGGCCCGGCCCGTCCGGTCGGCCCGATCAGCCCCCGAACGTGGCTCGGCTCCCGCGGGGGACGGCAAGGAGCCCGGTGCCCCGATCGCTCGATCGGTACCGGGCTCCCCCACCGGATGGGCTCAGCCGACGAGCTCCCGCTCCGCCCGCGACTCCCGGGCCTGCTCCACGGACTGCTCACCGGCGCCTTCCGCATGCTGGGCCGGGCGCTTTGGCAGCGCGGACATCAGGGCGAAGATGACGACCAGCACCGCGGCCACCCAGAGCAGCGCGTGCCGGAAGGCGTCGACGAAGGCCGGGCCGACCTGGGCCGGGGTCAGCCGGTCCCCGATCTCACCGAAGAACACCACCGACACCAGGCCGAGCCCCAGCGCGTTGCCCATCTGCTGCACGGTGTTGATCAGGCCGGAGGCCGAACCGGCGTGCTCGCGGGGCACCTCCGACAGCACCGCGTCCGTCAGCGGGGCGACGATCAGGCCCATGCCGGCGCCCATCACCACCAGCGGAAGCGCCATCTGCCAGGGAGCGATGTCCTGGCCGTACCGCCCGGACTCCCAGACGTAGATCAGCACGCCGGCCGCCATCAGCAGCGCGCCCGCCTGGAGCACCTTCCGGCCGAAGCGCGGGACCAGCTTCTGCACCGACATCCCGGCCGCCACGGACACCGCGATCGAGAACGGCACCCCGGTCAGACCCGCCCGCAGCGGGCTCCAGCCCAGACCGACCTGCATGTACAGCGTCCACACCAGGAAGAACACGCCCAGCGCGATCCCGAAGACGGTCTGCACCGCGATGCCCGCCGCGAAGCTCTTCACCCGGAACAGCGACAGCTCGACCAGCGGGGAGCCGTCCCGCGCCGCCTTCCGGCGCTCGTACGCCACCAGCGCCGCGAAGACCACCAGCGCGCCCGCCATCGACGCATACCCCCACAGCGGCCAGCCCAGTTCGCGGCCCCGGGTCAGCGGGTAGAGCAGCATCAGCAGCCCGAGCGTCACGAGCGCGACCCCGACCAGGTCCAGTTTCAGCGCGCGCGGCGCCTTCGACTCGCTGATGAAGCGGCTGCCGAGCAGGAACGCCACCACGCCGACCGGCAGATTGATCAGGAAGATCGGCCTCCATTCGAGGCCGAACAGGTTCCACTCGGTGAGCAGCGCACCGAGCAGCGGGCCGGAGACCGCGCCCAGGCCGACGATGGCGCCGAACAGGCCGAAGACCTTGCCACGCTCGTGCGCCGGGAACGTGGCGTGCACGATCGACAGCACCTGCGGGACCATCATCGCCGCCATGCCGCCCTGGAGGATCCGGGAGGCGACCAGCATCTCGGGGTTCGCGGCGAAGCCACACAGAGCGGAGGCGAGGGTGAAGCCGCCGATGCCGACGAGGAACAGCCGCTTGCGGCCGTGGATGTCGCCGAGCCGGCCGCCGGTGATCAGGCCGGCCGCGAAGGCGAGCGCGTAACCGGCGGTGATCCACTGGATCTGGCTGAAGGACGCGCCCGCGTCCCGCTGTATCGAGGGGATCGCGATGTTGACGATCGTGACGTCCACGAGGTCCATGAAGGCCGCGGTCATCACGATCGCCAGCGCGAACCAGCGACGGCGGTCGACCGTCTGCGCCACGCTGTCGGAGGTGGTTGTGGTTCCGGAGGAGGTCATGGGCCACAAGCTAGGACCCCTCTAGGTCAGATCATGTCCTAGAGGTGCGGCATCCTCGTATCCATGACGACGGACACTCCGGCCCGGTTGTTCCAGCTTCTCTCGCTGCTTCAGACGCCCCGCGAGTGGCCCGGCGGTGAGCTCGCCGAGCGGCTCGGGGTGTCCCGGCGCACGGTGCGCCGGGACGTCGACCGACTGCGCGAACTGGGCTACCCGGTGCAGGCGACCAGGGGCTCCGACGGCGGGTACCGGCTGGTCGCGGGCAAGGCGATGCCGCCGCTGGTGCTCGACGACGAGGAAGCGGTGGCGATCGCGGTCGGGCTGCGGGCCGGGGCCGGGCATGCGATCGAGGGCGTGGACGAGGCCTCGGTGTGGGCGCTGGCGAAGCTGGAGCAGGTGCTGCCGGCCCGGCTGCGCCACCGCGTCTCCGTCCTCCAGGCCGCGACGACCCCGCTGACCAGCGGTGACGGCGCTAGTGTCGCTCCGGAGACGCTGACCGTCATGGCGTCGGCGATCGCGGGCCGGGAGCGGCTGCGGTTCGCCTACCGGGCCGGCGACGGCACCGCGACGCGCCGGCTGACCGAGCCGTACCGGCTGGTGTCGACCGGGCGGCGCTGGTACCTGGTGGCGTACGACGTGGACCGGGCGGACTGGCGGACGTTCCGCGTCGACCGGGTGAGCGAGCCGTTCGCGACCGGCGCGCGCTTCGACCCGCGCGAGCTGCCGACCGGGAACGCGGCCGAGTACCTGCGGCAGTCGGTGCAGCGGCGGCAGGAGACGTACGCCTTCACGGTGGACTTCGAGGCGTCCGCCGAGGTGGTCGCGGGGCGGCTGCCCGCGTGGCTGGGCACCCCGGAGCCACTGGCGGACGGCGGGTGCCGGCTGCGGGCCACGGTCGGGGACTCGGTCGAGTGGCTGGCGGTCCGGCTGGCCATGCTCGGCCACCCGTTCACGGTGCGGGAGCCGACGGAACTGGTGGAGTGCGTACGGTCGTTGGGAACCCGGCTGACACGGGCGGCGGACGGCGCCCCGCGGCGGACGTGACAGCAGATCAGACGTCTGGACCGGCGGCGGGTCAGCGGTCCGGACCAGCGGCGGTCCGCGGTCTGGACCGGCGGCAGGTCAGACGCCTGGACCGGCGGCAGTGCCGGGGTGCGGGCCGGGGTCGAGGCCCGCGTCCGGGTAGAGGTCGAGGCCCGCGTCCGGGCAGAGGTCGAGGCCCGCGTCCGGGCCGGGGTCGAGGCCCGCGTCCGGGCAGAGGTTGGAGCCCGGGCCGAGGTCTGGCCCGGCGCCGGGTCCGGGATCCGGGTCGGGGCCGGGTCCGGAATCTGGGTCGGGGCCGTTCTCCCAGGCGAAGTCGCGCAGGGCCGCGAGGTTGCGCAGGGCCGGCGCTGCCGGGCCCTCCGGGCCGTTCGCGGACGCGTCTCCGGCGGCCCAGGCCTCCACGGCCACCCGTACGGCGGCGCTCGCGACGGCGGCGGAGAAACGCAGCCCCTGGAGGGTGGCCCCCGCCGCGTCACCGGCCGTGTCATGGGCGGCGGCCTCGGTGCCGTGGTCCCGGGCGCCGGTCCGGGTCGCCAGCACCTCCGCCAGTTCCCGTTCCGCGTCACGGCAGACGTCGGCCCAGATCTTGCGCACCTCCGGGCTGGTCCCGGCCAGGCGGATGAGGGTGCGGACCCACTCCCAGGAGGCGGCCGAGACACCGGTGCCGGGGGTCAGGGTGTGGCGTACCGCGTGCGCCAGGGCCTCGGGCACGGGGAGTTCGGCCGGGGCCACGCGCACCGCGTCCGTCCACCGCCGTGCGCCCGCCGCGTAGAGCGGAGCCACGGCCTCCTCCTTCGTGGCGAAGTAGCGGTAGAAGGTGCGCGGGGCGATGCCGGCGGCCCGGGCGATGTCCTCGGCTCGGGTGGCGCGCAGGCCCTGGGTCACGAAGAGGCGGGCCGCCGCTCGGGCGATCTCCATGCGGGTGGCGGCCTTGCGGCGCTCGGTCAGGGAGGAGGGGGTGCGGGGAGCGGGGGTGGAGCTGAACACGTCGGCAGGCTATGCCCGTGTGGCAGAATCTGCCACTGGGCGGGTCACCCCGGGGTTCAGGTTCGGGGTGCCCCGCCTCTTCGGCGTACCCGCACCCGCTGCCCCGGGACCTGGCCGGGACCCTCACCCAACTGCCGATCAACGCACCCGCCCATCAGCCCTCGCCCCCATCCCCTCGGACAGAAGTAGAGCCGGGCTCCGGCGCCCGGGGGGAGGGCACCGGAGCCCGGCTCAGGGAAGGTCCCGGCGCCGGGGGGGGAGTGCGTCGGGACGTGGCTCATGTGTCAGTACTCATGCGTCCGAACGGGCCGAGCGGCCGACCGGACATTCAAAGCGTTCGAACCGTCAGGGACGTGCGGGCGGGCATGACGTTCAGTCGTGGTCGCCACCGGCCGAGAGGCCTTGTGGCAACCGAACGGCTGTGCTCGGGAGGGTTGTTCCCGGGGCGCATCCCGTTGAAGCGACGGTACACAGCCATGTTTGCGCTGTCTTTCGCCACCGGGCGTACGCGGTCACGCCCGTCTGCGACGAACGCCCCGTCGCACGCCCACCGCTCGTCTCATCGGCCCGTCCGGCACCGCGGCGGCACCGCGCCGCGGCGTCGTCACGCCGCGGCGTCGAAGCCTGTGTCGCGGGCCAGCTTCTTCAGCTCCAGCAGCGCGTGCTTCTCGATCTGGCGGATGCGCTCGCGGGTCAGGCCGTGCTCCTTGCCGACCTCGGTCAGCGTGCGCTCACGGCCGTCCTCGATGCCGTACCGCATCTTGATGATGGACGCCGTGCGCTGGTCGAGGCGGCCGATCAGATCGTCGAGCTCCTCGCTGCGCAGCAGGGTCATCACCGACTGCTCGGGCGACACCGCGGAGGTGTCCTCCAGGAGGTCGCCGAACTGGGTCTCGCCCTCGTCGTCCACCGACATGTTCAGCGAGACCGGGTCGCGGGCCCAGTCGAGCACGTCGGAGACGCGCTCGGGCGTGGCGCCCAGCTCCGCGGCGATCTCCGCGGGCTCCGGGTCGCGCCCGTGCTCCCGGTTGAACTCGCGCTGCACACGGCGGATGCGGCCCAGCTCCTCCACGAGGTGGACGGGGAGCCGGATGGTGCGGGACTGGTCCGCGATCGAGCGCGTGATCGCCTGGCGTATCCACCAGGTGGCGTAGGTCGAGAACTTGAAGCCCTTGCGGTAGTCGAACTTCTCCACCGCGCGCACCAGACCGGCGTTGCCCTCCTGGATCAGGTCCAGGAGCGGCAGGCCGCTGCGCGGGTACCGGCGGGCCACCGCGACGACCAGGCGCAGGTTGGAGCGGATGAAGACGTCCTTGGCCCGCTCGCCCTCGGCCACCAGGGCCTCGAGCTCCTCGCGGGTGGCATCCGTCCGGGACTCCTCGTACCCGTCGAGGATCTGCCGCGCGAACACACCCGCCTCGATGACCTGGGACAGCTCGACCTCCTTGGCGGCGTCGAGCAGCGGTGTGCGCGCGATCTCGTCGAGGTACATGCCGACCAGGTCGCGGTCGGCGATCTCGCCGCCGTGGGCGCGAACACTGCTTGCCGCGTCGGCCGTCTCGCCGGTGGCGGACTGACGACGGGCGACGGCACGGGTTGCCATGCGTGCTCCCTTGCGATGATGGGTCAGCGGGTGGTCCTTGGAACGCTTGGCACTGTCTTCGGAACTCTCCTCGGGTGCCCGGCATCCGATGGGAACAACGACTTGAAACCGGACAGAATTCCCAACCCACCCCCCAATTTTTCTGATCATGCAGTACCCTGCGGCGCCACACCCGCCGAGCGCCTCACCGGCGTGTACGAGCCCCAGGTCAGGGCGGGGTCCAGAAGATCCCCGCGGGTTCCGGAGAGCCCACCGGTCCGCCCCTGCGCGAGGCGCCCGTCACACGGATGCCGCAGTCCGCGGCGCGCCGGCCGCGACCCCGACAGCGGGATCACCGCAGCCCACGCCACTGCCACCGCGTCCGCGCGCCGGCACGTACCGCTCGGCGTCCGCCGCCTGCCGCCCGCCGCGGAGAGCGGCGCCTTCGACGCCCTCCACCCTGATGGACGGCCCGTGGCGGCGGAAGGTTGCCGCAAACCCGGACTCTCAGGAGATTCCCAGACTCTCCACACCATGGTTGTACGCGGGCGGGGCGCGCACGTTTCAGCCATCCCGCGGACAACCTCCGGGTGGAGCGGCGGCGAGCCCTCCTGTCAGCCGAACTGAACCGACCGCTTGGCCATTCCCATCCAGAAGCCGTCGATCACCGACTTCTGCGCGTCCAGCTCACCGCCCGCCTCCGCCGCGCCCATGGTCACGAACAGCGGGGCGAAGTGCTCGGTGCGCGGGTGGGCGTAGCGGCCCGCCGGGGCCTTGTCGAGGAAGTTCAGCAGTCCGTCCCAGTCGCGGGCCTCCAAGGCGCGCCGGCCCCAGTCGTCGAACTCGGACGACCAGCTCGGCACCCCCTTGTCGGCATGGCGCAGCGCGGCCAGGTTGTGGGTGAAGAAGCCGGAGCCGACGATCAGCACGCCCTCGTCGCGCAGCGGCGCGAGTCTGCGCCCGATGTCCATGAGGCGCTCGGGGTCGAGGGTCGGCATGGACACCTGGAGGACGGGGATGTCGGCGGCGGGGAACATCTCGACGAGCGGGACGTAGGCGCCGTGGTCCAGGCCGCGGTCCGGAACGTCCTGCACGGGCACGCCGGGGGCGCGCAGCAGTTTGCGCACGCTCTCGGCGAGCTCGGGGGCGCCGGGGGCGGCGTACGTCACCTCGTAGTAGCGCTCCGGGAAGCCCCAGAAGTCGTAGACCAGGGGGACCGTCTCGGTGGCGCCGAGGGCGAGCGGGGCCTCCTCCCAGTGCGCGGAGACCACGAGGATCGCCTTGGGGCGGGGCAGATCGGCGGACCAGGCGGCGAGCTGGCCGGGCCAGAGGGCGTCGTCGGCGAGCGGCGGGGCGCCATGGCTGAGGTAGAGGGCGGGCATGCGCTCCCGGGCGATGGCGGACATGGCGGCGACTCCCTGTACGTTACTTGAACTCTAAATCTTTCACAGAAGCCTACTCCTTGGTAGTTCAACATTCAAGGAACTCGCCGTAGAGTGAATCCATGAACACGGCACCTTCCCCCGGCTCCGCCCCCGCGTCGGCCCCCGGACAGCCCGTCCCCGCCGCTGCGCGCTGGCTCACGGCCGACGAACAGCACGTCTGGCGTGCCTACCTGCACGCCACCACCCTCCTCGAGGACCATCTCGACCGGCAGTTGCAGCGCGACGCCGGCATGCCGCACATCTACTACGGCCTGCTGGTCAAGCTCGCCGAGGCCCCGCGTCGCCGCCTGCGGATGACCGAGCTGGCCATGGACGCCAAGATCACCCGCTCCCGCCTCTCCCACGCCGTCGCCCGGCTGGAGAAGAACGGCTGGGTGCGCCGCGAGGACTGTTCCTCCGACAAGCGGGGTCAGTTCGCCGTGCTGACCGACGAGGGCCGGGACGTGCTGCGGCGCACCGCGCCGGGCCATGTGGACGCCGTACGCCAGGCGCTGTTCGACCGGCTGACCCCCGAACAGCAGAAGTCCCTCGGCGAGATCATGCAGATCGTCGCCGAGGGACTTCAGCCGAACGAAGCGGGTGCCGACCTGCCCTGGCTCCGCTGAGGGTGCCTGGACAGGGGTGAGGGCGTCAGTGGGCGATGACCGGAACCGTCACCTCGTCCTCGACGTCCTCGCCGGAGGCCGAGCGCGAACCGGAGCCGGCCACCCGGGTGCTGCCCGGCCGGCCCGCGTTGACGAAGGTCAGCGCGATGACACCGGCCACGGCCAGGATGCCGACGGCGAACCAGATCGCGTTGGTGTAGCCGTGCACCAGGCCCTTCAGCTGGACCAGCTGCTGGGCGGGCCGCGCCGCACCGGCCGCCGCGATGTGGTCCTTGACGTAGGCGGCCGTCGCGGAGGACGCGATCGTGTTCAGCAGCGCCGTGCCGATGGCGCCGCCCACCTGCTGCGAGGTGTTGACCATCGCGGAGGCGACACCGGCGTCACGCGGCTGGACACCCTGGGTGGCCAGGGACATGGCCGGCATGAACGCCGTACCCATGCCGAGGCCGAGCAGCAGCATCGCGGGCAGCAGCAGGGCCGGGTAGGAGGAGTCGACCTTCAGCTGGGTCAGCAGCAGCATGCCGACAGCGGCGACCAGGAAGCCGGGACCCATCAGCAGCCGGGCCGGGACCCGGGTCATCAGCCGCGTGCCGATCTGGGTGGAACCGGTGATCATGCCCGCGATCATCGGGAGGAAGGCGAAACCGGTCTTGACCGGCGTGTAGCCCTTCACGATCTGGAGGTAGTAGGTCAGGAAGAGGAACAGGCCGAACATGCCGATGATCGCCAGGCCGAGCGAGAGGTAGATGCCACCCCGGTTGCGCTCGGTGACCACGCGCAGCGGCAGCAGCGGGGCCCGGACCTTGGACTCCACCAGCGCGAACGCGGTGAGCAGCACGACGGACGCGACGAACATGGCGACCGTCAGGGCGTCGCCCCAGCCGTCGGACTCGGCGCGCGTGAAGCCGTACACCAGCGCGACCAGGCCGAGGGTGGACAGGATCACACCGGGGATGTCGAGCGGCGAACGGTTGCGGCCGCCGGCCGGCTCACGGATGACGAAGTAGGCACCGGCCGCGGCGAGCACGGCAAACGGGATGTTCACGAAGAACGTCCAGCGCCAGTCCAGGTACTCGGTGAGGAAGCCGCCCAGGATCAGGCCGACGGCGCCGCCACCACCGGCGATCGCACCGTAGATGCCGAACGCCTTGGCCCGCTCCTTGGCGTCGGTGAAGGTCACCGCGAGCAGGGAGAGCGCGGCCGGCGCCAGCATCGCGCCGAACGCGCCCTGCAGCGCGCGGGCGCCGAACATCATCGCGCCGGTCGTGGCCGCGCCGCCGAGCGCCGAGGCCGCGGCGAAACCGGTCAGACCGATCACGAAGGCGCGCTTGCGGCCCCACAGGTCGGCGATGCGGCCGCCGAAGAGCAGCAGTCCGCCGAAGGCGAGGGCGTAGGCGGTGACGACCCACTGCCGGTTGCCGTCGGAGATGCCCAGGTCGGTCTGGGCGGAGGGCAGGGCGATGTTCACGATGGTCGCGTCGAGGACGACCATCAGCTGGGCGAGCGCGATGAAGACGAGCGCTTTCCAGCGGTTGGCGTCGCCGGACTTCTCCAGGACGCCGGGAGCCTTTGCGGCTGTTTCGGACATGGGGGTACCCACTTCAGGACTTCGTGACGGAAAAAGGGTGGCGTGAGGTGACGGCCCGCCCTCAGGGACGGCCGGAGGCTCGGTATCGGAAAGTCGTTGGCGGAAGGTCGTTGACGAAAAGTCGCTCGGTCGGGAAGTCGTTGACGGAAGGTCGTTCGGCAGAAGGTCGGTTACGAGTGACGACCGGGCGACGGCGCGGAACTCATCGGCCCGCAGGGCCCCGATCACAGGCCTGGCGGAGTTCCTCCAGGCTCGTCGCCGTACCCGGCAGGACGGATCGGGCCGGGGCCCGCAGTCCGTCCAGGAACAGCTGCAGATGACGGTGCACGAAGCGGTCGAGGCTCAGGCAGGCGGTACCGGCCGGCGGACGGCTGAGCTGGGCCGCGGCGACCATCAGGTCACTGACGGTCACGTCGTCGCGCAGCTGCCCGGCCGTCCTGGCCCGGTCCATGAGCTCCTGGATGAGGCGTACGACCCGTTCGCGCGAGGCTTCCAGGTCGGGGTGGTACTTGTCGAAGGTGCTGGTGACCATCGGGCACAGCGCGCTGATCCGCTCGGCGGCGGCGGCGTGCACGAAGCGCGACAGCGCCTCGAAGGCGTCGCCGGTCTCCGCGAGCGCCTGCTCGGCCGCGAGCGCCGTACGCTCCATGACGCAGCAGACGACCTCCCGGACGAGGGCGTCGCGGTCCGGGAAGTTGCGGTACAGCGTGGCGTTGCCGACGCCTGCCCGGCGGGCGATCTCGTCGAGCGGCACGTCGGGCCCGTGCTCGACGAACATCTCGCGGGCGGCGGTGACGATGCGCTCCCGGTTGCGCAGGGCGTCGGCGCGCGGCCGGGTCACCTTGCGCGGTACGGGGTTCGCGGTCGTCGCGGCCTGCACGGCGTGCTCCTCGGGTCGGTGGATGCGGCGATCCGGGGACGTGTTCCCCGTTTCGCGCGGACACAGGTCCAAACGGGGAAACGGTCCCCGGTTATTTCCCACCCCCGAAAAGATTCCAAGTGACCTGCACCACAGCCGTCGGACCCGAATCCCCACTCCACGGCCGGACCGCACCCCCGGCCGAGCGCTCCACCCCTACCACCTGGCTCTGACCGGGCCCATGTCCCACGACCGGACCGCTCCAGCGCGCGCCTGCCGTCCCCGCGACACAGGGTGAGCGAAAGGGTGCAGCCGAGACCGGTGCCTCGGGCGAACCGGTGGCTGCCTGGAGCGAAAGGTCCATGCATGCAGCCGCCGCCCCGCCGCCGGATACGCAAGCGCCGAGCCGTCGCCCTCGCGTCCGTCACCGCACTGACCCTGGCGGTCAGCACCTCGGCGGGCACCGCCCACCTCACCCCGGACGCCCGGGCGACCGGACCCGGCGCCGGTTCCCTGGCCTTCACCCCCGCACTCGCCCCCTGCATGATCAGCGGCCCCACGACCGTACAGATGACGGAAGGCGTGCCGACGGCCCGCGGCTACGCCCGCTCCACCGGCGTCGTACACGCCCTGACCGTGATGATCGACTTCTCGGACGCCCGCGGCGAGGGCAGCGCGCTCGACCGCTTCCACGAGTTCTTCCCGCAGACCCAGGAGTGGTTCCGCACCGCTTCCTACGGCCGCCTCGACTACCGTCCCGAGACCCCGATACCCCGGTGGCTGCGCATGCCCAAGCCCTTCAAGGCGTACGGCATAGAACGCGGCGCCCCCTTCGACCCCGGCTACCGCGATCTCATCAGGGACATCGTGGCGGCGGCCGACCCGGCGGTGGACTTCCGGGACTACGACCTGCTCAACGTGCTGATGACCCCCAACGCCGGCCCCTCCGCCCTGGACACCGTCCTGTCCGTGACCTTCGCCGGCAACACCGAGGCACCGTCCGCCGACGGCATACCCGTAGCGAACGCCTCCTTCGTCTACTCCCGCCAGGACGACGGCTCCGGCTCCTACGACCGCACCGGCTTCCGCGTCCTCCCCCACGAGAACGGCCACGTCTTCGGCCTGCCCGACCTCTACACCCACGAGGGCGGCGGCGCGGTCGGCCACTGGGACATCATGAGCGAGGACTGGGGCGCCAACAACGACCTGCTCGGCTGGCACAAGTGGAAACTGGGCTGGCTGGACGCGAACCAGGTGAGCTGCGCGGCGAAGCGGGGCACGGCCGAGTACACCCTGACCCCGCTGGAGCGCCCGGGCGGCCCCAAACTGGTCTTCATACCCCTGGACGGCGGCACCGTCTACGTCGTCGAGCTGCGCACGCGCGAGGGCAACGACGAGGCGGTGTGCCGGCCGGGCGTCCTGATCTACAAGGTCGACGCGGACGTCGACACCGGCCAGGGCCCCATCACCGTGTACGACGCACACCACGAGTCCGGCGGCTGCACCAGCAGCCCCAACGTCCACGCCGAACTCTCCGACGCCCCCTTCGCCCCCGGCCAGACCTTCAAGGACCCCAAGGTCAAGATCCGCATCGACGTGGCCGCGGCGGACCTGAAAGGGAACTACCAGATCCGGGTGACCCGGCAGTGACGCCTCCAGCCCCGGGAACGGGGACGCCATGAGCGAACCTGTCACAGACGTACGTGAGGCGGCCTCGCAGCCGAACGTGAGGCGGCCTCGCAGCCGTACGTGAGGCGGCCTCACGGACGCCCGCCGGGACGGGACCAGCTGCAGGCACCCGCCGGAACGGGACCAGCCGGAACCACCGCAGGCACCCGCCGGGACTACCGTAGGCGTCCTGCATCCGCCGCACCCGCGGCACCGCCGCACCGCCGCTACCCTCGGCACCGCCGTCCCGGAGAACCGACCGAACCGATGCCCGCACCCCCGCACACGACGCCAGACCCCCAGCGGACCGCAGTGCCGGAGCCTGCCGGGGACGCCCCCGCCGAGGCGGTCACGCCGCTGATCCGGGGAGTCGCTGTGCTCCGGCGGCTGACGGAGGCCGGCGGGACGCTGAGCCCGAGCGGCCTGGAACGCGCCACGGGCCTGGCCCGTTCCACGGTGGACCGCATCACGGCGACGCTCGCCCGCATGGGATACGTACGCCTGGAGGGCCGTGACGGCAGGGACGTCGTCCTCACCCCGCGCCTGATGGAACTGGGCAACGCCTACCTGGCCGCCCTCCGCCTGCCCGCGCTGCTCGACGCGCGCGCCGACGCCCTCGCCGACGAACTGGACGAGTCGGTGTCACTGGCGGTCGGCGACCGGGACGGCATCCGATTCATCCACCAGGCGACCAGGCGCCGCGCGATGTCCCTGAGCTTCCGCATCGGGGACCTGCTGCCGGCCGAACGCACGGCTCCCGGCCCGCTGTTCGCGACCGAGTGGACACGGCAGGAGTGGCGGAACTGGCGGGAGCGCCGCGCGAGGGACCCGCAGGACACAGGCTTCCCGGCGATCCCGCCGAGGCGGCACACGGCGCCGGACGACTTCGCCGAGCGCACCGCGCGAGCGGCGCGCGAGGGCTGGTCGCTGGACGACCAGTTGATCGAGCCGGGCCTGGTGGCGGTCTCGGTGCCGGTGCGGGACCCGGCGACGGGCCGGATCGCGTGCGTGGCGAGCGTGGTGAGCCACACCAGCCGCCACTCGGCGGACGACCTGCGTACGACCCTGCTGCCGCGCCTGCGGGAGACGGTGGCGGCGATGGAGCACGACCTCCGGCAACCGCCGCCTCCGCGGCCCACGCCGATCCCCTCGGACCTGGCGACCTGGACGGCGGCGTCGAAACAGGAACTGGGCCGGGAGTTCGTGGAATCTCTGGCCCGCGGCCTGACGGTCCTGACCGCCTTCGGCGAGGACAGACCGGCGCTGACCCTGACGGAGGCGGCGAAGGCGACGGGCCTGGCGAGGGCCACGGCACGCAGAGCGCTGATCACCTACGAGCACCTGGGCCTGGTGAGGCACGCACCGGACACCCACACCTTCACCCTCACCCCCCGGGTCCTCTCCCTGGGCTTCCCGCCCCTGTCCCGCACCTCGCTCGCCCGCATCGCCCAGCCCCACCTGGAGGACCTGGCGGCCGAGGTCCAGGAGTCGGCGTCCCTCGCGGTCCTGACCCCCTCCGCCGAGGAGATCCAGTACACGGCCCGAGCCGCCGCGACCCGCATCATGAGCGTGGACATCACGGTCGGCACCCGCCTCCCGGCCCACGCCACGGCCCTGGGCCGGGCCTTGCTGACCAACGCACCGGACACACCGGGCGACGCGTCACCCCGCCCCTACTCCCTGGTCGACGCCGAACTGGAAGCGGGCCTGCGCGCGATCGCCGTCCCGATCCGCGACCGCACGGGCCACACGGTCGCCGCGGCCGACATCGCCACCCACGCCGCCCGCCACACCCCCGAGGAGTGCGTCGACCTCCTCCTCCCACCCCTGCGCGAAACGGCCGCCCGCATAGAAGCAGACCTCCACACGGCCTCCCGCTTCACCCGCGTACCCCCGACCTGACCAGCCCCGAACGGGGACCTTCCCCCGCCGGACCCCTCATCCGCTACGCTAGTCGCGGATCTCACGGAGATCCCCGCCTTCGTAGCTCAGGGGATAGAGCACCGCTCTCCTAAAGCGGGTGTCGCAGGTTCGAATCCTGCCGGGGGCACACGATGAAGGGCCAGTTCAGAGGCTTGATCCTCTCGAACTGGCCCTTCGCTGTGATCACGGCCGTGCCACTCCCGTGCCACAAAGTCCGCTAAGAGTCCGCATCGCCCCGTTCCTTGCGGATCATCGAGCCGAGTCGATCGGCGATCTCGCGATCACGGCCGTTGCCCATGTGCTGATAGATCAGCGCGGCGCGGGGGGTGCTGTGACCCATCCTGGTCATCAGTTCACGGAGACTGGCACCGGACGCAGCAAGCACCCGTCGTCGCTTCGCTCCTCCGGGCGGGCGCGGGCAATCGGCCGCGCCCACGCTCATGCCTCCGTCCCGCTCGGCGCCGCCGGCCGCCCGCTCCCGCCCAAGAGGCACGCACACGGAGCATGAGGTCAGAGCACGTCGTGGCTGGGGCGGTCGGCTCCGCCCGCCAGGTTGCGCGCCATGACGACAACGAAGTGAGTACCCAGTTTTCGATCTAAGGTCAGGGTTCGTAGCAAGGCTCGACGCCGATCGGGAAGCCGTAGATCCCTGGGGCGTTGACGGCGCTGTCCGGGATGTCGAGGGGGCAGATGCTCCAGTTCCGGGCGATTTGCATTACATGGTCTTCTCGGGGCATGGCGGCCAACCAGGCGTCCCATTCGGGTTCCTGCCAGCTCTGCCATCCCTCTTCAAGCCGGCGGTACCCCACGCCGAGTTCGCCTTCGATATCCGTGGGATCGCCGATGTGCAGGGGGACGGCGGCGTCACCGTAGTAGTAGGCGCGAGTGAGCTTGCCGTTGGTAGCGCGGGCCCAGCCGTGGTGGTCACCGATCCGGTCGGTCGTGAAGAGCTGGACCTCGCCGAGTTTCGCGCTCAGTTGGCGGATCCAGTCGGGGAAACGCGGGTCTGATGCCTCGAAGGCCCCAGGCATGTGGATGCGGCCGTGGGCCAGGGTCCAGGACACGGCCGGCCGGGCGACGAACACGCCCTGCCGGTAGGCAGCGCTGGTGCCGCCTGTCCAGTCCACGATCCGTCGGTGTCGCAGGCCAAGGGCGTCGGCGACCTCCTCCGGCACGGCATCCTGCACAGCGAGCCACGATGTCTTGTAGCCGATGCCCATGATCCCTCCCACCGGGGTGACTCAGTCATCATCGCAGGCGGTGCCGACATCCCTTTGGGCCGTCTTGGGGCCGCGGAAGGGCGATCAACGATGACCAACGTTGACAACCGTCAACAGCTCGACAGCAGATCAGAACGTTGATCAAACGGAGAACCTCAGGTCAGCTAGGAGCCCCATCACTTCCAGAAGAACTGATCGAGTGCCGCATGCGCCCTTGACTCGGTCATTGAAACTCCCGGCCAAAGTCGCTACGCCGACCGCTCTGTAGAGTCCTGGCAGGGGGTTCAGTGACTGACAAAGACTCGGTACAGAGCAGGCTTCAGGAGGCCAGTAGCCGTTTTGGGTGGACACTCATGGTGATCCTCCTGTTGATCACCGTCGTAGCACTCGCCCTCATGGGCGTCCTGAGCCTCCTGCTCCCGCTGCTTCTCCTCCTGGGCGGCACCATGAATCATTGATCGAGCCGTAGGCGTTGACGCGATCTTCCACACGGAGTTGCCAGAGTGAGCGCACTTGTCAAGGCCGCGTCCTGCAGCTGACACCAACAGGAGCGGACAGCAGCGGTCAGCGCCGAAGCTCAGCGAACGATCAGCCGAGAACACCGGCCGGTTGACCGACGTCGACGACTCCCCGTGATCGACCTGATAAGGATGAGGCCACAGGTTCAAATCCCTGTCAGCCACACCAGCGAAAACGCCCCCAACCGATCATGGTTTGGGGGCCACGCAACGGTTCGGCGCTACCGGCCCAGTCACATGAACCGGAGCAGCACCATCAGGACAATCGGCATGGGAACCACAGCACGTACCACGCGCCACCGGACGTCCTCGCGCATGACCCGTGCCAGGAACGCGAGTGGGTACGGAGCCGCCAGCGGAATCGCCGAGATCAGCCCTACGGTCGGCGACACGTGATTACCGAAGACCAATATCGCCCGCAGGGCGACCCACCCGGCCGTCCCGGCCGTAAGGACCTGAATCGTGAGCCACGAGCGGTGGGTCCGTCCTGTGGTCACGCGGGAATCGGCAATCGTCTCGCGGACGATCATGACGCCCGTCCACGCGAAGAGCGTTCCGACGGCCAGGATGATGAGCAGTCCCAGCGCGGCAAGTCCACCGTCGCCGAGGATCGAGTCCGGGTGCCAGAAGATCTCGATGAAGACCCAGTCAGGAACGCCCAGAATCATGCCTGCAGCCCATATGGAGAGGATCTCCTTGCCCAGACGGTCAGACCACCAGCCTTGCAGGGCCCGCCCCCATAGCGTGATCTTGCGCAGGCTCTCGCCCATATCCCGGCTCTCCCCAGTCTGCTCGGCAGTCTAGGCCGACCTCAGAGAGCGTGGCATACGCCGGGGCACCACCAGCTATGCGCCCCCGGCCAGAAGCCGTCGCCGTATGAGCGCTGGACCGTCCCTGGGCGCACGAGGTCAGCCGACGCCGACCAACAACGGTGGTAGGGCTCGCCGGTGGGTCAGGCTGCGCCCAGCAAAACGGCCGTGCCAGACAAGTGCCGGATCGTGTGGGGAACCACGGGGAATGATGGGGACCAGGCCGCCCGTCAGCCAGGCCCCGCGCACGCTCCGCCGCAGTTCAGCCAGGCAACCTCCCACCGAGAACCCAAGCTTCCCAAGCTGCGAGCGCGAGTTCGATTCTCGTCACCCGCTCCAGGAAGAAGGCCCAGGTCAGAAACCCGGGCCTCGTCGGAGTGCTGGTAGATCAGCGCGGCTTTCTCGGAGGACTGCCCGGCGCGCATCATCGTGTCCTTGAGAGTGGCACCGGACGGCGTGGACAGCGTGTGCCCCGTGTGGCGGAGGTCGTAGAACCGGAAGCCCTCGGGCATACCGACGACCTCCCGCGCCCTTCGCCACTTCCGCCCGAAGGTGCTGCGCCGAAACGGAGCCCCCTTCTCGCCGACGAAGATCAGCCCGTCCGGCCCCGGCTCGGCGTAGCTCTCCAGGTGCCAGCGGAGCTCCCGGCGGAGGAACGCGGGAAGAATCACAGTCCGGGTACCTGCCTCGGTTTTGGTGTCGCCCTGGACTCGCCGCCCGTTCATCCGTTCCGGCTCGGCAAGACGGACGCGGATGCGCAGGTTGTCGAGGTCGACATCCCGACGACGGAGGCCGGCCAGTTCCTCCGGACGCATCGGACCCTACGCGCCGAGGTAGACCATGAGCCGCCACCGCATCCCCACGGCGTCGGCCAACGCGTCGCCCTGGGCGACGATCGCGATGCGCCGCTCAGCCGCCCTCTCCTTTCCCGCGCCCTTGATCCGACACGGGTTGTCACGACGAGACCACAGCCCCCGCCGGTGAACTGCGCGACCGGATCCAGCACTTGGCCGCCGCCCTGGCCGAGACCGAAGCGCGACTCGCGGACCTGGCCACCACCCAAAGGGTCATCGCCGAACTCGCACCGGGTTCAGGCCAACCCGCACCGCCCGAGACGAACACCGCCTACCAGGCCATCGTGAACACCTTCAACCAGCACCCCGACCAAGAGTTCCAAGCCCGTGAGCTGCACGAGCTCCTCGGCACGCCCACCGACGAGAGCATCGTCAACGTCACCCGCAGCCGTCTCGAACGCCTCGCCCGCCAAGGCTTCCTCACCCAGCCCGGACGAGGCTCCTACCGGAAACGGACGTGACGTCCACTCAGAAGGCACCGTTGAGGAGGTGCCAGTCGTCGGCTCCTTCTTCGCCCGGGTACAGCCCGCCGGTTCCGCGACCCCGATAGGTGAGCATGCAGCCGACACCCCTGCAGCTTTCGCCGATGTAGGTGCTCTTCGTGGTGGTCACGAGGTCGAGGAGGCCGTCGCCGCTGACGTCGCCCAGGCCCAGGAGGTTGTCCATGACGTTCCAGCCGCCGGTGCCGATCAGCACGCGGGACCCGAGATATCCGGCCTTGCCAGGGTAGAGCCACAGCTTCCCGGTGGAGGCCTCGCGGCCGATCAGGTCGGCACGGCCGTCACCGTTCATGTCGCCCGCCCCGACCAGGCCGTTCATGCCGTTCCAGCCGCCGGTGCCCACCAGCTTGCGCGAGCCCAGGCCGCCTGTCGAGGTGCCCGGGTACAGCCACAGCTTTCCCGTGGACTTCTCGACGGCCAGCAGGTCCGCGCGGCCGTCGCCGGAGAGGTCCCCGAACGCGACCAGCCGGCCCATGGCGTTCCAGCCGCCGGTGCCGATGAGCTTGCGTGCACCGAGGCCGCCGGTGCCCGTGCCGGGGTACAGCCACAGCTTCCCGGTGGACGCCTCGCGGGCGATCACGTCTTCGCGGCCGTCACGGCTGAAGTCACCGTGCCGGACGAGGGCGCTCATGGCGTTCCAGCCGCCGGTGCCGACCAGTTGCCCGGTGTTGTCGCCGCGCAGGAACCACAGACGGCCCGCCCTGTCCCGGACGAGGACATCGGCTCGGCGGTCGGCGTTCAGGTCACCGAAGCCGGCCGCCTGGGGAGCGGCCCACGAGTACCACCGTGGGTAGGCTTCGTAGTTGCACTCTCGCTCGGTACGGACGAACCGCACCGAGCTGACGTAGCCGTCCCCCTTGTAGTCGGCGCCGTTGCCCCACTCGGTACCAGCGAGGTCGGGCCTCCACACCTGGACGAAGCCGGTCTTGCCGTAGTTCGGGTCGTCGTGCAGGCAGACGTACCTGGACGAATGGTTTACGACCGCCTTGAACGAGTTGTCCCAATCCCCGAGCGTCGCCCTGTCGATGCTCGTCTTGAACATGGTGCCTGTGCGGTCGTAGTTCTTCCAGGCACAGAAATAGCCCGACGGGCAGTCGCTGACCGCGGCCTGCGCGGGTGCCGCGCCCGCGCCGAGCAGCCCAAGCGAGGTGAGCCCCAATGTCGTGGCCAGCGCGGCCAGGCGCCGAAGCAGTGATATGCGCATGTCTTCCCTCCCTGAAGCGGCACGGAAAGATCTCGACGCGCCACGAGAGGAAGATATCTTGCCCCTGGGATCACGTCATCGCGCGGGTTTGTACTCGCCGAGCCCGGCCGCCCCGCAGCGGGAGGCCGGGCTCGGCAAGGTGCGCGGGCCCGGCTCAGCCGAAGGCCTTCACCGTGCTCCAGTCCACGGACAGAACGGCTTTCGCAGCCTGATTCGTGTTGGTCCGCGGCCACTACAAACGACGCGGACACAGCCCCTGACCTGGCCATCGGTCACGGTAAGCACCATTACAGTACTAAGAGTCCAGGCGGCCCGACCCATTGCGCTGGGATACCAGCGCACCACAACCGCACCAGATCCAGCGGGGAACAGCGGGGAACCACGGTGAAAGCAACCGGGCCCGGCGAACCTGGATCACAGCCGTTCGTCCGGGTCAGTGCACGAACCCGCCTCAAATGCTCGCAGCTTCCCAAGCTGATGGTCTGCCGCCGGTGATCAGTCAATTCCGCCCCTGCCGCGCCTGATCTCAACATGTGGGCTCTGATCTTAGGACCGATTCCGCCGGGGTGTGCCACACACGTGTCCTGCCCATAGTTCGCATCGAAGGTGCCCAAGGCACGGTCGCGTGGCCGTGCCACTCTCGTGCCAGAACGGACGGGGACTCACGGGGAACCGTGGTCCGCAAGGACCTGCTCAGAGGCACTTCAAGCCGCACCACGCAGCTGGTGAGTTCGTAGTCGTCGCAGCCGGGTCGCCGAGTCGTGCCGGCCCGCACGATCTGGCCGACGCCCAAGGACAGCAGGCTCTCGTCGATACAAACCATGGGGTGCACGGGCAACACCCTGTCATTCGCTCCCCCATTCCGTGTCCGGTGTCCGGCCCGCGAGCCGTTCTGTGGCCGTTGCCGGCGCAGGGCCGAACAGACGGACCTCCTCCGCATTCCACACCCCGCTCTTGTCCGGCCCCCGATAGCCCGCCTCAGTGACGATCACCGTTCCTGCCGGGCCGATGACGACCGTCGCCCCACCGAACGTGAGGCGCTCGGTGTCTTCAGCATCACCGACCAGCGCAAAGGCCTGCGCCTCGCCGGTCAGCACACCCAGCGGCAACGCAGGAACCTGCTCAACCATGCCGGTACCTTCCCCGGCCTCCGCAACTGCCGGCGGGCAGCCCCAGCAGACCGGCTGTCAGGCACGCCGCGGTGAATCGGTTGCCTGAACCGCGATGAATTCAGGCACGTTCACAAGTCTTCACGTACATCCACCTTCCGCGCGTGACTTTGGAGGCTCCTTGAAGCTCTTGCTGACGTCAGGCGGCGTCACGAATCCGAGCATCCGGTCGGCACTCGTGCAGCTTCTCGGCAAGCCGATCTCCCAGTGCCATGCCCTCTGCGTCCCGACAGCGCAGTGGGGTCACCCGATGTGCGGTCCGACATCGGTGCGGGGCCTCGTGGCCGCCGAGCCCACGTGGCAGCACCTGTCGGGCCTGGGCTGGGCGTCACTCGGTGTCCTCGAACTCACCGCACTGCCCACCATCGGCGCCGAGCGATACGTCCCCTGGATCCGGGAGACCGACGTGCTCCTGGTCGACGGCGGCGACGCGACCTATCTGTGCCACTGGATGCGGGAGTCCGGGCTGGCCGATCTGCTGCCGTCGCTCCCTGACACGGTCTGGGTGGGAGTGAGTGCCGGAAGCATGGTGATGACACCCCGGATCGGAGCG
Source organism: Streptomyces sp. NPDC003393 (assembly GCF_053589015.1). Classification (NCBI taxonomy): domain Bacteria; kingdom Bacillati; phylum Actinomycetota; class Actinomycetes; order Kitasatosporales; family Streptomycetaceae; genus Streptomyces; species Streptomyces sp. NPDC003393. The sequence continues at coordinate 36,766 of NZ_JBSFRB010000004.1, read as the reverse complement.
TATTTCGTCGAGTGGCCCTCCGCACCGGACGACCGCACCCTGGGAGTCGTCGACTTCTCGATCTTCCCGCACCTGAACGCTTTCCCGCAGAACACCCTGGCCGACGCGGAGCGATGGGCCGTCGACATCGGCGTCCCGGCCTACGCCATCGACGAGCAGACGGCCATCAAGGTCGTCGACGGCTCCGTCGAGGTGGTTTCCGAAGGGCAGTGGACGAAGTTCGGGTGATGGTCGCCCGGTGAGCGCCTGCAGCAGCGATCCGGACCTGATCGTCAGTGACACCGCCGGCAACGGCATCGAGGTGGGTGTAGCAACGGACCTGCTCAACGGCACTGTGCGACCGTCAGTGCTGTGGACTCAGCCTGGCGGGCCTTGCGATCTCACCGCGTCGAAGAGGGGCCAACCGTCCAACTCCACGATCCCTGTGGTGGGAAACAGCCCGCGGACCAAGGCCTGGTCGAGCAACGCGCGCACGCTGCCCGGCTCGTGGAGATTCAGGTACTCCCGGTCAGAGAGGCGCACCACCGCGCCCTCGTCGAAGTAGCCGTCGGCGATGGCACGGTCGGATGCCGGCTGAAACAGCAGACGTAGGCAGGCCCGGTTCCCGGCACGCCACAGGGTCAGCGTGCTGCTGCACCCGGCATAGCCCTGCGCCCGATCGTGCCGGTGCCCGAAGGACCACCCGTACACCGTGCCGCCCACCACCATGCGGCGGACCCTGCGCCTGCTCCCCATGACGGCACTCTAGAGCGGTTGCAGCGAGGCCTGCCGCGTTCGTGGGGCTCGGCAGCCGGCGCGGCTGACGGGTGTACCGCACGTCAGGACGCGGAGGAGGTCGCGGCCGTCCCCGGCGCACAGGCTGATCACCTTCAGCAGCCCGCCGGGGCGGCGTTCGGGGCAGCCCGGATCTGTGCTTGAACGGTCCGCAGCCGCCGTGCCGTCCACGAGTGCGCTGCGTCGTACCTGTCATTCCAGGCGCTCCAGTCCATTGCCGCACCCTACGGCTGACCACAAGCCGCAGACGATCAAATATCGAGCCCGGTATGACCACCAACCGTCGCTTTGCACAGAGCGGTGGATCAGAAGGTCAGCGTGGCGTGCGAGCATCCGCGCCTGCTCAGGCGCCTGCTCGCGATGGCTGTGCAGAAGGTCGGCAGCAGCCAGTCGCGTGTTCTGTTCGACGGCAGCCCGGTCATCCGGCCAGTCTTCCCAGTTGCTCCACAGCCCGCAGGGAAGGTGCTGGGCAGCGTTGCCGCCCCTGCCGCACCTCAGGTCCAGAATGCGGCCGCCTGTGCCGGCCTCAGGAGTTCCGAGCCGGGGGCCATGGGCGGGTTGTCACGTCCAGTCGGACGAGGTCGTCTCGCCGCGGGCGTTCGACGATCGGGTCCGGGCCGCTACCGTGCGTATGTGTCCCGGGTGATCCCTGTGTCGGTCACGGCCATCAGCCGCGCTGCCGCCTTGGCAGCGGTCCAGGGCTGTGAAACGCTCGATTTACGGCATATCGACCTGCCGTGTCCGTTCCTCGTCCGCACGTCGATCCCGATCGAATGAGCCCGCCTCTGTGGCGGCAGTCCATCCGGTACCAGGCTCCCGTTCGGGAGTAAGGAACAGCCATGAGGAACACCGATCACGTTCACGATCGCGACGGCCACAGTGACCCCACCCTGTACCGCACCCCCGCGGATGCCGTGGCCGCACCCCCGGAGCAGCTCGCCTACGTCGTCGGATTCGACCCGGCCGCACAGCGCGCGGACGCGTTGTTCACCGTCGGCACCGATCCCGAGTCCCCCGCGTACGGCCGTGTGATCTCGCAAGCCGAGCTGCCCGGCCTGGGGGACGAGCTGCACCACTTCGGGTGGAACGCCTGCTCCAGCGCGCTGGCGCACGCCGGTCATCACCACGCTGCTCGCCGGTACCTCATCGTCCCGGGGCTGCGCTCGTCCCGGCTGCACGTGTTCGACACCACCCCTGATCCCTCCCGTCCCCGCCTGGTCAAGGTGGTCGCGCCCGAGGAGCTGGCCGCCAAGGCCGGGTATTCACGCCCGCACACACTGCACTGCGGTCCCGACGGGGTCTTCCTGTCGTGCCTGGGCGGCGCGGACGGTGCGGACGGGCCCGGCGGGGTCGCGCTCCTGGACCACGAGAGCTTCGACGTCCTGCGTGCCTGGGAGAGCGACCGCGGGCCGCAGTGGCTCGCCTACGACGTGTGGTGGCATCTGCGCCAGAACATCGCGGTGACGAGTGAGTGGGGCACCCCTTCGATGATCGAGCACGGCCTTGTCCCCGAACTGCTGCTGGGCCGCCGATACGGCCACTCCCTGCACTTCTGGGAGCTCGACTCCGGCCGGCACCTGCAGCGCGTCGATCTGGGGGACGAGAACCAGATGGTGCTGGAACTGCGCCCCGCGCACGACCCCGAGGCGACGTGGGGGTTCGCCGGCACCGTGGTCGACGTGGAGGACCTGTCCGCATCGGTGTGGTTGTGGAATCGGGAGGGCGAGGACTTCGTGGTCCGCAAGGTGATCACCGTCCCCGCCGAGCCCGTGCGGACGGAGGACCTGCCTAAGGCGCTGCAGCCGTTCGGTGCCGTGCCCCCGTTGATCACCGACATCGACCTGTCCGTGGACGATCAGTGGCTGTACGTGTCCGCGTGGGGGACCGGCGACCTGCTCCAGTACGACGTGAGCGACCCGTTCCATCCGAGGCGGACCGCGGCCGTGCGCTTGGGCGGCATCGTCGGCGGGCAGCCGCACCCCGCGGACCCGGACGTCCCGCTGACGGGCGGATCGCAGATGGTCGAGCTCAGCCGCGACGGGCGGCGCGTGTACCTGACCAACTCGCTGTACGCCGCCTGGGACGAACAGATCTACCCCGCCGGCATCGACCCGTGGATGATCAAACTCGACGCGGACACCTCGCACGGGGGGCTCTCGGTCGACCGCCGCTTCTTCCCGCACGGCACGGACTTCGCCGGCCTGCGCGTGCACCAGATTCGTTTGCAGGGCGGCGACGCCTCCTCGGATTCGTACTGCTACCGCCGCTGACGGAGCTGTCGGACGCATGCCAGAGGTGTGCGGAGCCGGGGGCTACGACAGTCTCCTGCCGGCCATCAGGTCGTCTCGACGGCGGGAGCGAGCCGGGCGATCCAGCGCTCTTTCTCGTCCGGTTCCACGATCCGGTCGAGGCGGAGGGTCGAGTTATGTGCTCGAACACGCGCCCATCGCCCAGGCCGTAGGTGCCGTTCGGCGGGTGCAGCACGAGGACACGGATGCCGTCGAGGGGTTGTATGTCGGCCGGCCTGCCGTCCGGGCTGATGTGGTTCCTCGGCCGTCGAAGAGGCGGAAACATCGGATCGCCGGGTCGTCGCGGCCGAGGTGGGGGTCGCCGCTGGTCGCTGCCTCGACCCAGGAGGGTGCGGGGCGATCCCCGGCGACCATGCCTCGTCCGGGATCCCCTACGAGCCGGTCCGCCAAGAGGATGTGCGACTGGCCGTTGTCCCCGACAGCACCCCTCGTGAGGGCGTGACCCCGGCGTGCGCCACGGTCGATGACGACCAGCGGCTCGTCGTCGAGGACGTCGGCCGGCGCGCCGGCCCGTTCCCCGAGCGACGGCGCCCTCCCTGTTTTCTCACCCCCAGGACTCGACGGCCACCACCGCCTCGACGGGCACGGCCCCGTACACGTGCGGGAACTCCTCGCCGTCCGGGGGCATGGCCTCGTACTTCAGCGGGACATCGAGCCGGGCCGGGTCCACGACCAGCACCACCAACTCGTCGGGACCCTCGTAGTCGCCGTAGAGGAAGGCCGCGATGCGCGGGAGTTGGTCGCGGGTGGAGAAGTGGACGAACCCCTCCTGCTGGAGTGTGCGGCCACGGGTGGACATCTCGTAGGTGCCGGACTCACGGGCGGCCTCCCACAGGGTGCGCTCGGTGATGTGGACGATGCGCTGAGGTTTCGGCATGCGGCCACGCTACGGACCTGCCGACCCGTGAGGCGACCCTGGACACCCCGCCGTCCGCTCGCTGAACGCCTCCCGCGTCGCCCTGGCATCGGTCCGGCACAGGTGGCCTCTACGACTGCGCGGTGCCCGGAGTCACAAGGCCTCCGAGCGTGAGGAGCGGTGGGCGGTCAGGGCCCAGATGACCCAGACGTCCAGGGCGATGGAGATGATGGCCCACAGGGGGAGGTGGGGGAGCCAGAGAAAGTTGGCGACCAGGCTGAGGGAAGCCATGAACACGCCCAGTACGCGGGCCCACAGTGCGTCCGTGAGGAGGCCGAGGCCGGTGATGACGGCGATCGCGCCCAGGATCACGAGGACCCAGCCCCATCCGGTCAGATTGAACCGGTAGACGTAGTTGTTGATGCGGGCGTAGATGTCGTCGGACGCGACGGCGGAGATGCCCTTGAGTATGTTCAGCAGGCCGTCCACCAGGAGTACGACTCCGGCGAACACCGTGCCGCCGGCCGCCCACGGGCTGGGGGCGCCCTTCGCGCCGGCATGGGCGTCAGGGGGAAGGTGTTGGGGCGTTGTCGGCTGCTGCGTCATGGTGTCGTCCTCCCTCGGGTCGGATGCGTCCACCGTGTGCGCGGAAGGATCACGTCACCAGCGGGAGGCGACCGGACGGGTGAACTTCGGCGTCCCTGTCGGCGTGGCATCCGCGCCAGGACGGCGTGCCGTGCCGGCGCGGTGTGGCACGTGTCAGGGCTCGTTGGGGCACGTCCCGGCCGTCGCCGGGTCAGGGCGGCGCCCCGTGTCAGACCGCGCTGCCGGCCGTGTCCGGGCGGGGGGTCAGTACCGCCCGGGTCACCGTGGCGGACGAGCCGACGACGTCGGTCAGGAATCGCAGGCGGCCGACGCCCAGTCGGCGCAGGGCCCGGCCGTGGTCGGCGACGACGACGAGGCAGACCGCCGACAGCAGAAGCCGCCACAGCAGCATCACCGGACGGCGCAAGGGGCGCGGCAACGACACGAGGGAGACGTGCAGGCGCTCGCAGTGGAAGGGGACGTGGCGCTCCTCGTCGGCCAGGATCCGGCCCGCCACGTCCGAGGTGAGTGCGTCGGTGGTGCCGTCGCGCAGGGCCCGGTAGTAGCGCAGCGCGACCACTTCCGCGATCAGCAGCACCAGCAGTTCCAGCCGCAGGCCCATCAGGCGCCGCAGCCGCACGAAGACCGTGTCGCTCCAGTGGCCGGTCAGCGTCGGGGTGCCGCCCGCGGCCAGGAGGCGGGCGAGCAGACGAGCGTGGTTCTGTTCCTCGGCGACGAACAGCCGCACCGCCCGCGCGTAGTCGCCGTCCCCGGCCTCGTCCGCCTTCGCGACCAGGTTGGCGCCGTCGCCGTCCTCCCCCACCTGGAAGCGCTGCACGCTCGCCCACACCGCCGGGTGCAGGGTGGCGCCCCGGTTCCAGTCCGGATCGCCCTGGGCGCGTCTTCGGTCGCGTTCGTCCTCGAACCGGCGTACCCACTTGCCGAAATCGCTCGCCTGCACGTGGTCTCGTTTCTCTTCGGGGCCGGGGTCGGGGCCCGAGGGGGCCAGGGGGCCGAGGGGGCCGAGGGGCGCATCCGGCATGACCCCACGTGCACATCAGACGTCTCCCCGCGCCTCGCCGGTTTCCTGCGGTGGCCGCCGGCCTCCTGCGGCCCCCTTTCAGGCGTCTACGGCACTCGCGACGCCTACGGCACCTGCGGCGCCGGCCGGGGTGCCGTGACCTTCGCCCGGCGTGCGGCGCCGACCAGCGACAGGGTCACCCCGGCCGACGCCAGCGCCATCACCGTCATCGCCACCGCGGGCGAGGTGAGTTGAGCCACCGAGCCCGCCAGTGACGCGCTCACGCCCTGGAGGGTGAGCATGCCCGCGGAGTGCAACCCGAGGGCGTGGCCGCTCAGTTCGCCGGGGGTCAGCTTCATCAGCCGCTCCTGCTGGACCAGGCTCGCGCCGAAGCCGGCGGAGGCCAGCGCCACCAGGCAGGCCGCCACCGGCACCGGCGGGTGGAGGGCGAAGAGCAGATACGGCCCGGCCAGCAGCAACAGCAGAGGGGTGGCCGCCCGGCGGCGTACGGCGGGCGGCAGCAGGCGGCCCACCGTCAGGTCGCCCGCCAGCATCCCCAGGGCCGCGCAGGCGAACAGCGTGCCGGCCGCGCTCGGGGCGTACGACACGTACAGCGACTCGCAGCCGACGACCAAACCGTTGGGGAGCCACAGGCCCAGGTACGTCAGCCGGCGCGAACGATCGGACCACAGGCGGGCGTTGGTGCGCCAGGTCGCCGAGACGGACGGGCGGCCCGAGGAGCGGGGCGGGCGGCGGCTCAGGCCCAGGCGGACGACGGCCGCCGCCACCGCGAACAGCACCGCCGCGAGCAGCAGCGAGACGCGCGGTGACAGCATCGCCACCAGCACGCCGCCCGTCGCGTATCCGGTGATCTGCATGATGCCGCTCATCATGTTGAACACCGAGCGGCCGAGCAGATAGCCGTCGCCACCGCCGTCCCCGCCCCCGTCGACGCCGGTGCCGGAAAGCACCTCGTTCAGCAAGCCCCACCGCACCCCGCCGCCCAAGGACGCGACCAGCCCCTGGGCGAGGACGACGGCGAAGATCGCCCACATCGGCAGGCCGGGCAGCGCCGGCACCGCCGTACCGGCCGCGAAGACGAGGGCGATGCCCGCCAGTGCCCGGCGCGGCGGCAGCCGGTCCGCGCCCGAGAGGAAGAGGGTCGCGCCCAGCACCTGGGCGATCGAGGGACCGAACATGCTCATCGCGGACAGCAGCGGCGACTCCGTGGCCCGGTACACCAGTGTGCCGAGCGCCAGTCCGCTCACCGTCTGGGCCACGGTCTGGGCGGCGGCGGACAGGAAGAGCGGGGTGAACTCCGGGGTGCGGAACAGGTCCTGGTAGCTGCGCATGCGCCGGAGTCTCGGACCGGCCGGCACCGGTCGTTATTGTTTCGCGCACGCGCGAAAGGCTGGTGGTCGCTTCGCGCATCGGCGAAAGGTACGAAGCCGTCCGGAAGACGGGAGCCGCCCGGAGGGAGGACGTGTGGGCTGGTGGCAGGTGAACGCCGACACGCTCGCCGGGAGCCGGTTCGTGCTCTCGCCGCTCGCCGAGACCTTCGCGAGCCTGAAACTGCTGCACGCGGGCGTGGGCGGGCATCCGGGCGAGCAGGCCTGGCTGCGTAGCCATCTGCCGGCCTTCCGGCAGCACCTCGCGGCCGATCCGGTGACCGCGCTGCTGGTGCGGGCCGGCCTCGGCCGTGACTGGATCGCCGACTTCCTCACGCCCACGCCACGGGACGACGAGAGCTTCGAGGACGGGGTCGCCCGGGTGCGCGCGGCCCATCCGGCCGAGGCCCGCGCGCATCTGCGGATGTCGCTCGCCGGGCCGCTGCCGGCCGCGCTGGAGCGGGACGACCTGCCCGAGCGCGCGGCCCGGCTCCTGGAGTACGTCTGGACGGACGCCGTACGGCCCTACTGGACCCGGCGGCGGCGCGTTCTGGAGGCCGACGTCGTCGCGCGGACCGCGCAGGTGAGCCGGGGCGGCTGGGCGGCCGTCCTGGACGCGCTGCGGCCGGGAACGCGCTGGCTGGGCGAGAACCGGCTCCAGGTCAACGCGCACGAGTACCCGCCGCGCGAGATCTCCGGCGCCCAGCTGGTCTTCGTTCCGGTCACCCCGCAGACCGGCTGGGTCTCGTGGGAGGAGTCCGACCGCCGGTACGCCGTCGTCTACGGGTGCTCGGGCGTCCTCGCCGGCAGCGAGGTCGGGCGGGCCGCCGTCCCGGCGGGCCTGGGCGCACTGCTCGGGCGCGCCCGAGCCCAGGTGCTGGTCCTGCTCGACACCCCGCTGAGCACCACCCAGCTGACCGCCGTGACCGGCCAGGCCCTGGGTTCGGTGGGCCGCCATCTGAAGGTCCTGCTGGACGCGGGGCTGGTGGAACGACGCAGGGCCGGCCGTTCGGTGCTGTACTCCCGCACGGGGCCGGGGCAGGTCCTTGTCGAGGCGGCCGGCCGCCCGGACCACCGCCGGGGTTAGCATCCGCCCATGACGACTGCAGACAGCAACGGCGCCGCTCCGCTGGACGTGGAGATCGGCGCCCTTCAGGGCGGCTCCGCCGACCTCGGCCAGTACGCGGGACAGGCCGTCCTCATCGTGAACGTCGCCTCCCGGTGCGGGCTGACCCCCCAGTACGCGGGCCTCGAACGCCTGCACGAGAAGTACGCGGCCCGGGGCTTCACCGTGCTCGGGGTGCCGTGCAACCAGTTCATGGGGCAGGAGCCGGGCAGCGCCGAGGAGATCGCCGAGTTCTGCTCGGCCACGTACGGCGTCACCTTCCCGATGACCGAGAAGGTCGAGGTCAACGGCGACGGCCGGCACCCGCTCTACGACCGCCTGACCGGCTTCCCGGACGCCGACGGGCACAGCGGCGACATCCGCTGGAACTTCGAGAAGTTCCTGCTCGGACGGGACGGCCGGGTCGTCGCCCGTTTCTCCCCGCAGACCGAGCCAGAGGCGGCCGAGATCGTCGCGGCCGTCGAGGCCCAGCTGGCCGGCTGAGCCCGGCTGGTGGCCCTGCTGCGTCAGCTGGACATGCCGCTGGCCCGGGTCGCCGAGGTGGTCACCGCCGACGGACCCGAGGCCGCCGGACGGCTCGCCGCGTACTGGGCGGCCGTGGAGGCGCGCGTGGCCGGGCAGCGGACTCTCTCCCGGTACCTCCGTGGACGGCTGTCGGGGAGGAGCTCCGAGATGTACGGGAAGTTCGTGGTCGAGACGGTGGACGTGCCCCAGCAGGTGGTGATCACCGAGACCCGGCACACGCTGGCGGACGAGCTGCCCGCGTGGATCGGGGCGTCGCTGACCCGCCTGGAAGGCGCGGCACGCGCGTGCGGGGGCGTCACCGCGCCCCCGTTCGTCGTCTACCACGCCGAGGTGTCCATGGAGAGCGACGGCCCCGCCGAGTCCTGCGTGCCCGTCGCGGACGAGAAGGCCGCCCGGGAGTGGGCCGAGGCGCACGGACGGTCCTGGGAGACGAAGGTGCGGGTGGAACCGGCGCAGCGGCTGGCGTACACCCGGATCACCAAGGCGCAGGTCGCGCATCCGCAGATCCTGGCCGCGTTCGGGGCCGTGGAGCAGTGGATCGCCGAGCAGGGGCTGCGTCAGGCCGGGCCCTGCCGGGAGGTGTACTTCGCGGACTGGGAGGCGGCGGGGCCCGAGGACCCGGTGTGTGACGTGGCGTTCCCGGTGAGATGAGGTGTGCGGCGCGGCCGTGCGGCGCGGGTCTCGCTCGCCGAGCCGCCGGGTTCGCCGGGCGCGCCGTGGGGCGGCGGCGTGGCCGCTCCCGGCCGCGCCGCCGTCACTTCATTTCGTCCGGGCACGGTGTGCCCCGGGGGAGCTGGTACGGGGCCGCCAGGCGGTAGGTGCCCGCCTGCGGCGCGAGCAGTGTCGTCCACGTGTCGCCCTCGACGTCCTCCGGGGCCTCGGCGAGGCAGCCGTTGATGTTGTCGTAGGTCTTCGGGGTGCCCGGTGCGCGGTGCTTGGACGCCTCGGTCTCCTGGGGGGCCTTCAGACTCTTGCCGTGCTCGTCGACGAGGCTGAGCCACGGCGAGTACGGGATGCGGATGAGGATGCGGCCCGGGTGGCGCACCTCGATGGTCAGCTCGCCCTGCTCGGCCCGGTCGACGACCGCGTCGGGCTCGGCGAGCGGCTTGGGGTCGGTCACCTTGAACAGCTGCCAGTTGGCGTCGCCCCAGATCTGCTGCAGATACGGCATGCCCCGCTGCACCAGGGCGCGCTCACGGTGCCCGCCGTCACCGTCGGGTTCGCCCTTGGGCAGCACCACGTAGTGCACGGCCCAGCGCCGGAGCCAGTCGTGGTAGTTGGCCGAGTTGAGCGTGTCGTCGTAGAAGAGCGGGTTGCGCTGCATGTCGGCCTGGCGGTTCCAGCCGCGGGCCAGGTTGACGTACGGCGCCAGCGCGGAGGCTTCGCGGTGGGAGCTGGCCGGGACCACCTCCACGCGCCCCTTCTCCGCGCCGACCTTCTGCAACTGGTTGACCAGCGGCGCCAGCTCGCGCGACCAGGACGCGGCGGGTGCCGTGTGGACGATGTCGTCGACCGACTTGAAGCCGATCCAGCCGACGAAGCCGACCAGGGCCAGCACGACCGTGTACCACTCGCGCGAGCGCGGGACCTTGAAGGGCAGCACCGCCACCAGCACCATCCCGGCGAACAGCATCGCCAGCCGGGTGATGTTGGAGCCGATCTGGGAGCTGATCAGCCACACCCCGACGACCGACAGGGCGTAGACCCAGGAGGTGATCCGGACCGTCTTCCACTGCCGGGGGACCAGGACGGCGGCGAGCACCGCGTAGACCAGCGGCAGGATCATCGAGCCGAACGCCATGGGCTGGGTGCCGGAGAAGGGGAACAGCAGCGCCGAGACGGCCACCACGGCGCTCGGCGCCAGACCGAGCGCCCAGGCACCCGGACGGCGCTTCTGAAGGAACAGGGCCACCGCGACCAGGCCCACGAACAGGCCCGCGACCGGCGAGGCCATGGTCGCGAGCGCCGCCAGTGGGGCGGCCACCAGCGCCTTCGCCCAGCGTTTGTGGCGCCGGCGGTACGGCCAGCAGAACACGGCGGCCAGCGCGCCCAGCGCGAACATCGTGCCCAGGCCGAACGTCACCCGGCCCGACACCGCGTTGCACAGTAGCCCGAAGACCCCGGCCAGCGCCGCCCACAGGGGGTTCCTGACCGCGCGGCTGCGGATCAGGACCAGGGTCAGCAGGCCCGCGGAGACCGTGCCCGCGATCATCATCGTGGTGCGGACGCCGAGCACCGACATCAGATACGGCGACACCACGCTGTACGACACCGGGTGCATGCCGCCGTACCAGGCGAGGTTGTACGCGGAGTCCGGGTGCCGGCCGACGAACTCGGCCCACGCGTCCTGTGCCGCGAGGTCACCGCCGCTGTTCGCGAACGTGAAGAACCAGATGATGTGCAGCACTCCGGCCAGGCCGGTGACCGACAGGGCGGGATGCCGCAGCATCCGCTCTCGCAGCGCCGACACCGCGGCCCGGGCCCGGTCGCGGCCGGCGTCAGTCGTGGACGAACCTATTCGCGGGCCGGCTCCCGGTCCCCGCTCGGCGTCGTCGGCGCGTGTCGGCTCCGCAGTGGCCACCTGAAGGCACTCCCCGTGTCCCGTCTCCTGTTCGCGGCCGCGCCATGCGACCGGCGACGTGCCCCGATTCGTGACGCTAGCACGCACCCCGCCCGGGAGCTCCCGGGCGGGGCTCCCCGACGGGGTGCGGGCCGCGCCGGCGTCCGGCGCGCCGGCCGGGGCGATCAGCCGGGGCGATCAGCCGACGCGGGTCAGCTTGTCCGCGAAGCCGGGCTCGGCGAGGTCCCTCTGGAGTGCCACGGGGACCCGTACCGCTCCCTGTGCGCCGTCACCGACGGTGAGCGTGCCCACCCTGGTGCCGGCCTTCGCGGAGTGCGGCAGGTGCCCGACGGTCAGGGACAGCTCGACCTTCGAGCCGGCCCAGCCGACCGCCGTGGCGTCCTTGGTGATCACGACCGGGGTGCGGCCGCCGAGCTGGTCGTCGACGTACCCGACGACATCGCCCTTCTTCAGGATCTTCGCCGAGGTCAGCGCCTCCCTGGCGGCCTGAAGAGCGGTCTTGCTGACCGCGTTGACGGTGTCCAGGATCGACGGCTTGTGCTGGCCGAGGATCGCGCCGACCACGGTGACCGTCTGGCCGCCGACCTCCTTGCGTGCGGCGAAAAGCAGGTTGCCGCCGGCCGCGGTGGTGGTGCCGGTCTTGATGCCGATCGCGCCCATCGTGTACGGCAGCGTGTTGTAGTTGGTCCAGTTGTGCCCGGAGGGGTCCGTCCAGCTGGCCGCACTGGTGATGGCCACCAGAGCCGGGATCTTCACGACCGCGTTGCCGAGCTTCACCTGGTCCCGGGCGGTGGAGACGGTGGTCTTGGTCAGGCCCGAGGGATCGGTGTACGTCGTCCCGGTCATCCCGAGTTCCTTCGCGGTGTCGTTCATCTTCTTGACGAACGCCGCCTCGGAGCCCGCGTCCCAACGCGCCAGCAGCCGCGCGATGTTGTTCGCGGAGGGGATCATGACCGCGGACAGGGCCTGCTTCTCGGTGAGGAAGTCGCCGGCCTTGACGGTGTTGAGCGTGGACTCGCCGCCGCTCTTGTCGTAGCCGCCCTCCTTCTCCGCCGTCGGGTCGATCTCGATCTTCGGGCCTTCCTGACCCGGCTTCAGCGGATGGTCCCTCAGGATGATGTACGCGGTCATGGTCTTGGCGACCGAGCCGATCGCCACCGGCGTCTGCTCGCCGAAGTGGTCCATCGTGCCGACGCCCTCGACGTCCATCCAGCCCTGGCCCTCGCTCGGCCAGGGCAGGTGCAGCTGGTCGCCGCCGAAGGTGTACGAGTCCTTCGCGGTCAGCTCGAGGGTGGGCGCGGGCAGCGGGCGTACGGCCTGCACGATCGCAAAGGCGATCGCGAGAAGCACGACCAGAGGCGTCCAGATCTTCACCCGGCGCGCCATGGTGCGCAGCGGCGTCTCCGGCGGCGGCGGAGTGTTCGTCAGCTCGGCCAACAGGTCCAGCGGCGGCTTGGGCGGCAGGGGCTGCTGGGTGGTGCGCTCCGGACCGGACGACGCGACAGGGGGCTGGGCCCCGGGCCGCGACTGCGACTGCGACTGCGACTGCGGATACGGATGCGCGGGACCGGGTGCCGGCTGCGGTTTCGGCTGCGACGGCGGCTGCTGCTGCTTCGGCTGTTGCTTCGGCTGCGGCCTGCGGATCTCCGGAGCGTCGAGCGGCTTGAGCGCGACGAACCTGCTCGTGCGTTCGGCGTCGGACTCGTCGGCCTCGAGGTCCGGCTTCCGTTCACCGCTCTTCTCGCCGGCCGTCGCGGCGGGCTCGGCGTCGGCCTTCACGTCCTTCTTCCCGCCGCCCAGCTTGAGCATGGTGGTGGGCTGGTCGACGGCGGGCTTGAGCCGGGGCGCCTTGAAGACGGCGGTGGGCTGGTCGACGGGGGGCTCGGGGTCGCTCTCGGGCTCGTCGTCGGGCGCGGGCGCGTCCTTGGGCTCGTCGTCGGGCGCGGGCGCGTCCTTGGGCTCGTCGTCGGGCGCGGGCGCGTCGTCGCTCCGCGCCGCGTCGTCGACGGCTTCGGCTTCGGCTTCGGCTTCGGCTTCGGCTTCGGCTTCGGCTTCGGAAGCGTTCTCGGTGGGCCCGGCCGTGGGCTTCCGGGCCGTCTCCTGCGACTTTTCGGCGTCGCCCGTGCGCTTCCCGGCGTCCGCGGAGCCCACCCACGCGGCCACGGCCGCGCGCAGACGGGCATCGCCCTCCGCGCCGGCCCGCTCGCCGGCGTCCGCGCCGCCCTCGCCGCTGTCGTCGGCCTTCTCCGAGACCGCCGCCTCGTCGTCCCGGACCTCGGAGTCGGCCTCGACGTGGGCCTCCGCCTCGGCATCGGCCTCCGCCCCGGCATCGGCGGAATCGGTCGAGTCCTCGACCTCCTCCATCTTGTCGGCCGATTCAGGCATTTCGTGCGATACGTGCTTTACCGCCTCTTCGCCCTTCTCCGTCTTATCGGACTTATCGTCCTTACCGGCCTTCGCCGACGCCTCCTCGGCATCCCTCACCAGATCCCGTACGGAGAGCACCCGCGTGGCCGTATCCACGCCACCGCGGCTCTCGGACGCACCGGGCTCTCCCGCCGGCGCGAGCCGGGGATCGCGAACATCGCGCGCCTCGCCCTTGGCCTCGGGAACCGGACCCGCGCTCCCCGACGTCGGTTCTGCCGACGACTCGCGCTGCTTCGACTTGTCGGGGGACTCGCCCGCCACCGATGCCTCCTCCATGTGCCGCACGTCCCGTGTGCCGTACCGCTGTCCGAACCATGTACCAGTGTCCTGTGTACGGGCCAAACCCACGCGGAAGACGAGAACGACATACCTACTGGTTCCACTACGAACCGGTCACGCACCCTCGACAGACCAATGTGAGAGGGGTCACCCTGTCATTCATCCACGCGGGGAGGCATGGATGGGCAGGAGCCGCAGAACAATTCCGGAGGAGCTTCTGCTGCTGGCACTGGACCCGGCAACGGGTACCACTGCGCAGCCGCAGTCGCTCGACCTCGGTCTGGCCGGAGCACAGCTAGTGGAGCTGGCGCTGGCCGGACGGATAGCCCCAGACGGGGATCGTATCGCCGTGGTGGTGCCACGGCCGACAGGAGATCCGACTCTGGACTGCGCGTTGGAGTTGCTGCGAAGGCGCGGCGCTCCGGTACGGGCCGTCCACTGGATCGGCGGGCCGCGTCTCGGGCTCCGCCAGACCTACCTCTCGCATCTGGAGCGGTGCGGCATGGTGGCCGCCGTGCCGGGTCAGATGTGCGGGGTGCTGCCGACCACTCGCTACCAGGCGACGGACACCGCGATCAGCCGCGAGATCAGGGCCCGGCTGGATTCCGCGATCCGCACCGGCGTACCGCCGGACCCACGGACGGCGGCGCTCGCCGCGCTGGCGCACGCGGTCGGCCTCGGCAAGCACCTGTACCCGGGCAACGAGGGCCGCTCGTCCCGTTCCCGGTTGCGGGACCTGATCCGGCACGACCCCATGGGCGGCCTCGTCGCGCACGCGGTGATGGACGTCCAGAACGGTGTGGCGGCACAGCCGCGCCGCAGCCCGGGACCGTCGGGCCGTCAGGCCGCCGGAGCCAGGCCCGCACCGGAACCGGCACGGGGCGTTCCGATGCAGCCGCGCCGCGGGTCCATGGCGCGCGTCGTGGCCCACTGAGACCGCACGCACACCAGGGCACACGGTTCGCGGCACGGCAGCACGGCGCGCACCGGCACGGCAGGGCGCGGACCGCAGCGCAGGAACGCCGCACCGCACGTCCCCAGACCCGGTTCGGGAGCCGCTGGTCCGAGCGGGGCGTCGAGAGCGTACGGCCTCGACGCCCCGCTCGACCGCTCGACCGGCCCGCTCATGGACCCGCTCCACGGGCCCGCCCGACCGCTCACCGGGCGCCCGCCGAGCGCACCGGAGTCCGAACCGGCCCGCGGCCGCCGCATATCCGGCGTTTCCCAGCGGTAGAAAGCACCTTGGTGGCAGTCTGCTCAGCAGCAGATACGCAAAGTAGAGGCATGCAGCCGGAGGTGCACGTCCCGTGGCGTCCAATGTCAATCCCACCGTCAGGCGGCGCCGGCTGGGCCAGGAGCTGCGCAGGCTCCGCGAGCTCAAGGGCATGACGGCCGAGGAGGTGGCGGAGCGACTGCTGGTGTCGCAGTCGAAGATCAGCCGTCTGGAGAACGGCCGGCGCAGCATCAGTCAGCGCGACGTCCGCGACCTGTGCGGGGTCTACGAGGTGGAGGACCACCGGATCGTGGACTCGCTGATGCAGATGGCCAAGGACTCGCGTCAGCAGGGCTGGTGGCACTCGTTCGGCGACATCCCCTACAGCGTCTACATCGGCCTGGAGACGGACGCGGCGAGCCTGCGGGTGTACGACCCCCAGGTCGTCCCCGGCCTGCTCCAGACGCGTCAGTACGCGGAGGCCCTGATCGCCGGGGCGCTTCCGGAGACGGCGCCCGCCGACATCGACAAACGGGTCCAGGTCCGGATGCGTCGGCAGGAACGAATCTCCGCCACGGAGAACCCGCTGCGCCTGTGGACGGTCCTCGACGAGGCCACCCTGCGCCGGGTGGTCGGCAACCGCTCGCTGATGCGGGAGCAGTTGGAGCACCTGGTCGAGCAGTCGCAGCTGCCGCACGTGACCGTGCAGGTCATCCCCTTCGACATGGGCGCGCACCCGGGCCTCAACGGCCAGTACGCCATCCTGGAGTTCCCCGACGCGGCCGACTCCAGCGTGGTCTACATCGAGGGCGTCACGAGCGACCTGTATCTGGAGAAGGCGAACGACGTCCAGAAGTACAGCGTCATGTACGAGCACCTGCGGGCGCAGGCCCTGAACGTGGAGCAGTCGCGGCAGTTCATCGCCGACATCGCGAAGGACTACGCGGAGTACGTGGGTTGAGGGCACACGCTGAGAGGCGGGCACCGTACACCCTCACTGCCCGTGCAGGGAAGACCCGCTGAAATATGCCATCCGGTCGAGTGAACGGCCGCGTCGGCCGCGGAGTGTGGCGGGTAGCGTCGATCACGCCATCGAGCAACACCGTTGGCGCAAACCGCGCTGTGGGTTCCTGCCGAACGCGTCGTGCGGTGACAGCAACTCAACCACTCCACAGGCAATCCGGAGCAGAAATGGCAATTCGTCAGGGCGCCACGGAGACGTGGACCAAGTCCTCGTACTCCACGGGCAACGGCGCATGCGTCGAGGTCAAGTCACCGATGGTCGCGGCCATGGCGGTCCGGGACTCCAAGGTCCCCGAGGGCCCGGTACTCGGCTTCCCGGCCGACGCGTGGAACTCCTTCGTGGCATCGATCAAGGCGTGACCGGGAGGATCTCCCCGATCCTCCCTCCGGCGCCGCGACCGGCAGACCGACAACCGAATCAGCACGGCCGGCGCTCCAGACACACCGGGCGCCTCGCCCGGGGCCCCCTCGACCAGTTCGCCGTCCTTGCCGAGGGGGCTCTGCGCGTTTTCGCGCAGCCCTCGGCTCCCCCTCGCGCCTGACATCCCCTCCCGCGTGACCTCCCCTCCCGCGTGACCTCGCCTCCGGCCCGTCCTCCCCTCCCACCCGGTTTCCGCTTCACGCCCCGCCATCCACCCCATCGGTTCATGTAGATGAACCAAGGTCAACAGTCAGAACCTTTTTACTCGCTCTTGACCTTACCCTTCCTTGTCGTGCCCGCGTAAACCCACCCACGATGAGCGGGCACTTCGCGGCCTTCCTCGCCCCTACCCCGTTCAGGCGAAGTGCCAACCAGCTGAGCGGAGTTCACAAGGCGGACCCTGGAAGGGGGCACATGAACGGTCTCGACTGGGCCGTGCTCATCGGCTACTTCGGCGTGATGGTCGCGATCGGCCTCTGGTCGCACAAGCGGGTGGGCGACGTCAGCGACTTCTTCACCGCGGGCGGCAAGATGCCCTGGTGGCTGTCCGGCATCTCGCACCACATGTCCGGCTACAGCGCGGTGATGTTCACCGGCTACGCCGGCATCGCCTACACCTACGGGGTCACCTCCTTCGTCACCTGGTCGTTCCCGATCGCGCTGGGCGTCGCCATCGGCTCGAAACTGTTCGCGCCGCGGATCAACCGGCTGCGCTCGCGGCTGCATGTGGCCTCGCCGCTGGAGTACCTGAAGAACCGCTACAACCTCTCCACCCAGCAGGCGCTCGCCTGGTCCGGCATGCTGTTGAAGATCGTGGACGTGGGCGCCAAGTGGGCCGCGATCGCGACCCTGCTGTCCGTGTTCACCGGGGTGAGCCTCAACCAGGGCATCGTCATCACCGGCGCGATCACCGCCGTGTACTGCACCATCGGCGGCCTGTGGGCGGACGCGCTGACCGAACTCGGCCAGTTCGTCATCCAGTTGCTGGCCGGCCTGTCGATGTTCGTGGCGGTGGTCCTGAAGCTGAACGACAAGGGCATCGGCCTCTTCGGCGCCTGGGACGAGCCGGCCCTGCACGGCCACGGAAAGCCCCTGGTCGGCCCCTACGGCACCGTCTTCCTGCTGGCGTTCCTGTTCATCAAGCTCTTCGAGTACAACGGCGGCATGCTCAACCAGGCCCAGCGGTACATGGCGACGGGCAGCGCCCACCAGGCCGAACGCTCGGCCCGGCTGTCCGCGGTCCTGTGGCTGGTCTGGCCGGTCGTCCTCTTCTTCCCCATGTGGGTGTCCCCGCTGCTGGTGCACGCGCAGAAGCCGGACGGCTCCGACTCCTACGCCCTGATGACCGAGCAGCTCCTTCCGCACGGCCTGCTGGGCCTGGTCATCGTGGGCTTCTTCTCGCACACGATGGCCATGTGCTCCTCCGACGCCAACGCCATCGCGGCCGTCTTCACCCGGGACGTGGCCCCGGTGCTGTCGCGGCGGGCGCGGGCCTGGGGGGAACGCAGCGGCCTGGTCGCCGCCCGGGTGACGACCGTGGTCTTCCTCGGTCTGTCGATGGCGGTCGCCACCCAGGTCGACTCGCCCACCTTCAAGGACATCATCACGGTCGTCATCAAGTGGGTCGCGGGCCTGATGGGTCCGATCGCCATCCCGATGATGCTCGGCCTGCTCCGCCCGTTCCGCCGCTCCGGCCCGACGGCCGCGCTGACCAGTTGGGCCGCCGGACTGCTGGCCTTCTGGCTGGTGAACTACCCGATCAACTGGAGCGTCGACGGCGGCGTACCGCTCCAGTACCAGGTGTCGGTGCCGCTCGCGGTGTCCCTGGTCCTCTACATCGTCATCGGCTACATCAGGCCGGAGGACACCCCCGAACGGCTCGCGATCATCGAGCGGGTCAACACCGACGGGGACGGCGACGGCACCTCGGCGGGCGCGGTGGCCGTCCCGGCGCAGGCCGGCGCGGGTGACGACGTGGTGGGCACCCAGCCGTCGTAGGACCCTCAGGCCCCGTGCCGCCCGAGGACTTCCGAGGCCCCGCGCGGATACCTGGCCAGCCAGCCCGGAGCCGACCCCGCGGGCCCGTGCAGCGCGGGCCCCTGGGTCATCTCCATCGCGAAGTCGTCCGCGAGGACCAGCAGGGTGGGACGGCCCTCCAGCTCGGCCAGCCAGGCCGGCGGGAGGGCCGTCTCGCCGTGCAGGGCACCGAGCAGCCCGCCGGTGAGGGCGCCCGCGGCGCCCGAGGGACCGCTCTGGTTCACCGCGAGGCACAACCCGTGCCGCACGTCCTCGCCGACGA
Organism: Streptomyces sp. NPDC003393; assembly: GCF_053589015.1. NCBI lineage: Bacteria > Bacillati > Actinomycetota > Actinomycetes > Kitasatosporales > Streptomycetaceae > Streptomyces > Streptomyces sp. NPDC003393. Next base: position 17,939 of record NZ_JBSFRB010000004.1, on the reverse strand, counting down.
GCGCGCAGTACACCGCGACGGCCAGCAGCCCCTCCGCCGTACCCGCCCCCGCCAGCTCCTCGACCCGGGCCGGCGTGGGCATGCCCTGCCGCACCGCGCCCAGCGCGCCCTGGAGGGCGGCCGACACCGGCTCGTGCCCGGGCCGTACGGCGAGCAGCGCCAGCGCCTTCTGCACGGCGCCGTCGAGCCCGTCACCGCGGGCGAGCGCATGCACGATCACGGCGTACGCCCCCGCCGTGAGACAGGCGGTGGGATGTCCGTGGGTCTGTGCGGCGCACTCCACGGCCAGCTGCACCACCAGCTGCGGCTCCCACCCGACGAGCAGTCCGAAGGGCGCGGACCGGGCGGCCGCCTCGGGCCCGGCCTCCTCCGGATTCCTGGGGACGTCCAAGGTGCCCATGGTGTCGTCCCCCAGCCCGACCAGCAGCGCCCGCGCCGGGTCCCTCCGGGCGTACAGCCACTCCTCGCGGGCCAGCCATCCGTCGTCCTTGCGGCGCTCGTCGGGCCCCCAGTCCCACTGGGTCGCCGCCCACCGCAGATAGGCCCGGTGCAGGTCGGTCGGCGGATGCCAGGCACCGGTGTCGCGCCGCACCTGCGCCCGGATCAGTCCGTCGACGGAGAAGAGCGTGAGCTGGGTGACGTGCGTGACAGCACCGCGCCGCCCGTGCGCGGGCACCAGGTCCACGACCCCCTCGGGGCCGTGCGCCTCCCGGATCGCCTCGAGGCCCAGCCCGTCCACCGGGGACCCGAGCGTGTCGCCCAGGGCCACCCCGAGCAGCGTGCCCCGCACCCGGCTCCGGAAGTCCTGCTGCTCGCCGCGCCCCCAGACGGCACCGGACGTCGCGGTCACCCCGACCTCCCTCACGGAACCGTGCGTACGTACGACGCTCGGCACTGTAGTCGAACGGCAAGGGGCCGTTCGAGTGACGGAGGCCGCATCCGGCCGGGGCCCTCGCCGGTCATCTCGCGTAACGGGCCCGCACGGCGTCACGGGCCGCAGCGACCGCCGCCAGGCGGGGGGCGATGCGGTGGCGCTCGGCGTCGGGGCCGTGCAGCAGGTCCCGGAGGGCGTGGCCGAGCTCCGTGAGGTCGGTCCACGCCGGGCCGTCGGCCAGCACCTCGGTCAGGGCCCGGTCGGCCTGTGCCCAGTCGCCCAGCCCCCAGCCCGCCAGGCACCGGCCCATGGTCCGCTGCCCGAGGTCCAGCCCGGAGTCCGGCAGCGACCGCGACAGCTCCCGCCACAGGGGCGCGGCGGCCCGCACACCGTCGAACCTGCTGACCGTCAGGGCCAGCTGATACGTACCGGCCAGCGGGTACGCCGACGCGCGCAGCCGTTCCGCGTGCCGCCGGGCCGCCGCCGGCCGGCCGGTGTTCCGGTACGCCTCCGCCCACAGGTGGTCCAGGGGGTCGTCGTCCGGGGACGCCGACCGGCCGGCCTCGGTCAGCCGGGTCAGCGCCTCCGTCCACCGGTCGCAGTGGATCAGCAACTCGGTCGCGGCCTCCCGCGCCCACGCCACCTCCGACTCCAGTACGACACACCGCTCCAGGTCGGCCATGGCCTGTTCGGTCCGTCCGGTCGCCAGGCAGGCGCGGGCACGCTGCGCGTACGCCCACCCGAGGTCCGGGGCGAGGACCAGCGCCCGGTCCAGGAGCCGGATTGCCTCGGCGTGGTCGGACCGCGCGAGGCGGGTCGCGCCGAGACCGGCGAGCGCGCGGGCGTCCCCCGGCTCGTCCGCCAGCAGTCTCCGGTAGAGCGCTTCGGCCTCGTCGTGCCGGTCCGCCGCCCAGTACAGGTCGGCCAGTTCGCGCCCGATCCAGTCGGCCTCGGGATCCGCGTCGACCGCGCGCCGCAGATCCTCGAACATGCCCTCCCAGTCGCCCAGCCGACGCCGCGCCCGGGCCCGCATCGCCAGCGCCCACGAATAGCCGGGGGCCAGCTCCACGGCGCGGGTGAGGTCGGCCAGCGCGGCCTCGGTCCGGTCGAGTTCCAGGAGGGCGGCGCCCCTGCTCGCCAGCGCGGACTCGTGGCCGGGGTCGAGCGCCAGGGCGCGGCCGAGTTCGGTGACGGCCTCCTCGTCCCGGTCGGCGAGCCGGTAGGCGTCCCCGCGTTCGGAGGCGACCCAGGCCGAGTCGGGTGCGAGGCCGGCCGCCCGGTCCAGGTCGGCGAACGCCTCGTCCCATTCCTCCCGGGCCCGGCGCAGCCGAGCCCTCCTCACCAGCGCCCACAGGTAGTCCTCGTCGAGGCTCAGCGCCTGGTCGAAGTCGGCGAGCGCGGCGTCGTACTGCCCGAGGGCGTGCCTGCACGCCGCCCGGGAGGCCAGCGAGTACGCGTCGGTCGGGTCGAGGGCGCAGGCCCGGTCGCAGGCGTGGAGCGCCTCCTCGAACCGGCCCAGGAGGCGCAGCGCCTCCCCTCGCTCGGCGATGATCCACGCCGTGTCGGGAGCCAGCTCGTCGGCGCGGTCGAAGGCGGCCAGCGCTCCCGGGAAGTCGGCCAGCAGCACCAGGGTGGCGCCCCTGCCGTAGTGGGCCAGGACGAGTTCCGCATCCAGCTCGACCGCCCGGTCGTACTCGGCCAGTGCCCGCCGGTGCTCACCGTCGTAGCGCAGTTCCCTGCCCCGCACCGCGTGGGCCACGGCCCGCCCGCGAGCGCCCAGACCGGGCCGCGCCAGCAGCAGGTCCATGGCACTGAGCAGCCCGGACGTCTCGTCGGACAGGGCCTCCCCCAGGCGGCGTCCCCACTCCTCCAGGACGGGACTGTCCGTGACGTCCCCCGCGTCCTGGAGCATCCGCGCCCATCGGCCGCCGAGCACACGGTCCTCGCGGCAGGCCAGGACCAGGTTCCGCAGCGCCTCACCGAGTGCCGTGAGCCGTCGGGCGCACAGCAGGTGGTACGTCTCCTCCAGGCGCAGCTCGCGCCAGTTCTCCTGTTCCCACCGCTCGTCGGGCCGCAGATCCCGCCCCGCCTGGGCACGCCAGCCGGCGAAGACCTCCGCCAGCCGTTCGTGCCGTTCCGCCCAGCCGCGCGGGGAGAGCCGCCGCTGCAACCGCAGCATCGGTGCGCGGACGAGGTCGTGGTAGCGCAGTCCGTCGCCCCGCTCGCTGACGAACGGCATGCCGCGCAACCATGCGAAGAGGGGTGCGGCCTCCTCCCCGGAGCAGTCCACGGCCGCCCGGAAGACGTCCGCGTCCAGCCGCCGGGGCAGCGCACCGGCGAGAGCCGCCGCCCGCCGTACGGGGTCCTGTTCCCACTTCAGGAAGCGTTCCACGGCCGTCGCGCTCGGGTCGCCCACGTCCTCGCGGCCGGTGGGACGGGCCTCGGCGAGCGTGGAGACGAGGACCGGCAGTCCTCCGGTGAGGCGGATCACCTCCTCGACGACCGGTTCCGCCACGACGCCCTTGCCGGCGAGGAGACCTCGCGCCTCGGCGTCCGTGAACGGCCCGAGGGGCACCTCCTGGACGAAGTCGGCGAAGCCGCTCCAGCGGGCGGGGTCCAGGCGGTGCTGACCGGCGGTGACCACGACGACGTTCGCGGGCAGCGACCCGGCGTACCGGTCCGTCGCCATCATGTCGTGCAGCCATCCGTCCAGGAACGGGGCCGTCACCTCGTACGTGTCCAGGACCAGGACGACCCACGGGACCTGGGCGGCGATGTCCGTGAGCTCGTCCAGCAGCACGGGGGTGAGGCTCTGCTCGGGTGACAGAACGAGCTGCACGTCGTCCTGGCTCCGAAAGCGCGCGCTCAGGCCGGCCCTCAACCGGTCCGCTCCCTGGGCGAGCTGGGCGGCGTCGACCGCCCCGACGAAGGGGCCGGCGCCGGGCAGCAGTCCGATGCCCGCCAGGCCCAGCCGTACCGCCGTCGTGCTCGCCGCGGACGGGCCCTCGGCCTGCGGTGCCGGCCCGGCCACCGCGGCCTCGGCCTCGTGCCGGCGTTCCCGGTGGGCGGCCAGCAGCCGTTCCAGTTCCTTGCACCGAAAGCCGCGGGCGGCGAACTGGCGGCCGATCGCCGCCATCGTCTCCGGCACACCGCCGACGCTCTCGTCCACGTACGCCGTCAGGGCCCCGCGCTCCCGGGCGATCTGCTCCAACTCCCTGACCAGGAAGGTCTTCCCTACCCCGGCGTCGCCGTGCACATGGAACAGGAACCGGTGACGCTCGTCCTCGGGCGGAAGGTCGAAGTTGTCCCGGAAGGCCGCCCGCTCGGTGTTCCGTCCCACGAACCCGGTGCGTCTGCGCTGCCGGATCAGCTCCTGCATGGACCGCCGCGCCTGCGCCATCCCCGTACGCCCCTCCCGTAGCCCGGCTCCGCCGTTCCCCGGTCATTGTGGCGCAGCGCCGCGTGGTGGGCGGGCCGGTGAGGGTGACGCGCCGCTACCGGACGACCACGACCCTCGTGCCCTTGGACGCGAACGCCCACAGCGCGGCCCCGTCGGCCTTGGTCGTGCGGATGCCGCCCGTCTTGGCGCCGGAGGCGGGGGGCGGGGGCGAGGAGCCGTCCACGGCGTTGCTGAAGGCGATGAAGACGCCCGACTTGCCCGCGAAGTACGTGATGTGCTCGATGCGCACCCCGTCGGAGCCGGTGGTGGCGGCCACCCGCTTCGAGATCGCGTAGGCGCCGGGGTCCGGGCTGACCGTGCCCGGCCAGACCGCGAAGGTGCGGGCCGGCTTGTCGCTCGCGTCGACCAGCCACGCCCGCTTCCGCCCCAGCGAGTACACGATGCGGCGGCCCGTTCCGGAGGCGGCGGGAACCGCCGGGGGCGCGGTGTGCTTGGGGGGAGCGGCGGCCGGGGGGTGCGCGCCCGCCGAGGCCGAGGCGCGCGGGTGCGCGGCCGTGGCCAGCGGGTGCGGGCCCTGGTCGGCCTGTACCGCCAGCGCCGCGACCACGGCGACCGCTCCCGCGGTCAGGCCGCCGACCCAGGCCCACGAGGGTATTCGGGCAGGCATGGGCACGCATCTCCTCGGCTACTCGGCTACTCGCCCCCGCAACAGCCGGATCATCGTACTGTGGGCGGCCTCCCCCATCGGTGCGGCGCCGTTCAGTCCAGCACCGGAAGCAGTTCCGGCAGGTGGCCGTCGGAGGCCGCCGCCGCGCGCTGCCGCTCCTCGGGGACCTCACCGTACGTGGTCGTCCGCGGCTTCGCGGGCCGGCCGGCCGCCGCGGCCACCGCCACCAGGTCCTTGACCGACTTGTACGAGCCGTAGGAGGAGCCCGCCATGCGGGAGATCGTCTCCTCCATCAGCGTGCCGCCCAGGTCGTTCGCGCCGGAGCGGAGCATCTCCGCCGCACCCTCCGTGCCCAGTTTCACCCAGCTCGTCTGGATGTTCGGGATGTGCGGGTGCAGCAGCAGCCGGGCCATCGCCGTCACCGCCCGGTTGTCCCGCGTGCTGGGGCCGGGACGGGCGATGCCCGCCAGGTAGACCGGGGCGTTGGTGTGGATGAACGGCAGGGTCACGAACTCGGTGAAGCCGCCCGTCTCCTGCTGCATCCGGGACAGGGTCCGCAGGTGTCCGAGCCAGTGACGGGGCTGGTCGACGTGGCCGTACATCATCGTCGAGGAGGACCTGATGCCCAGGTCGTGCGCGGTCGTCACCACCTCGATCCAGGTGGCCGTCGGCAGCTTGCCCTTGGTCAGCACCCAGCGGACCTCGTCGTCGAGGATCTCCGCCGCCGTGCCGGGGATGGTGTCCAGGCCCGCGGCCTTCGCCTCCGTCAGCCACTCGCGGATCGACATGCCGGTGCGGGTCGCGCCGTTCACCACCTCCATCGGCGAGAACGCGTGCACATGCATCCCGGGGACGCGCTCCTTCACCGCCCTGGCGATGTCGAAGTACGCCGTGCCGGGCAGGTCCGGGTGGATGCCGCCCTGCATGCAGACCTCCACGGCGCCCACGTCCCAGGCCTGCTGCGCCCGGTCCGCGACCTGCTCCAGGGACAGGGTGTACGCGTCGGCGTCCGTCCGGCGCTGCGCGAAGGCGCAGAAACGGCAGCCGGTGTAGCAGACGTTGGTGAAGTTGATGTTGCGCGTGACGATGTACGTCACGTCGTCGCCCACCGCCGACTTCCGTACGTCGTCCGCGACCCGGCACAGGGCGTCCAGCGCCGGGCCGTCCGCGTGCAGCAGCGCCAGCGCCTCGGCGTCGGTCAGCCGCGTCGGGTCGTCGGCCGCGGTGCGCAGCGCCTGCCGTACGTCCGTGTCGATGCGCTCCGGCACCATGCCGGGGGCCGCCTCCTCGCGCAGGGCGTCCCAGTTCCCGTAGACCTCGTCGAAGTCGTCCCGGCGGTCGGCGGTGCGGCCCAGGGTGTCGATGGTGCGGTGCAGGTCGGTGCGGCCGCTCGCGGTGAAGGCCTCGTCCGGTTCCTGCCAGGGGCGGCCCTCGACGGTCGCGTCCTCGCGGGCCAGGCCCGTCTCCGGGTCCGCCAGGGCGCTCACGTGCGGGCGCAGCCTCGGGTCGAGCCAGGGTTCGCCGCGCGTGACGAACTCGGGGTAGACGCAGAGACGTTCACGCAGGGTGAACCCCGCGGCGGCCGAGCGCTCGCGCAGGAGGTCGATCTGCGGCCAGGGGCGCTCCGGGTTGACGTGGTCGATGGTGAGCGGCGAGACACCGCCCCAGTCGTCGATGCCGGCGCCGATGAGGCGCTCGTACTCCGCGTCCACCAGGTTGGGCGGGGCCTGGAGGCAGGCGCTCGGGCCCATGATGTGCCGGGCGACGGCGACCGTGGCGACGAGGTCGTCCAGTTCCGCGTCCGGCATGCCGCGCATCGCGGTGTCCGGCTTGGCGCGGAAGTTCTGGATGATCAGTTCCTGGATGCCGTGGTGGGCGCGGGCGACCTTGCGGAGGGCGAAGAGGGACTCCGCGCGCTCCTCGTGCGTCTCGCCGATGCCGATCAGGATCCCGGAGGTGAACGGCACGGACGAGCGGCCGGCGTCCTGGAGCACCCGCAGCCGTACGGCGGGTTCCTTGTCCGGGGAGCCGTGGTGAGGGCCGCCGGGCTCGGACCACAGGCGGGTCGCGGTCGTCTCCAGCATCATGCCCATGCTCGGCGCGACGGGCTTGAGCCGCTGGAAGTCCGTCCAGGTCATGACGCCGGGGTTGAGGTGGGGCAGGAGCCCCGTCTCCTCCAGGATGCGGATGGAGACCGCGCGGACGTAGGCGATGGTGTCGTCGTAGCCGTGCGCGTCGAGCCACTCGCGCGCCTCGGGCCAGCGGTCCTCCGGCTTGTCGCCGAGGGTGATCAGCGCTTCCTTGCAGCCGAGTTCGGCGCCCCGGCGGGCGATGTCCAGCACCTCGTCGGGGGACATGAACATCCCGTGCCCGGCGCGGCGCAGCTTGCCGGGCACGGTGGCGAAGGTGCAGTAGTGGCACTTGTCCCGGCACAGCCGGGTCAGCGGGACGAAGACGCTCTTGGAGTAGGTGATGACGCCGGGACGCCCGGCGGCCTCGAGCCCCGCGTCCCGCACCCGGGCGGCGGAGGCGGCCAGGTCGTCGAGGTGCTCACCGCGGGCCTGCAGCAGCACGGCCGCCTCGGACACGTCGAGGGCGACGCCGTCCCGGGCCCGCCTGAGGGCGCGACGCAGCGAGTTCTCGGTGGGTCCGGTTCCGGGGGGCGCGGAAGTCGTCATCCTCCGAGCATACGATCGTGGTGATCGACGGCCCGGTGTCCGCCGCCCGGCGGACGCGCTCCGCTCATGACGGGTGCCGTCGGGGCGCCTACGTTGGACAGCGTGACCTTCGCGAGTGGCGCCCCGGCCGCGGACGGCGAGCGGCGGACCCGGACGATCCGCGGCACGCTGCCGGCCGGCTCACCGGACTATGTGTACGTTCCCGTCGAAGTGCCGCCCGGTGTCCGGGAGATCCGGGTCACCTACGCCTACGACAGGCCGTCCGTCCCGGCCGGCACCCCCGGCAACGCCCTGGACATCGGCATCTTCGACGCGCGCGGCACGGGGCTCGGCGGCCGTGGCTTCCGCGGCTGGTCGGGCGGGGCGCGTGCGGAGTTCTTCGTCCGCGCGGACGACGCCACCCCCGGCTACCTGCCCGGGCCGCTCACCGCGGGCACCTGGCACATCGCGCTCGGCCCCTACACGGTGGCGCCGCAGGGCCTGTCGTACGAGATCACCGTCACGCTCACCCACGGCGAGCCCGGCCGGACCCCCCGCCCGGTGTACCCGCCCGCCCGGGCCGGGGGCCGGGGCCGGGCCTGGTACCGGGGCGACTGCCACCTCCACTCCTGCCACTCCGACGGCCGCCGCACCCCCGCCGAGATCGCGGCGCAGGCACGGGCCGCCGGGCTGGACTTCATCAACACGTCCGACCACAACACGACCTCCTCCCATCCGCACTGGGCCGGCCAGGCGGGCGACGACCTGCTGATCCTGCTCGGCGAGGAGGTGACGACACGGAACGGCCACGTACTGGCCCTCGGCACGGACCCCGGCACGTTCGTGGACTGGCGCTACCGGGCCCGCGAGAACCGCTTCGGCCGTTTCGCCCAGGACATCCGCCGGGCCGGTGGCCTGGTCGTCCCCGCCCATCCGCACGCCGACTGCGTCGGCTGCGCGTGGAAGTCCGGTTTCGGCGAGGCGGACGCGGTGGAGGTGTGGAACGGCCCGTTCACCCCCGACGACGAGATGGCGCTGGCGGCGTGGGACGCGATGCTGGTGGCGTCCGCGGGGAACAGCGGGCGGTGGCTTCCGGCGATGGGCAACAGCGACGCCCACCGGCCTCCGGACGCCGTGGGCACCCCCCAGACGGTCGTCCTGGCCGACGACCTGACCCGGGAGGCGATCCAGGAGGGCATCCGCGCGGGCCGCTCGTACGTCGCCGAGTCCCGGCACGTGTCGCTCACCTTCACCGTGAGCGGCGGCCGGGGCGAGCCCGCGGGCATCGGGGAGCGGCTGCGGCTGCCCGAGGACGCCCCGGTGACGGTCCGCCTGGAGGCCTCGGGTGTCCCGCGCTGCACGGCCCGTCTGGTGACCGACCAGGGCGTGCTGCTGACCAGCGACCCGTTCCCGGTCTCCGGCTCCGGGGCGGTCGAGTGGCGGACCACACCGGCGCACGCGGCGTACGTCCGGGCGGAGTTGCGGCACGAGACCGCGGCGGGGCCGCTGCCGGGCGTGATGGCGGCCTTCACGAACCCGGTCTTCCTGGGGCCGGAGCCGCATCGGGAGCGGCGACAGGCGGGAACGCGGGAGGTGTTGTGTGCACCGTGTGATGCCGCGCCCGTCGACCTGTGATCGCCGTCTCCCACAGCTGACGCATCTGCCATGAACAAGGCAAACTGGCCTCTTGGTTGTGGAAGGTTCGTCAGGGGGCCAGGGGGCAACGATGGACGGTGTACCGCGAGTGCCTGAACAGCGGGGTCCCGGGGAATCGGCGACGCTGCGGTTCGGCGTACTCGGGCCGGTGCGCGCCTGGCGCGGAGTGGAACCGCTGGCCACCGGATCGCCCCAGCAGCGCGCGCTGCTCGCGGCGCTGCTGCTGCGCGAGGGACGTACGGCCACGGCGTCGGAGCTGATCGACGCGCTGTGGGGCGAGGAACCGCCCTCGCAGGCGCTGGCGGCGCTGCGGACGTACGCTTCCCGGCTGCGCAAGGTGCTGGACCCCGGGGTCCTGGCCAGCGAGTCGGGCGGCTACGCGATACGGGGCCTGCCCGAGGGCGCCCTGGACGTGGCGGTGGCGCAGGAGTTGGCCGCGGAGGCGGACAAGGCCCGCGCGACGGGTGATCTGCGCCATGCGCGGGCGACGCTCGAACGCGCGCTGGCCCTGTGGGACGGCGAGACACTGGCGGGAGTGCCGGGCCCGTACGCCGAGACACAGCGCACCCGCCTGGAGGAGTGGCGTCTGCAACTCCTCGAATCCCGCCTGGACATGGACCTGGAGCAGGGCTGCCACGCGGAGGCGGTCTCCGAACTCACGGCCCTGACCGCGACCCACCCGCTCCGCGAGCGCCTGCGAGAGTTGCTGATGCTCGCGCTCTACCGCAGCGGCCGGCAGGCGGAGGCGCTGGCGGTGTACGCCGACACGCGCCGGCTGCTGGCCGACGAACTGGGCGTGGATCCGCGCCCCGAACTGCGCGAACTCCAGCAGCGGATCCTCCGGGCCGACCCGGCGCTGGCCGAACCCTCCGCGCCGGCCCCGCGGCCGTCCGCCACACCGGTACGGCCCGCTCAACTCCCCGCCACCGTCCCCGACTTCACAGGCCGATCCGCTTTCGTCGTCGAGCTGAGCGACATCCTGGCCTCGGCGGAGGGCCGCGTGATGGCGGTCTCCGCGCTGGCCGGCATCGGCGGAGTGGGGAAGACGACCCTGGCGGTGCACGTGGCGCACCAGGCGCGGAGCGCCTTCCCGGACGGCCAGTTGTACGTCGATCTCCAGGGCGCCGGGGCGCGCGCGGCCGAACCGGAGACGGTCCTGGGCTCCTTCCTGCGCGCCCTGGGCACGGCGGACTCGGCGATCCCGGACTCCCTGGAGGAACGGGCGGCCCTGTACCGCTCGGTCCTGGACGGCCGCAGGGTCCTCGTCCTGCTGGACAACGCGCGGGACGCCGCCCAGGTCAGACCCCTGCTGCCGGGCACGGCGGGCTGCGCCGCCCTGATCACCTCCCGCGTCCGCATGGTCGACCTCGCGGGCGCCCACCTGATCGACCTGGACGTGATGAGCCCGGAGGAGGCCCTGTCGCTCTTCACCAAGATCGTCGGCGAGGAGCGGGTGGCGTCGGAACGGAAGGCGGCCCTGGACGTGGTGGCGGCCTGCGGCTTCCTCCCCCTCGCGATCCGCATCGCGGCGTCCCGCCTGGCCTCGAGGAGGACCTGGACGGTCTCGGTCCTGGCGGCGAAGCTGGCCGACGAGCGCCGTCGCCTGGACGAACTCCAGGCGGGCGACCTGGCGGTCAAGGCCACCTTCGAACTGGGCTACGGCCAGCTGGAACCGGCCCAGGCCCGCGCCTTCCGCCTGCTGGGCCTGGCGGACGGCCCGGACATCTCCCTGGCGGCGGCAGCGGCGGTCCTGGACCTGCCCGTGGAGGAGACCGAGGACCTGCTGGAGTCCCTGGTGGACACGTCCCTGCTGGAGTCCGCGGCGCCCGGGCGGTACCGGTTCCACGACCTGGTCCGCCTCTACGCGCGTGCGTGCGCGGAGCGCGACGAACACCCGCCGAGCGAGCGGGAGGCCGCGATGTCGCGGTTGCTGGACTTTTACCTGGCCACGGCGGCACGGGTGTACGCGATGGAGCGGCCGGGGGACCGGGTCGTGGACCACCTGCAGCCGACCGAGTACCCGGGGCTCGCGTTCGACGACCGGCACACGGCCCAGGACTGGCTGTACGCGGAGGCGGTTTCCCTGCTCGCGTGCGTGCGCCAGTTCGCGGGACCGGCCACCCTGCTGCGCGCCATCGACCTCCTGTGGGTCGCCGTCGACCTGACCGAGTCCGGCGCGAACTCACGCGAGTACGATGCCGCCGCCCTCGCCCTGCTCGACGCGGCACGGGCGTGCGGGGACCGGCACGCGGAGGTACGGGCCGCGGTGGTCCTGGCCAACGCCCACCAGCTGTCGGGGCGTTTCACGGAAGCGGACGACGCGGCCCGCCAGGCCCTGGAGCTGGGAGAAGCGCCGGACCACCCGCTGGCCCGTTGCTGGGCCGAGAACTGCCGGGGCGCCATGGCCTTCTACCAGCGGCGGTACGAGGACGCCGAGAAGCATTTCAAACAGGCGCTCACCGACTTCCGGGACTGCGGTGACCGGGCCGGCGAAGCCAGCGTCCTGTGCAACCTGTCCCGCATCCATGTGGTGACCGGGCGCCCCACGACCGCCGTGGAACTGGCCCAGCAGGGTGTCGACATGTACGAGGCCCTGGGCCACACCGTGAAGAGCGCGAACGGGCGATACGCCCTCGGCATGGCGCTCACCCAGAACGGATTGCACGCCGAGGCGACGGAGCGGCTGCAGGAGGCGCTCCAGGTCTTTCGGGAAAGCCGCCAGCGGCTGTGGGAGGGCATGACGCTGTTCCGGCTCGCGGAACTCGACGTCGAGACCCAACGGCACGCCCAGGCATCGGCCAACGCCGAGACCGCGCTGACCGTGCTGCGCGGGATCGGTGGTGAGTGGCGCCGCGGGAACGTCCTCACCGTTCTGGGCCGGGCCCTGGACGGGACCGGGCAGTCCGGGCGGGCCCAGGTCTGCTGGCAGGACGCCCTCTCCATCTACGAGGCGCTCGGCTCTCCCGAGGCGGAGACGGTCCGCGCGCTGCTGGTACCGGCCGCCGCCCTGTGAGCCCGCCGCGACGTTCATCGTTCGTTTATCGCCGGGCGTCATTCTCTTGTCGTGGAGCCGTCGTGTCGGGGGGCAGACGGATCGCCGGTGAGGGCGCCCCGCCAACGATCTAGTGTGGGGCGACCAGTTGTTCGCCCGGCCGTCCATCGGGGGAACGGCCGGGCGAACCACACTTCAGTTCAGCGCCCAGGAAGGAAAGCACCTTGAGCGACGCCAAGAAGGACGAGTCGGTCGTAGAGCCGGACAACATCCACATCACCGACACCAAGGACGACGGCACCGTCACGCCGGACAACATCCACATCACCGACACCAAGGACGACGGCACGGTCACGCCGGACAACATCCACATCACGTCCGAGCCCGCCTGACCACAGGCCGACGGGGGAATCCGGCCGCGACGGCGCCGAGGGGGAGCCGTCGCGGCCGATCGGCGTGGTACGGCCCGGCGAAGGGCAGCTACAGCAATGCCCGCGGCGGAGACTGCGTCGATGTCGCCCCCGGCATCGTCCCCGTCCTCGGCTCCGAGCGAGCCGAGGACGGCCCGGTCCTCCTCTTCGCGACGGCCACCTGGGCCGCCTTCCTCCCCGCGGTCAAGCACTGACAGACAGGCGGACCCGGTTGTTCAGGAGCCGAGTTGAGCTTCCTCGTCCGCCTCGCAGTGGTCGACCGCGGGGAGGAAGTTCGTGCCGAGCGGTACCCGCGTGGTCGCCTTGCCCTTGGCCGGTACGGAGACTTCGGAGGACGTGTCGCTCACCAGGAAGGCGCCGTCGGCGTCGTAGAAGGTGACCCAGGCCAGGAACGTGGCGGTGCGGTTGTTCGGGTTGGTGATCTCGACCGTCGCGTACGGCCTCTTCTCGGTCGCGCAGCTGATCAGCTTCACGGTCCCCGATTTCAGCGCGGTGCCACTGCTCCCGCCGGAGGGCGTGGAGGTGGGGCGGTGGGTCCGGCGGCGGTCGTAGGAGCCGCCGCTCGTGCCGCCGCTCGTGCTGCTGCCGTAAGTGTCGTCGTAGGAGTCGCCGGACGGGTCGCCATAGGAGTCGCCGGACGAGTCGCCATAGGGGTCGTCGTACGAGTCGTCGTAGGACGATCCGCCGCCCGATGTCGTCGACGACGAGCTGTCGTGGTCCTGGTGGGAGCTGCTGCAACCGCCGCCCCCGCCGCCGCTGTGGTGGCTGTGGCCGTGGCCCCGGGAGAAGCCCGTGAGTGCCAGCACCACGATCGCCAGTACCGCCGTGAACCTGAGTCTGCGCCCCCGTACCTGCATGCGATCACCATATCGGCGCACCGGATCTTCCGTCGGCCCTCGCATGGCGGGTGGATGCCACAGACGGTAGCGTCCTGTGCGTGGACGGTGACGAGGCAAGCCGTTCACCTGGACCGACGGCCGCCGTCCGAGCCCCTTCCGTGAACCCGTGCGACGGCCGTCACCCCACATCCACACGGAAGTTCCACATTCCGCAGCGGGCTCAGGCCGTGCGCGCCGTGCCCGTCCCCTTCTCCGCGTCGAGGGCGTACACGCACCGGTCCTTGCTGCACGCGTAGACGACGCCGTCCCGGACCACCGGGGAGCCGGTGATCTCGCCGCCGGTCGCCAGCTTCCAGCGCAGGCGGCCGTCGTCGGCCTTGAGGGTGTAGAGGAGGTGGTCGGTGGAGCCGAAGTGGATACGGCCGTCGGCGACCGCCGGGGAGCCGACGATCTCGCCGCCGGCCTGGAAGCGCCACTTGGGCGTCCCGGTCACCGCGTCCAGGGTGTAGAGGCCCTTGCCGCTGCCGACGTGCACATGGCCGGCCGCGACCAGAACCGGTTCGACGGAGGCGCGGGACTCGGTGGCGATGCGCCAGCGGTCGCGGCCGTCGGTGGCGTCGAGGGCGTAGACCGTGCCGAGGTAGTCGGCCAGGTAGACCCCGCCGCCGGTCACGGCGGGGCCCGGGGCGAAGGCCGGGGGGCAGAGGAAGACCGCGGGGGCCTCGAAGTGCCAGCGGACGTGGCCGCCGGCCACGTCGATGGCCAGGACCCGGGTGCCGGCCGAGACGTAGACGTAGCCGTCCGGGGCGGGGGTGACGCGCACCGGCACCCCGCCGCAGGAGGCCGCGTCGCCGATGGGGTAGGACCAGCGCTCCTCGCCGGTGCGGGCCTCCAGGGCGCGCAGGCGGGCGTCCTGCCAGACGTAGACCGTGCCGTCGTGGACGGCGGGGCCGGCCTCGGCCGACTCGAAGTCGGTCTGGCAGCCGGTGATCTCCCACAGCTTCTGGCCGCCGGCGGCCTCATAGGCCTGGACGCCGCCGCCGCGGGTCCCGGTGACGACGGTGCCCCGGTCGGCCCGCAGCGAGTACACCCAGGCGTCCGTCTGGAGGCGCCAGAGGTCCGTGCCCTCGCGGGCGTCCAGAGCGAAGAGGGTGGGGCCGTCGGAGGCGTGGATACGGCCGTCCGCCACGGCCATCGACCAGGCGACGTCACGGGTCTTGAAGCTGCGGCGGCCGGTGGCCACGTCCAGGGCGTGCACCTCGAAGGAGGTGACGTAGACGAGGTCGCCGGCGACGGCCGGGGTGCCCCAGACGTCGTTGGACATGCGGAAGCGCCAGGGGCGCCAGCCGGTCGCGGCCTCCGAAGGCGCGGACGGTGACGGCGAGACCGGCGATACGGCGGGGTCGGCGCCGTTGACGCCGTGGTGGGCGCCGTGCTGCCTGGTCCAGGAGGCCGCCAGGGCCGCTTCCGGCGGGGATGCCTTGACGGCCGCGGCGGCGCGGACGTCGGCGACGCGCGGACCGGGCCCGATGGGCACCTGCGCGCCGGCCAGCCGCACGGGACCGGAGTCGGGCGCGCCGACCGGGGCGGGCACGGCCGGCAGGGGCGGCACATGGGGCGACGGGACGACCGGGTCGTGCGAGGGCGGAGGCGGCGGCGCCTGGGGCCGGACGGTGCCGCGCGGGCCGGCCGCGGTGGGCTGCGGTGCCGGGCGGCCGCCGCGCCGGGACTCGATGAGCCCGACCGCCCGCTCGGGCAGCCAGGCCGAGGCGGTGCCGCTGTCGTCGGTGCCGGAGCCGAACAGGTGGGGGGCGAGCTGGGCCTGGAGGTCGGCCGGGGTGGGGCGGGCCGTGGCCTCCATCTGCATGCACGACTCGATGAGCGGACGCAGCTCGTCCGGGAGTCCTTCCAGGTCGGGGCCCTCGCGCAACAGCATGAAGACCGTCTCGACGGGGTTGGCGCCGTGGAAGGGGGCGTGGCCGGTGGCGGCGAAGACGAGCGTGGAGCCGAGCGAGAAGACGTCGCTGGCGCCGGTGACGCTGCGGGAGTCCTTGGCCTGCTCGGGAGACATGTACGCGGGCGTGCCGACGGCGACGTTCGTCATGGTCAGCCGCGTGTTCGAGACGCCGGACGCGATACCGAAGTCGATCACGCGGGGCCCGTCCTCGACCACGAGCACGTTGGACGGCTTCAGGTCGCGGTGGACGAGCCCGGCGCCGTGGATGGACTGAAGCGCCTCGGCCACACCCGCCGCCAGCCAGCGCACGGCCTGCACCGGGAGCGGCCCGCACTCGGTCACTATCTCCTCGAGGGAGGGCGCCGGGACGTAGGCGGTGGCCAGCCAGGGCACGGCGGCGCGCGGGTCGGCGTCGACGACCGCGGCCGTGTAGAAGCCGGAGACCGCCCGCGCGGCCTCGACCTCGCGGGTGAAGCGCACCCGGAACAACTGGTCCTCGGCCAGCTCGGTACGGACCGTCTTGATCGCCACCCGCCGGCCGGACGCCGAGCGCGCGAGATAGACCAGCCCCATGCCGCCGGCCCCCAGCCGTCCCAGCACCTCGAACGGCCCGATCCGCCGCGGATCGTGCTGCGTCAGCTGATCCACCACTTGCCTGCCACCTCCCCGTACGAGCCGCGCCACCTCCGTGTGCACGCGGCCCCCGTGCAGCGTCTCACCACCGCACCGCCGCGGCGGCACGCACCCCGATTCTTCCTGGCCGGGGCGCTGGTTGCGAACCCGGCGACAAAACGGGATGTCTCGCCGCAAACCATTCAAAACTCAACCACACACCGACTGCCTCCCGCCGCCGAGACGCCGGTTACCGCCCGGTATGCCACCGCTCACCTCTCCAGTACGGCCAAGGACGCCCCCTGATTGTCGGCCACCACGGCCACGGTCCCGTAGGACGTCTCGAAGGGTGACACCTGCGTCCGGCCGCCCAGCCGCGCGACCGCGTCCAGGGCGGCACCGAGACCGGCGACCCGGAAGTGGACGAGGAAGTGGGGCGGCATCTCGGCGGGGAAGACCTCCCCGACCGCCGCGCGGCCGAAGTCCGGGCGGGCGTCCGCGCCGAACAGGGCCTCGTGGAAGAGGCCGCCGTAGAAGGTGTCGGCGGCCTCGGTGTCGCGGGTGTACAGCTGGACCCAGTCGAACGCGCCCGGCTGGTGCCGCCTGCCGAAGCCCTGTCGCCGGCCGGGCTGCCACAGGCCGAACACGGCGCCCTCCGGGTCGGCGGCCAGAGTGGTCGTGCCCGCCCGGCCGACCCTCCAGGGGCCGCCGACCACCTGGCCGCCCGCCACCCGGATACGTTCGCCCAGCGCCCCGGCGTCCGGGGTGAAGAAGTACACCGTCCAGACCGTGGGCATCCGGCCGTCCGTCTTCGGCGTGAGCGCCGCGACCGGCTCCCCGCCCACCCGGGCCGGGACGGAGTCGCCGTACGTCTCCCCCACCCCGAAGGTCCACCCGAAGAGCTCACCGTAGAACCGCTTTCCCGCCTCCACGTCGGGCAGCTGCGCGTCCGCCCAGCACGGGACGCCCTCTGCGTATCCGGATGCCCTGTTTTCGGCCATGTCCTCAACGTAACGGGATCGCTCGCACCCCGCAGACCAGGCACACCAGCCCCTCCGCACCCCCCGCACCCCATTTGCAGTCGGCCGAATCGCGCTCCCATCACCCCTCGGTAAGCTGACGACATGACAGGACAAGTGCGTACCGTCGACGGCCGTGTGGCCGGGCGCCGCGGGCAGGCGACCCGGCAGAAGCTGCTCGACTGCCTCAGTGAGATGCTCAGCTCATCCCCGTACCGGGACGTCAAAGTGATCGACGTCGCCCGGAAGGCGGGCACTTCGCCCGCCACCTTCTACCAGTACTTCCCGGACGTCGAGGGCGCCGTCCTGGAGATCGCCGATCAAATGGCCAGTGAGAGCGCCGCCTTGACGGAGGTGCTCCAGGGCCGTTCCTGGGTCGGAAAGGCCGGCTGGCAGACGGCACAGGAACTGGTGGAGGAGTTCCTGGACTTCTGGCGCCGCAACGACGCGATCCTGCGCGTCGTCGACCTCGGGGCGGCCGAGGGCGACAAGCGTTTCTACAAGCTCCGTATGAAGATCCTGAACTCGGTGAACAATTCTCTTGCGGATTCGATTGCCGAACTCCAGTCCAAAGGCAAGGTCGACAAGGACGTGAACCCGGCCGCGATCGCCGGCTCGCTCGTCGCGATGCTCGCGGCGGTCGCCTCCCATCAGAAGGGCTTCACCTCCTGGGGCGTGAAGCAGGCCGAACTGAAGCCGAATCTTGCGCTGTTGGTCCACCTGGGCGTCACCGGGAAGAAGCCGACGAGATAGCCACACCTCGGCCCGGACTCCCACGAGGACACGTCCAGGCCCCCAAGTCCTGTCAGGCGGGCGGCGGTCCACTCCGGTGGAC